>MFPT01000007.1 GCA_001782805.1 Candidatus Magasanikbacteria bacterium RIFCSPHIGHO2_01_FULL_41_23 | reverse complement strand
TGGTACAGTTAGAAGTATGATTATTTTACTTCATGACTGTATACAACGCTAGTTTAATTTACATATTAATCAATAAATTTTCCGCTATGCCTTGCTCGATGAGTTCGCGTGAGCATTCCATACCTTGATTAATACGCCGTGTGATTTCATCCTTAACTGTTAGTATCTGAACTTTTTCGTTTGTTTTCATTTTGACATTATCAACTTCAGACAGCATATGTCGCACCGGTGTATGGCATACTCCAAGTTGAACCACCACTTGTATGTCATCTTTTGTTCGTAGGGCAGGAAATTTTTCTGGAATTTGCTGTAACAATTCTTGCAGTCGACTGGATAAATAGGCGTCTTTCTCTTTCATCCAAGCTGCATATTTTTTTATTGCTTCTCCGAATTCAAATATGGCTATATCATAGCCAAGACCAGCTTCAATTGAAGTTGTGGCTCTGTCTATATTATCACGGATTGGAACATCACCATCGTTAAGCCGATGATCCTCAGGAATGTCTATAAAAGCGATTTCTTTTTTTGAATTGTAAAGTAATATAATTTCTACATCACTAGCAGTACGTTCACTAATTGGTTTTGATAAGGCTTTTGGTGTAATTTCTCCTTGGGAAATTTTTTGCGTTTCTTCGAGATCAGCTTGATTCCAACCACTTGCTTCGGGTATATAAACATCCGCGGCTTTAATGAGCGGATCAAGTTTGGCAAAATCCTCAGCAGTGTCGTGAGCGGAAAAGAAAAAAGTAACATGAATACGTGGTTCCCGCTCTCTTACTGGTTCATGAGAACCGGGCTGATATCCGGATTCATCTTCCATATTTTTATTTTATGCGTGAAAGAGTAATTCCGGCCGCGACAGCGACATTCAGTGATTCGGCCTGACTATTTCCACGGATAGTGTAACGAGAATCAATAATTTTTTCAAGTTTGGGACTGATGCCGTGCGATTCACTGCCAAATAATAAAATAATTTTGTCTGCGGTGCGATAATCTATACTTGGTGGCAGTGGCGCGCCATCCATAGTGAGCGCAATCACGCGATAGCCATATTTTTTTTTGAGCCAATCCAAAGAATGTGCCAAATCCACGCTTTCAAAAATATCAACGCGAAAAATTGAGCCCATTGTACTGCGCACGACTTTGGGATTATAAGGATCAACTGTATCTTCCCCAAGAATTAAGCGTGACACGCCAAACCAATCCGCTGTGCGAATAATTGTGCCGAGATTTCCCGGATCTTTGAGCCCATCAAGTGCGATAATCGTGCCCCGCGCGATTTCGTCAAGTCCGATGTCAGCCGAACTGACGACTGCCAAAACTCCGGGAAAGGTGTCCGTGGTTTTGATTTCTCCGATATCCGCGCGACTGCAAAAATCAAAAGCGATTTCGTGTGCCGAAGCCATTTTTACAAGTTCAAGAAATTCCGGTTCATCGCGCAATTTTCCGTCAATGATTATGATAATAATTTCCGCGTCTGATTCGATTGCTTCTTTTACTCCCTTCACTCCTTCAACAATAAACTCTTTAAATTCCGCGCGGTATTTTTTTTGTTGGAGTTGGTTCAGATGTTTGATGGTGGCGGCGGTGAGCATATTTATTTATTTCGTAAAAAATAATAAAGAAAAACAAACGTTGCATTCCAAATTCTTTTAATTCGTTTTGGTTCATTAATTAATCGCCACAGCCACTCCATTCCAATTTTTTGAAAAATTTTCGGCGCGCGTTTAATTTTTCCACTTAAATAATCAAATGCTCCACCAACTCCCATGGCGATTTTGACGCTCGGCAATTCATTGACATTTTCCATAATCCATTTTTCCTGCTTGTTGTGTCCAAATGCAACAAGTAGAATATCGGGCGCGGACATAATAATCCGATGTATTGTTTCCGCGCGCTCATCTTTATTATATTGCAATATGCTTCCCTGTTCAGTTTTTACCAATTCAATTACGTAGCCGTGATCAGTGCCGGCGATTTTTAAGCGAGAAAATTTTTGTTGTAAATTTTGCCCGGCTTTTTCCACTATTTCGCTGTCGTCTGATCCCAGCAAGTATACGCTCTTTTGCTCCTGTTCGGCCAGAGCGCACAAATCCAGCATAAAATCCGCGCCGGAAATACGAGTTAATTTTGGCGCAACGAGTTTAAGACCAAAACCATCACAGATATTAAGGTCGCCTTGGTTAAGAATATTTTTAAATTCTAGGTCACGACTGGCTTCAACGAGCATTTCCGGATTAGGGGTGAAAATGGCGTTTGGTTTTGAAGAATATAAAAAATTTTGCGCCAATTGTAGAGCCTCTGTTTTATTGACTAGATTAATTTTGACTCCCAGAATTTCTCGATTTGACATATTGGCTAGTATTTTACCGGTAAATTAGCGCTAAGTCAACTAAAAAAAACATTGCTTTTTATTCTTAATTCCAGTAGACTTTAAGCATATGAGCTGGACTTCTTCCATCAATTTAGGAACAGCTGATCCGCGCGTAATCGTCGGCAATCTGATTAATTCCGGTTTGGGTTATTTGGGAATTATTGTGGTTATTATTGTTTTGTGGGCCGGATTTAAATGGATGACTTCTGGCGGTAAAGATGACGAAGTAAAAAGCGCGCGCAAAATTCTCATTAATTTGGCTATTGGTTTAGTAATAATTTTGAGCGCGTACAGTATTGTTAATTTTGTGATTGACGCTGTGAGCAAGGCGACAAAATAATTATAAAAATATGCCTCCGCAAAATTTTACTCATAAATCACAAGAAGCCATTCAATCGGCGCAGGAAATTGCGACGGAAAATGGTCAACAACAAGTGGAACCTCCACATTTATTTTTGGCATTACTGCAACAAGATGAAGGTGTTGTTCTTTCTGTTTTGAAAAAATTAAATGTTAATACTGTGCAGTTAAATGAAGAATTGCAGAGGATGATTGATTTTTTGCCAAAAATGGGAACGGCGCTGATGCCGCGCGTTATGGGTCAAGTTTTACTTGGCCAAGCCACGATGTATATATTACAATCCGCGGATAATGAAGCGCGTAAAATTCACGATGAATATATCAGCGTTGAGCATATTTTGTTGGCGTATTTGGCGAACAAAAATCCAATTAGCGATGCTTTGTCGCGTCAAGCTGTTCATTATGCTGATGTCTTGAAGGCACTCGCGGCAATTCGCGGAACACAACGTGTTGATTCGCCTGAGCCGGAAAGTAAATACCAGGCTTTGGAAAAATACGGCATAAATTTAACTGATCGCGCCCGCAAAGAAAAATTGGATCCGGTCATTGGACGCGATGATGAGATTCGCCGCGTAATGCAAGTGCTGTCGCGAAGAACCAAAAATAATCCGGTTTTGATTGGTGAACCGGGTGTGGGAAAAACCGCGGTGGCCGAAGGTTTGGCGCAACGAATTGTGAATGGTGATGTGCCGGAAACTTTGAAAGACAAAGAAATTATTTCCCTTGACGTTGGATCCTTGGTCGCGGGCACCAAATTTCGCGGTGAATTTGAAGAGCGTTTTAAAGCCGTAATAAAAGAAGTGACAGAAGCGCGAGCCAAGGTTATTTTATTTATTGATGAATTACATTCCATTGTTGGCGCGGGCAGTTCCGAAGGCGCGGTGGACGCGAGTAATATGCTCAAACCTGGCCTGGCGCGTGGTGAATTGCATATTATTGGCGCGACTACATTGAAGGAATATCAACGGCATATTGAAAAAGACGCGGCGTTTGAACGGCGTTTTCAGCCCGTACTTGTGAATGAACCGAGTGAAGATGACGCAGTGGCGATTTTGCGTGGCATTAAAGAAAAATATGAAGTACATCACGGAGTGCGCATTACTGATCCGGCTGCGGTCGCCGCGGTGACACTTTCCATGCGTTATATTACTGATCGTTTTTTGCCCGATAAAGCCATTGATTTAATTGACGAAGCCGCATCAGCGCTCAAAATGCAAATTGATTCTATGCCCGATGATTTGGATAAAATGAAACGGCAAATCATGAAAATTGAAATTGAATTGCGCGCGCTTAAAAAAGAAGAAGATGCGGAATCGCGTGAGCGTCAGCAAAAATTAAAAGAAGACTTGGCGAATTTAAAAGAAAAAACGCAAGCATTGGAAATGCAATGGCACAGTGAAAAAGAAATCATTACGAAAATTCGCGAATACAAAAAAGACATTGAAAAATTAAAACAGCAAGCGGAAATTGAAGAGCGTCGCGGTGATTTACAAAAAGTCGCGGAGATTCGCTATGGCAAAATTCCCATGACTGAAGAAGCCATTCAAAAAGTACAAACTAAATTATTGGACATTCAACAAAAACGTGGAATTCTAAAAGAAGAAGTTACGGAAAAAGATATTGCGGCCGTGGTCGCCCGCTGGACCGGCATTCCCGTGGTCAAAATGTTGGAAGATGAAACCAAAAAACTGGCGCACATGGAAACGGATTTGAGTAAACGCGTGATTGGCCAAAATGAAGCCATTACGGCCGTGTCCAACGCGATTCGCCGTTCACGCGCGGGTATTGCCGAAGAAAAACGCCCGATTGGTTCATTTATTTTTATGGGTCCGACCGGTGTGGGTAAAACTGAACTAGCGAAATCATTGGCGGAGTTTTTATTTAATGATGACGAAGCGCTAGTTCGGGTTGACATGACCGAGTATATGGAAAAGCACGCGGTGTCGCGTCTCATTGGCTCCCCGCCCGGGTATGTGGGTTTTGATGAAGGTGGACAATTGACCGAAATTATTCGGCGCAAACCGTATTCTGTGATTTTATTTGATGAAGTGGAAAAAGCGCACCCGGATATTTTTAACATTATGCTACAGATTTTGGAAGATGGTCATTTGACCGATGCCAAAGGCCGCAAAGTTAATTTCAAAAATACGGTAATTATCATGACGAGTAATATTGCCAGTGATGTGATTATGGAAATGGGCCGGCGCGGTGAATTTGGTTTTGGAGAAAACACCCGTAACACGTCAGACAAAACCGCGGAAGAAAAAATGAATGCCAAAGTCATGGAAGGTTTGAAAGATCACTTCAAGCCGGAATTTTTGAATCGGATTGATGAAATCATTGTCTTCCACCCCCTCGCTTCCGAAGCCGTGCGTTCCATCGTCGACATCCAGCTCGCGCAAGTCACCGAGCGCCTGCAAAGACAAAAAATTACGCTCACGGTCACAAACGAAGCCAAAGATTGGCTGGCCAAAAAAGGCTATGACCCGAATCTGGGCGCGCGTCCGCTCAAGCGGGTTATTCAAACTGAATTGCTCGATCCATTGGCAATGAAAATTATTGCGGCCGAGGCAGTGGAAGGGGCGAATGTGCGGGTAGAGGTGGAGAGTGATTGGTTGGCGATCAGATAAAATTTTATCTCATATCTCATAACATATGGAACGATCCCGAGGCATAAACTATGAAGTCGGAATGAAATTCCATCCTGAACATCAAGTAGACTACGAAGCAATCAATCAAAATATTGAAAAAGATTTGGAGGATATCAAGGAAATGGGGTGCGATTCAGTGCGCATTTATGGTGATAATCCGGAAAATTTAATCGTGGCCGCCAAAACTGCTTTGGAAAAAGGCCTTAAAGTTTGGCTGTCACCTCGTCTTATTAATGGTGAAGAAACTGAAACTTTAGATTTATTACTAAAAATTGCCGGACAAGCCGAACAATTGCGTCTAGAACACGGCGATAACATCACGTTGGTGATTGGTAATGAATTAATGATTGACTCTCGGGTTGTTTTTGAAGAAGAAAATTATGCAGACCGAATTGCCCAATTTAAAAAATTTAAAGCCTTGGAAATGGCCAAAAAATATGGAAAACTAATTGGCCTGCACAAAGTTTTGCCTGACACAGAACAATTCAAACAGCGAGTCCAAGAACTCACGAAAAAATTGGCTTTGCAAACTCGCGAACATTTTAAAGGAAAAATCACCTATGCTTCACTTCCTGATGAAGATATTGATTGGGAACATTTTGATATTGTTGGGGTAAATTTATACAAGGATGCTCTAAACAGCGGCAAGTACGCCAAAGAATTGGAGCGCTATAAGAGCCATGGCAAACCAGTTGCTATAACCGAATTCGGAACTGCGCCATTCAAAGGCGCCAAACATTTGGGAGGCTATGCTCATTCAGTCATTGATTGGCAACGAGGCAAACTGAAAAGAGGTATGGGATTTTTACCGGTCTTGCGCGATGAAAAAGCCCAAGCCGATTATCTAGAAACAATGATCAAGATGTATGAAAAACACGAAATCGACGCGCACTTTATTTTTGAATACATCAATTTGAACACGCTCGCGCGACCGGAAGATCCGAAACGAGATTTGAGCACTGGGTCATTTGCGCTGACTCACAATACACCAGCTGGTGAAAGAATACAAACTCAAGCCTATCATCGCGTGAAAAGTTTGTATAAAGGTGAGAATGAAGATGTCGAAAATTAAACTCACAATTACTTCTTCCTCGCCTGAACATCAGTGACTGATTGCAAAAACGCCTGATAATTTTGTTTAATCCGGGATTTATTGATGGTGAAGCCGTCGACAATATGAGTGCGGAGGGTTTTGGTGGCCCATTGGCGGAATTCAGTCGCTGTTTTTGAATTCACACGGTACCCAACAGAAATAATCACATCAAGGTTAAAGTACTCGATTATACGTTCTACTGAGCGATTTCCTTCGATTTGAACTGTTGCATTTTTTGCAACAGTTGCTCCCCTGTTGAGCTCTTTTTCTTTATAAATATTGGTTAAATGACGGGAAATAACTGATTTGTCGCGGCCAAAAACCAAAGCAATCTGGTCAAGTGTTGCCCATATCGTCTCACGCGAAAAATCACCCTTGAGCTCAAGCGCACCGGATTTGGTTTGGTAAATAATCATTTTTTTTCCGCCAGTCGGCGGATTAATTTTTTTCATACTAAAAAGAGTATTATTTACATAATACTCTTTGAAAAAATAACTGTCAAAATTTAATTTTTCAGGTGGTTTTTTTATTGGTATCTTACCAATTCCCACAAACCGTCTTAACGATCGCCCCACAGACCTGGTACGGATCACAATTAGCGGCCGGTCGTCGATCCTCTAAATAACCATACCCTGCTTTGGCAGCGGCCAAAGGAATTCGGACTGACGCGCCACGGTCACTAACACCGTAGCGGAATTCACGAATACTACAGGTTTCGTGTTGGCCGGTTAGTCTTTCTTCATTACCATGACCATATAAGGGAACATGTTGTTCGTGGTAGAGTTGCAGTTTTTTACACGCTTCTTCAATATGCTGCATTCCACCCGGTTCACGAATCGCTTTGGTGCTGAAATTGGTGTGGGCGCCAGCGCCATTCCAATCCCCTTTGATTGGTTTAGGATCAAACGAAACACGGACATTATAATTTTCCGCAATGCGCGCCAATAACCAGCGTGATAACCACAACTCATCGGCCACTTCAAGTGGTCCAACCGGACCGATTTGATATTCCCATTGACCGGGCATGACCTCCGCGTTAATTCCCGCTAGTCTCAGCCCAGCGGCGAGGCAGACTTGGGTGTGGCGTTCCACGATTTCTCGTCCGTACACTCGCCCGCTCCCCACGCCACAATAATATTTTCCTTGCGGTTCAGGAAAACCATGTTCAGGAAAACCCAGTGGTTGGATGCTATTAAACAGCGTATATTCCTGTTCAATCCCAAACCATGGTTCATGAGTGGCATATTGCGCGGCCACTTCGCGGAGATGGGCGCGGATATTAGTGGCGTGAACTGTTCCATCAGCATTAAAGACTTCGGTCATCACCAAAATATTATTTCCACCACGGATTGGATCCGGGCAAAAAAATACCGGCTGTAAAACACAGTCACTGGAACCAGTAGTGGCCTGATTTGTGCTGGAGCCATCAAATCCCCATTCAGGAATTTCCGTCAGTCGCTGGACTGGTCCATCAATTACTTTGGCTTTGGAGCGAAGTAATGGGCTTGGTTTTGTGCCATCTATCCAAATGTATTCAGCTAATATGCGTGGCATAGATTATCTCGTTAAATAATTAATAATCCTATGATACATTATGTGACAGGATTATCAAGCTATTCTTCCGGGAATATTTGTTTACCGTTTTCGTCGTATAATTTGATGGCGAGAACAGGGCACGATTGTGCCGCCATTAAAATAGTATCTTCATCTGTACTATCCGGATCAGTCACAAACGCCAGATTTCCATCGTCCATTTGAAACACGGTTGGAGCTACGACCACGCATGAACGCGCGCCAATACAAGCTTGACGGTCAATTACAATTCGGCGAATTTTTCCGCCAGCACGAATTTTTTGGGAAATTTCCTCGGGCAGATTGTCAGGGAGTTTTGGCTCGACTACGCTCGCCACAAGTGGTTCGGGTGAGTTAATCGCAAGCGGTTGGGACATATTTTTTATAATAAAATATATTATACCTCATTTTCTATAAAAAAACCGACTAAGTTTATTTTTTTATATTCCCAGCATAATCCGCAAATCATCGCTTGGTTTCCATGGCGGATTAAAAGTGATTTCAATATCTATTTTTTTAAAATTCAGATCAGTTAATTTTTCTGCAACTTGTTGTTTTATTTGGGCGCCAAACGGACACATGGGCGTGGTGTAAGTCATGAGGATATGAATTTCATTCTCATTTTTAATATTGATTTCATATATTAATCCCATTGTCCAAATATCCAGATTGATTTCCGGGTCAAAAATGGTTTTGAATTCGGCGATGATGGTGTCGCGTGCGATCATATAAATAAGACTCAAATAATAAAAATTTATTATGGTCAATTCACCAAAAATTCAACATATCCATTTTTTTCCACTTCTTCCGCCAATTCCGCTCCCCCGCTTTTGACAATTTTCCCAGCGCTCATAATGTGCACAAAATTCGGCGTCACGTATTCCAAAATCCGGTTGTAATGAGTAATTAGCAGTATTCCTTTTTCCGTTCCGCGAAAACGATTAATGCCATCGGCCACAATGCGAAGCGCATCCACATCCAGACCGGAATCGGTTTCGTCAAGAATCGCGTATTTCGGATCAAGCACAGCGAGTTGCAAAATTTCCACGCGTTTTTTTTCACCACCGGAAAAACCGGCATTCAAGTGGCGACGAGCAAAAGCCGGATCAATGTTTAGTTCGGCCATTTTCGCCAAAAGTTCTTTGTGAAAATCCAATGGATTGTGGTTTATACCGGTCAAAGCATTTTTCGCCACGCGTAAAAAATTCGCAATCGTGACACCTTCAATTTCGGGTGGATATTGCATGGATAAAAATAAACCTTTTTGTGCCCGAATATTTGGTTTTTCGGTTGTGACATTTTCGCCATCAAGAACAATATTTCCTACAGTCACACTATATTTTGGATGTCCCATTAATGTATTTGCCAGTGTTGATTTGCCACTGCCGTTTGGTCCCATGATGGCATGCACTTCACCAACGTTGATTTCTAGATTTAAACCGTGAATAATTTCCTGATCCGCGACAGTGACTTTTAGATTTGATATTTTGAGGGACATACAATTAATAAATACACAAAGGAAATTAAAATAAAAATTCACTTAACCTACGGTTATCGCCAATATTCGTTCGGTGTCAATCATCCCAACCGCGCCGTTCGCTCGCAGTATATACTCAGTGAATGGCTCGCTCCCTACATTGTCCGCTCGGCTTTGATTATATATAGTATAGATTCAGCCTCGCGTCCAAACGTGCGCGTTATGGGATAATTGCCAACCTCACTAATGCAACAGCGAAACATCCAATGTACAAATAAGCAAACTGGAGCGATGGTCTTTTTTCTCGATGCTCGGGCCTGTTTACCCTGAGCTTGTCGAAGGGTCGAGGGTTGAGAAAAAAATCTCGCGAAGTTTGTTTAAGGCTTAGAAAATGAAGCTTGCTTACTAGGGGTACAACTTTAAATTATTCTTTGTAAAATTTTCAGTCCCAGTGTAGCACATGCCTCGCGTGTGTGCGAAATGGGAATACCCAGCATAGTAATTATATCAGCCGCAGTCAAATTTTTTACGTCTGCTATATTTTTATTTTTTACCGCATCAGTTAATAATGAAACCGCGGCTTGGGAAATGGCACAACCTTGGCCACTATGGGCGATTTCAGTAATAACACCATCTTTTATTTTTAAGGTAATCCGAATATTATCACCGCAAAAAGGATTGGATTCCTCACCATCAGCACTGGGATTTTCCACAATACCAGCGTTATGCGGATGGCGATATAAATCTAAAATAATTTCTTGGTAAATTGGATCAATCTCAATCATACTCTCAATATTTTTTTCACTTTTTTTATTCCTGCAACCAAAACATCAATATCTTTTTTGGTATTATAAATTCCCAATGACGCACGGACAGTACCAACCAGTTCCAAGTGTTCCATTAACGGCATGGCGCAATGGTGTCCGGCTCGTACCGCAATATTATCACGATTTAAAATTTCCGCTACGTCGTGCGGATGCGCGCCATCAATAACAAAAGAAAATGTACTGACGCGATTTTTTGATGTGATTGATCCAATAATTTTGACTTCCGGCGATAATTTTTCCAAAGTATATTCCATCAATTCTTTTTCATGCGCTTGAATATTTTCCCAGCCAACATTTTTCAAATACCATAAAGCCGCGCCAAGACCGATTACTTCGGCTATTGGTGGCGTGCCTGCTTCAAATTTGTATGGCAAATCAGCCCAAGTCCCGGATTGATACGAAACGCGTTTAATCATATCTCCGCCAAACTCTATCGGCTCCAGTTTTTTCAATAATTCTTTTTTGCCATACAATACGCCCACGCCGGTTGGACCATATAATTTATGTCCGGAAAAAACCAAAAAATCACAATCAATTTCCGTTACATTAATTGGTTTGTGAGAAATAATATGCGCCGCGTCAACAATCGCCACTGCGCCAAATTCATGCGCGATTTCTATTATTTTTTTTGCCGGGGTGATTGTGCCCAGTACATTGGACGCGGCCGTAAAACTGACAATTTTAGTTTTGTTGTCAATTAAATTTTTGGCTGATTCCAAATCCAATTGATAATCAGCCGTCAATTCAATAAATTTTAATTTTGCATTCGTGCGTTTGGCCAATTCCTGCCACGGAATAAGGTTGGCATGGTGCTCCATTCGCGTGAGGACAATTGAATCCCCTGTTTTTATCGTCGGTTCAAGCATCCGCGCTAATTTATTTAAACCTGCGGTCGTTCCGTTGGTAAAAATAATTTCTTCACGTTCAGCATTTAAAAATTTCGCGACAGCGTCGCGAACAGATTCATAGCGCACCGTTGCTTCATCACCCAAATCATACAACGCGCGATGCACGTTTACGCCAAATTTTTCATACCAACACGTTGTAGCTTCAACAACAGCGCGTGGTTTTAACGCTGACGAGGCCGTATCCAAATACACTAAGTTAGGGTGGTGATTAAAAATGGGAAAATCCGGCTTTAGATTTAACATATTTTATTACAATGGACTTTTGATATTTTTAAGACTCGGATTAGTAACATGAGTGTAAATTTGGGTTGTGCGGATATTACTGTGGCCAAGGAGTTCTTGAACATAGCGCACATCAACGCCATTTTCCAAGAGATGGGTGGCAAAACTATGGCGAAGAGAATGAAACGTCGCCGGTTTTAAAATTCCGGATTTCTTAAGACACTGCTGGAATACTTTTTGCGCTGTGGTCGCTGTTAATTTTCCACCTCGTTCACTCTCAAATACATATTGACCGGCATTTTTTCCGTTTATAAATTGTTGCAGGTTGATAATAAGACGAGGTGATAAAACCGTCAGACGATCTTTTTTTCCTTTTCCCTGCCGCACGATTATTGTCAATTCTCGGATATCAATATCTCGTACCCGCAAATTTATGACTTCACTTACCCGCAGTCCTGCGCCATAAGCAATTCCCAACATGACGCGGTGTTTTAGGTTTTTGGTTTGTTCTAAAATTAATTCTACTTCGTTCTTGGTGAGAACAGTGGGCAGAGTGTGAGTTTTTCTGGGATGGCTCAATTTTTTGAAATCCTGTCGTTTGTAGAGCTTGGTATAGAGAAAATTAATGGCATTGGCCGCAAGAGCGATACTTTGGCTGGCCAAGCCGGCTTTAACTCTTTGATATAAGTATTCTTTTAATTCATCTTCCGTAATATCTCGCAACGGACGCTTGAATTTTTTATAAATATCCTTATAAACAGCAGAATAAGCCTTAATGGTTTTTCCGCTGTAGTTGCCGAGTGTCATTTCTTTTGTTATGATATCAAGTAGATTTGGCATAGTCCAATAACTTTAACATATATTTGTATAACCTGCAATAATAGGTTGTATATGCGTGAACAGTGTGGATAAGTATTAGTTGGTCGAAATGTCGCTTCGCTCCATTTCAACCAATGGGCGGCGGAGACCGCCTGTTGTCCGAGTGCGCTTCACCCCAAAAGCGGGCGAAGCGACACATCGTCCAACAGTCGGCTAAGCAACATCCCGCAGTCTACCGACTACCGTCGGTATCCTACGGGACGATTGCCTAGCCGCCGCCCATTATGTGCAATTCAAAAAATTTAAAAATTAAGGAATTTCGATAGGCCTATGAAATTTTACCTCTCATCTTTTAAAATCGGGAATGATCCGAATCAGTTAAAAAACTTGCTTCCCGACAATCCCGAAGCTGTTTACATTTCCAATGGATTGGATTTTGCAAAACCTGAAAGTCAAAAAGAACACCAAGAGTGGGATTTGCGTGAGTTAAATGAAATTGGTATTTCTGCAGAACAGCTAGACTTACGAGACTATTTCGGGAAGCAAGATGAATTGAGGAGCAAATTGCAAGACGTGGATTTAATCTACGTCAGTGGAGGGAATGTTTATGATATTCGTATTGCTATGCGACTTAGCGGGTTTGATGAAATTTTGAAAGAAGTCGTCAACTCCAACAAAGTCTATGCTGGCTACAGTGCAGCAGTTTGCGTTCTTTCACCAACTTTAAAGGGTTACCATGTCGTTGACGATCCTGACCTAAAAACATACGGAGATCATGAAACTATATGGGAAGGTATTGGCTTAATTGATTGGCAATTTGCTCCTCATTTTGATTCGGATCATTCCGAGTCCGAGGACATTAACAAGGAAATCGCCTACTACGAAGAACATGAGATTAAATATAAGCCACTGAAAGATGGAGAAGTAATAATTTTAGACGAGGACGGCCTATCAAAATAGTTTTTATAGAAAATTTTTTGAACAACACATAACACGGCATAAGCGGCTACGCTTCACTACGTTCCGCTTCGCCCATATTTGGCAGGGTTACCGCTTCGCGATATTATAACCCTGCCAAACATCGCTTATGCCGAAACGTTGGGACGGAATCGCTTCGCTCTTCCGTCCCAACTGGCGACGACAGGCGCCGCCCATTAAGTGAAATAATTTTTCAATTCATATGGACAAATTACTTGCGTTTTTAGAGTCACAAAGACTACTCGTCATCGCCTCGGCTGATAATGAACCATGGATAGCCAATGTTTTTTATGGTATAGATGCAAATTTCAAGCTGTACTTCATCTCAAACCAGGAAACCAAACATAGTCAGCAAATTCTGGAAAGCCCGATGATCGCGTTCAGCGTGGCTTGGTATAATCCAAGTAACCACAAAGACAGAAAAGCTGTACAGGGAAAAGGGTTGTGCCGGATAGCAAAAAATAATGAGGAAATTGAGACAGGTATCCGACTGCACAACACCAATTTTCCAGAATTTGCTGACCGCATTACCGTTGAATGGGCAAAAAATGCAAGTAATTTGTCTAAGGTGTGGGTGGTCGAACCTACCTACATGAAGTTCTGGAACGATGGGTTATATGGCGACGATGAAACAAAGGAATTTATTTTTGATAAATGAATTGAAAAATTATATCACTTAACACGGCATATACGGCTACGCTTCGCTTCACCCATATTGCTAACGCAACATCGCATATGCCGGAACGT
>MFPT01000006.1 GCA_001782805.1 Candidatus Magasanikbacteria bacterium RIFCSPHIGHO2_01_FULL_41_23 | reverse complement strand
TGGTAAGACTCCGCTTGAACAACTTACTGAATACTTTTATCCAATTGAATTGTAAACAACGCTTGATTTATTAACATATAATTTTCTCACTTTTTACTAAAATAAAATATGCAAAATCTTCAGGAAATTTTTAGCCGGATACAAAAAGCCAAAGCCAAACAAAAGGAAATTAAAGAAGTTTATAAAGACGCGCTGGCCGGAACGCCTGAATATCAGGAATTGGGCGATAAAATAAAAACTGTACGCGAACGAAAAAAACAAATAGAACAAACAATTCGTGAACAATTTTCGCATGAACTGACCCAATTGGAAGATTTGCAAGTGGACATTGAATCTGATAATGAATTAATGAGTGATGTAGCTTTGACTCAATTAATAAAGGGGGAAGCGATTGAAATTAAAGATCAATACGAAAATCAATACGAACCGGTTTTCAATGTTAAATTCCGCAAAATGAAATAATATGCCGGGCAAAGAAGTTATTTTTGACATTGAAACAATCGGCGATATTCGTGATTTATCAACCATGAAAGTTACTGTGGTGTCAGTGTACGAATATGAGACCGATAAATATCAATCGTTTGACGAACATGAGCTGGGAAACCTCTGGCCGATTTTGGAAAAGGCCGAATGCATTATTGGCTATAACAGCGAGCATTTTGATGTGCCGATTTTGGGACGTTGTTATGCGGGAGATTTAACGCGTATCGCGCATTTGGATCTTTTAAAAAAAATAAAAGAATCAACCGGCAGACGAATTAAATTAAATGATATTGCCAAAGCAACGCTTAATATGGAAAAAACCGCGGATGGTTTGCAGGCCATGCAGTGGTACAAAGAGGGCAAGATTGATTTGATTAAACAGTACTGCGAACAGGATGTTAAAGTTACCAAAG
The DNA here is from genome assembly GCA_001782805.1 of Candidatus Magasanikbacteria bacterium RIFCSPHIGHO2_01_FULL_41_23. GTDB lineage: Bacteria > Patescibacteriota > Patescibacteriia > Magasanikbacterales > UBA922 > 2-12-FULL-41-16. The sequence continues at coordinate 9,339 of MFPT01000006.1, read as the reverse complement.
AAGTCTACGATTATGGCCGTAAAAATAAAATGCTGTATTATCCCACGCTTACCGGAGAATTGATGCCATTCCCAGTTAATTTTGATTTGCCTATTTCTATATCAGACGGATCAATTGTTGGAGCAGGAACAATTAATTTAACACTGCCATTATAATCTGGTCTAAATTTTTAAACACTAGATAAATACGCGTCGTGTGAAAATAAATACACGCCGTCCGAAAGTAGTCGGGATATATTTTTCTAAGAAAATTTTCCGAGCAAAATTTGTCTTAAAAAACATAGCCATCCCTCCGATTTTTGGTAATACCTCGATTGATATTTAAAAGTAAAATTTTTACGAATTAAAAAATTTCAAAATGAATGGAATTTGTTGGTTCACCGCGAGCCAAGAGTGCGGAGCGAACGTCTTTTACCATTTCACCACTGCCACAAATATAATAATCGGCAGAAGAAGCTAGTTTGTCAATAAAATTTATTACTCTACCAGACAATCCTGTCCACGACATGTCCGGTTGAGAAAAAGTAATGTCAAAAGAAAAATTGGAAAATTGACGTGCGAGTATTTCCAAGCGTTCTGTCCAAAACATATGCGCTGTATCTCGGACACCGAACAACAAATAAACTGATTGCGGATTTTTTTTATTTTTTAAAACATCTTCAATCATGCCGGCAATGGGAGCGATGCCAACTCCAGTGGCGATGAAGGCAAGGGCTGATGATGAATCATTTATCACAAAACGACCGTTCGGACCAAAAAATTCAATTTGATCGCCCACATTTAACCGTTGAAAAAAAACTGATCCGACTCCGTTTGGTAATAATTTAACGCACAATTCCAAATCGGCTTGATCCGGACTGGATGATAATGAATACGAACGCAAAATTTTTCCATTGGTTTGTGGTATTTGAATCTGAATAAATTGACCGGCAATGTAAGAAAAACCCGCTGGCCGAGCCAATACAATTTGCAATGTATTTTCCGCGATTACTTTTTTGGCAATAAGCGAAGAAGATAAAAAAAAGCGATTCATAATCATTGACTGATGGCTTAGTTTAGGCTACTATATAATTTCTTACAGAGTAGCATAGCGCTCCTAATTATGCAAAAAAACCAGCTGGATTTATTTCCCCAAAAACCCAAAAAAAAACGTTTGGTCTATTTGGATTATGCCGCGGCCACACCGGTTGATCCAAGAGTAATTAGGGCCATGGCGCCTTATTGGAAGAGTAATTTTGCAAATCCATCCGCGCTGTATTCATTGGGCGTAAAAAATCACGAAGCTCTTTTGGAAGCGAGAAAAAAAATCGCGCATATTTTATTTACTCAGCCGGATTCTGTCATATTTACGAGTGGAGGAACCGAAGCGAATAATCTGGCGATTTTTGGTTTAATGAAAAATGAATTTGGATTGGCCGAAATAAAAAAAAATCACATCATAACGACGACGATTGAGCATCATTCGGTTTTGAAGCCAATCCAGGAATTGGAAAAACAAGGCGCAGAAGTAGCCTATATTCCCGTAAATAAATCCGGTGAAATTTCTGTCGCGGATATTGTCGCCGCGATTAAACCAAACACCAAATTAATTTCCATTATGTACGCCAACAATGAAATTGGCAGCATAAATCCGATTGCGGAAATTGGTCGCGCTATTTTAAAATACCGACAAAAAAATACCCCTCGACCCCTCGACTTCGCTCAGGGCTCTGGACAAGCAACTCAATTCCCTTATTTTCACGTTGATGCGTGCCAAGCCACGGGAACATTGGATCTGCATATCGAACGTTTACATGTTGATCTGATGACCATAAACGGCAGTAAAATCTACGGACCAAAAGGAACTGGAATTTTATTTGTTCGGCGCGGTGTTCCACTTCAGCCGATTATGCTTGGTGGGGATCAAGAAAATGGATTGCGTAGTGGCACGGAAAATGTTCCGGGTATTATTGGACTGGCGCGGTCACTGGAATTAACGCGCATTGATTTTGAAAAAGAAAATAAGCGACAAAAAAAACTACGCGATTATTTTTGGCGAGAAATCAATAAAAAAATTCCTGATATTTTTTTAAACGGTTCGGAATTACACGGCGCGCGCTTGATAAATAATTTAAATGTGCAATTTAGCGGATTGGAAGCGGAAACACTCATTCTGTATTTGGATGCATATGGCATTATGGCCGCCACCGGTTCAGCGTGCACAACGCAGACAAATCAGGCCTCACATGTTCTGCTTGCCTGCGGCTTAACCACTGATGAAACCAAATCATCGCTCCGATTTACGATTGGTAAATATACCACCAAAACAGATATCAATTATGTATTAAAATTTTTACCAAAAATTGTATCGGCTATCCGCGCGATGGTGAAAAATAAGTAAACAATTATGGCCATTGGTAAACCAACAATTTACATGGATCGATCACTTTATGATGACGCCAATGTAGAAAAAACAAAATATAAATCCCAACCCGGCCTGACACGAGAAGTGGTTTTGGAAATTTCGCGACAAAAAAATGAACCGGATTGGCTTTTACAAAAACGCTTGACCGCGCTGGCATTATATGAAAAAACTCCATTGCCAAATTGGGGTCCGGATTTATCCGGACTTAATTTGGATGAAATAATTTATTTTATCCGGCCTGATACCGAAGAATCTACGAGTTGGGATACTGTGCCCGAAGATATTAAAAAAACCTTTGACCGTTTGGGAATTCCCGAAGCGGAAAAAACCGCGCTCGCGGGTGTCGGCGCACAATATGATTCCGATGTAATATATCATAATATTCAAAAACAGTTGCGTGATCAGGGTGTTATTTTTGCCAATATGGACACGGCCGTGCGCGAATACCCCGAACTTGTGCAAAAATATTTCATGACCCAATGCGTGCCCATTAATGATCATAAATTTGTGATGCTGCACGCGGCGGTCTGGAGTGGTGGAACGTTTATCTATGTTCCCAAAGGCGTAAAAGTGAATTTACCTTTGCAAGCATATTTTCGCATGAACGCTCAAAATGGAGGACAGTTTGAACATACGCTAATTATTGCGGATGAAGGAAGTGAGATCCAATATATTGAAGGCTGCAGTGCACCTCGCTACACCACAAATTCTTTGCACGCCGGCTGTGTAGAAATTTTTGTTCACAAAAACGCTCGCGCACGTTATTATTCCATTGAAAATTGGTCAAGAAATACGTATAACCTCAATACCAAACGCGCGTTAGTAGATGAAAACGGAGTGATAGAATGGATAAACGGCAATTTAGGATCAGGAGTAACTATGTTATACCCCTGTTCAATTTTACGTGGCCGCGGCGCACGGTCTGATTCTCTGGGAATCGCGTTTGCCGGGCCAGGACAAAATCAAGACACCGGATCAAAAGCCATTCATTGCGCGCCTGATACCAGCTCCACCATTCGCGCCAAATCAATTTCCGCGGGCGGAGGAATTTCCACGTATCGCGGACTGGTAAAAGTTACTAAACCAGCGATCAATTCATCGATATCAGTAAATTGCGACGCGCTTTTAATTGATGATTCTTCAATTTCCAACACGCATCCCAGCATGAAAATTGATAATAATGAAGTGGATATTGTACACGAAGCGCGCGTTGGGAAAATTGGCGACGCGGAAATTTTTTATCTCCAATCTCGAGGGCTTTCCGAAGAACAAGCGATGCAACTCGTGGTCGCCGGATTTATTGAACCGATTGTAAAGGCATTGCCACTGGAATATGCCGTGGAATTGAATAAATTAATTGAATTGGAAATGGAGGGGGCGGTGGGATAAGACAAAAATGATCCTGTTATCTAGGTATTAGAATAGAACCCAGTTCCTTCAGTATTGCTTCTAATTCTGCAGTTGAGTAATCAGAACCAATTTCGCTTGGTTGGATGTCATATTCCTTCATGTCTCTTAAAATTACTCCAAGGTCATTAACTAAAGTACTCTGTGGGTACCTCCAGTCAGATGGGTTTTCCGGAGGGTTATCAATGACGTGAAGACAATTACGAAATGATTCGGCCAGACTAGGAATAACAAAATATTCACGAACCAATTTTTTAACTTCTTTTTTTTCTTCAAATGACCATAAACCAGACTCCTCCCATTCCTGAGGCATACCGTAACGATTTTGATACCATAAACTGTCTTGAAGGATTCTACCACAGTAGAATTTTTGTTCAGAAGTCAATTCCTCTGGTGATTTAGACAGTGTATCAATAATTTCATTGTAGTACACCATGTGATCGGTTAAGCTTTCCATCTTATCTTCTTCCGAGTCTCCATAACTCGCGTGAGCATGTAATTGATCGATCATTTTTCTAACTTCATCAGAATGCGAGGTTAATGTTGAACTCTCTACACACCAATTCAAAGCTTCAAGTTTTTTTGCTTTTGGCCACGATGATTGATTTAAAACTAATGTAGCCAGTTCATGAGCGCGTCGTTTGAAACGATCAGATCCACCACAGAGATCAAGCAAATAGGGTTTATTGGCAATGTGGGAGTATCTTTTGCTCCAATCAGTATTGCTCGTAATTGACGCAACATAAGTCTCAATGATAGAAATAACGGTGGGGCGATTAAGCGGATCAATCACTGTCATAGCATCGCCGTCAAAAAATTCATCACACCTATGCTGTAATTCATCCAGATGATCCTGTAATTCTAAGGGGATTATTTTGTTAGGATCCCCATCTTGAGCCTTATCCAAAGCAGATCCAGAAACACCCAATTTGGGTTCATTCAAAGGAACTTCCAATTCAGGGATAAATAGGGGGGGTGTACCCAGATCATCAGGGAATGAATCATCTGGCGCCTCTTGATCATTCTTTTTGATTTCGACACCATTGTCGGAAGATGAACGTGGCTTTTCATCGCCTGATCCGCCAAACGCCAGCCAGGCGGCAGTGGCCGCACCAAATATTCCACCGCCGATTAATCCACGTTTAGTATTTTTTTTCCTATTTGAAGGGTTTCCTCTTGCTGATTCACTGCGATATCCTTGGTTTTCGATACTCATAAGTAATATTGATTTATTCACTAGTATGGTATAGTATCAGCTATCAATTAGCAAATAAAATCAATCTAATGTGTCAATGAATAAGGAACCAATAAAAATTTTAATAGAGAAAAAAGGTATTATCACCATTTTTGAAGAACAATTATTAAAAGAAAAAAATGCTTGTGAAATTGAAATAATAGTCGGTTCAGAAGCGCGGGTTACTTATATTACGCAAAATACAAATAAAAAAATTAAAAGAACCGCTACAGTTCACACTGATGCGGAAATTATTTGGTTTGATTTTAATGAAGGCGAAGGTCATGTTGAATCCGAAATAATTACTAAACTCGTTGAACCGGGCGGGCGCGGCGAAACGTATGGGTTATTTTACGGAAAAAATAAAACACAATTTATCATTTCACACATCACCGAACACCTCGCCCCCAACACGCATTCAATTATGGAAACCAAAGGCGTTCTGGATGACCACAGCCGCGCGGCTATGCGCAGTTTAATAAAAATTTATCCAATGATGAACGGCTGCACCGGCCACGAACGCGCGGACACCCTCCTCTTGTCCAACGACGCGCACATTGACGCGGTGCCGGATTTGGAAATCAGCAACAATGACGTGCAGTGCACGCACGCCGTCACCACCACGCGTCTTAATCCGGAAAAATTATTTTATTTGACGGGGAGAGGATTGGATGAGGATGAAGCACGAAAATTATTAGTGGATGCGCATTTAAATTCCATACTGGAAAAACTTGATTGACATCATGGAATCTTGTATAATTGCAGTTGACTTCACTAGTTGGACAAAACTGTTTATTTAGTCAAAACTAAAAATACAACATATCCTACATATGATGTAACCATAAAAACACCTTGCCATCTTTCTATAACTCTTTTTTTACCTATAAACATCACAATAAACAATATAATGCTGGCAAATATTGTCATTGCTATATCACCGTTGGAACTGGTATTAAATGGCAGTGGACGGATAATGGCACTTACACCAAGGATCCAAAATATGTTGAAAATATTTGAACCGACCACATTTCCAAGTGCAATGTCTGATTGTTTTTTGTAGGCAGCTATAGCTGAAGTCGCTAACTCAGGCAACGATGTACCGATGGCGACAATTGTTAGACCAATCAACGATTGACTAATATTGAAAAAAACTGCGATTTTAACCGCGCCATCGACAATCCATTTTCCACCAATCACCAAACCTGCAAGACCAAGAATAATAAACCCTACTGCTTTAGAATAACTAAATACTTCCATTTTTTCTTCAACGATATCCGTATCTGACTTTGTAATCCCAAAAGTGTAATAAAGGAAAATAATAAAAAAAGACAGAAGAATAAAACCGTCTATTCTGGTGATACCGGAAAAGCTCGCCCCATCAATAATCATGTCATTTGCCATAAAACCCAACACAACCGCAGCCAAAAGACTTAATGGAATTTCTTTTAATACAGTATTTTTCTTTGCGGTTATTGGGTAAATAATGGCGGAGATTCCGAGAATCAATAATATATTTGCGATGTTGCTGCCCAAGATATTACCGATTGCGATTTCGCTGTTGCCTTGGACGCTGGCAAAAATATTGACAATAAATTCTGGGGCGGAAGTGCCAAACGCCACTATAGTTAAGCCAATGACAATACTGGAAATTTTCAATTTTTTGGCGATTGATGCCGATCCGTCAACCAAAAGATCCGCTCCTTTTATGAGAAGAATAAATCCGAGGATAAATAATATGTATGTAATCATATGATTATAATTTTTCAATTTCTTTCAAATCGTCAAAAAACCATTTATCCAAAGCATCCAGCACATACCATACCCCCCGCCAAATTAAAACAAGCCCGATGACTATGGAAATATTTTTTGCGAGATAGCTCATAGTTTAATTGATTAATTAGATTGAAACTATTCTATATTTATCATCGGATAACATGCTCTGAACCGTTCAGATTTTTTTGTATCTTGTCGTTCTTCCCAACCCAATGCGCTCAATCTTTTTTAGTCGCAATAATTTATCCAACGCTTGATTTATCGTTGGTCGGGCGACCTTGGCATGTTTGGATATTTCCGCCGGTGTCGCTTCTGGGACAGTTATCAAATATCTCCATACTGCCAATTGCTTGGGCGAGAGTAGTTTTTCAATATTTTCTTTTGATAGTAATTCCACTGCTCGTTTTGACTGCTCCAAAAAGATGTCCAAAAAGAAATTCAACCAAGGTGTAATATCCTCATTGGCTTTTTTGATCGTCTTTTGACTTCTGCGAAGTGCAATGTAGTATTCCGGTTTGTTATCTTCCACCAATTTTTCATGCGAAATGTATGGTATATACTCATATCCAGTTTTCAGCAGCAGGAGATTGGTGAGTACGCGCGAAATTCTGCCATTGCCATCAAGAAATGGGTGGATATTTAAAAATTCAACCAAAAAATTGCCGACTGTCAACAAAGGATGATATTTTTTGTTTTCCAACGCATCGATTGTCCATTCCACCAATTCCAGCATTTCTTTTGGCGTGAGATATGCCGGCGTGGTATCAAAAAGCACGCCGACAGATTCGCCTACTTCGTTGATCATGTGGACTTTATTTTCCTGTTTTTTGTACTCACCACGATGCTTTTTATCTTTTTCAACGTATTTCAAGAGCTCTTTGTGAAAATATTTGATTGTGCTTTCATTGAATTTTATATGCTTCCAAGAGTCAAATACATTATTCAAAAGTTCGTAATAGCCTTTGACTTCCTGTACATCTCGGCCGGTGAATTTTTGCACAGAAAGCCCCCGCATCATTTTTTCAATGTCTTCGTCAGACAGTTTTGCTCCCTCAATGCGGGTGGAAGCGCCGGTGGAAGTAATCAAAACAGATCGTTTGAGGCGGCCTAAAACTTGGGAGTCCAGTTTTGCACCAGAAATCCATTGTCCGTTTAGTGTTTCAATTTGGTTTATCTTTAACCAAATTTCAGATGGGACTTCTTTTATTCTCCTGTCTAACCTGTTTTTTAGCATAAAAGTAATCTTATACATTAGCTATATAAGATTATATAAGATTAAGAATTTTGTGTCAAATGAAGAAGGCCGGCGATATTAAAATCTATTACGCACTTTTTCTTGAACCGCATACACGCTGTTACCGGATGTAATTTTCAGCCCCACTTTATTTAATAAAATTTTTCCACATTTGGCTTGCTCGTGGTGAATTTCATTTTTCAAAATCCTGTTAATTTTTTCTTTAGCGACAAATTCTTTTATTTTAAAACGAACCAGTTTTTACTTCTCCGGCGCGTTTATAATTTGCTACGATTACGCCTGTTGGAGAAACCTTACTATCAATTAACTCGAAAGCAGAGGGGATTGTGCCTTCGGCAAATAAACGCTTGCCCTTGCCCAGCGTGATAGGGAATATCTTAAGCCACAATTCATCAACTAAATCATGTTTCATCAACGTCTGAACGAGATTACCGCTACCCCACACCTTTAAATCGGGACCATCTTGCTGTTTGAGTTTCTTTATTTCTTCCACAACGTTCTCTTTTAGAAGAATGGAATTTTCCCATTCAAGTTTCATGTCTTCATGTGAAACGACATACTTTTTTGCCTCATTAACGCCTAGCCAGTTCTCGCTGTGGTGAGGCCAGTATGATGCGAAGATGTCGTATGTTTTTCTGCCGAGCAAAAGTTCAAACGGACTTTTCATTTGTTCAGCCATAACTTTGCCAGAAAAGTCATCAAAATATGGAACTGTCCATCCGCCGTATTCAAAATCATCTGATGTATCTTCCTCGGGTCCACCCGGCGCCTGCATTATGCCATCGAGTGTTATAAATTCTAATACGATAAGTTTTCTCATATTTATTTCCTTCTAATAATCAGCAATAATAATTTTCTTCATCTTCATCATGTTCTGCCATGCACCAGGTTTCTTTAATAAGGCTGCCGCATTCTCAGGTGCAACTTGCCACGAGACACCATATTTGTCCTTACACCAACCGCAAACTTCACTTTCAGGTACATGTGAGAGCGTATCGTAGTAATAATCAATCTCTGTTTGATCTTTGCAGGCAATAGAAAGTGAAACTGCTTCATTAAACTTAAAAGCATGGTCTTTATTGCTTCCATCCATTGCCACAAACCATTGACCTTCAAGCGTAAAATCACTAAACATAACTGCACCTTCTTTGTTTGATCCCATACCTGCAAGGTAGCGAGCCATTTGTCCGCGCTTGGCATTTTTGAAAACCGACATATAAAAGTCAGTGGCCGCTTCCGCTGCTTCACATTTTTCGGTGACAAACAA
>MFPT01000005.1 GCA_001782805.1 Candidatus Magasanikbacteria bacterium RIFCSPHIGHO2_01_FULL_41_23 | reverse complement strand
ACCACGCACGCGGAGCGTGCGATTAGTCGGCATCAGGGTTGCTTTCAAAATACATTCGAACTTTGTATAATACACACCGCCAAAATTTTATCCAGTAACTTCACCATTAAATAATCAAAAATATTTAAATACGTATGGCTTATTTTTTTTATTTTGTCATTTTTGTCAGCTATATTATTCATACTGTCGTCAAATACAGACGCTATTTTCTTGATCCCGTAAAAAAAACGGCATGGTTATTATACAAACGTATTTGGCAGATGCACCTCGTACCTTTTTTTGGTCTTATTACATTTTTTGGATTACTAATGTGGGATACATTGTATAGTTTAATCATAAAGGGGCACAATGGGGATGGGATTGGAGTCGCGTTTGGAATTGGATATTTGGTCATTGCGTTTTTTTATTTTATAATTGTTATCCATGGTTGGTTTTTGATATTTTTTATACATCAAAAATTATTTTCAAAATAAAAGTTACCACCCCCTTATGAAAATATGAAGACAATCGAACCAAAATTTATCGAATTTCCCACCACTGACGGACTAACTTTGCCCGGAATTTTGTATCGGGGAGAAAAGGATAAAACGGCTGTGATTTATTTGCATGGGAATGGCAGCTCATCGGTTTTTTATGACGAAACAGAAAACCAGCCACTTGCTTCCGCGCTCGCGCCAAACAATATTTCCATTTTGTATTTTAATAATCGGGGAGCGCACATTATCAAAAAATTAAATGTTAAACTGAATGGTAAATATGAACGCCGACTTTTTGGGATGGCCTACGAAAAAATTAAAGAGTGCATATATGATATTGACGGCGCAATTTCATTTTTGAAAAAACAAGGCTATAGTAAATTTTACCTTGCCGGCGCTTCCACTGGAGCGAATAAAATTTGTGTCTATAACTTTTACAAACCGAAAAACGAAATAGCGAAATATATTCTAATCTGCGGAGGCGATGATGTGGGAATCTATTATTCATTATTCGGCAAACCAAAATTTTGGAAAATTCTTGAGGAAGCAAAAAATAAAATCAAGACTAAACGGGGGGAAGAAATTATTACAAAACTGTTACCCGATGAGTTATTTTCTTATAACGGATTTCATGACATTGCTAATCCGGATGGCGATTATAATGTTTTTCCATTCTATGAGATTTTACGCAAGGTGAAGTTATCAACAAAACCGCTCTTCCGTCACTTCAAATCAATTAATAAACCAACGTTAGTGGTGTATGGCGACCAAGATGAGTATGCTTGGGGCAATGTGCCGAAAATTGTGGATATACTAAAAAGTTATCAACCGAATTTTATTTACAGAATTATCAAAGGAGCGGATCATGGATTTAGAAATAGAGAAAAGCAACTGGCGGGAGTGGTAACGAGTTGGCTATAATTTAGTAGCTGTTTTGATTTTTTATGAATACCAAAAAACGTTGCGCCTGGGTAGGTGATAACCCGCTCATGATCAAATATCACGACACCGAGTGGGGAGTGCCCGTGCATAATGATACCAAGCTGTTTGAATTACTTAGTTTGGAAGGCGCACAGGCCGGATTATCGTGGCAAACTGTTTTGAACAAACGGGAGAATTATTGCAAGGCGTTTAGCGATTTTGACGCCAAAAAAATTGCGCGGTACGGGGCAAAGGAAACAAAACAACTGCTGGAAAATCCAGGGATTATTCGCAACCGCCTCAAAATTGCCGCGTCCATTCAGAACGCCAAAGAATTTTTGGCAATCCAAAAAGAATTTGGTTCGTTCAATAAGTACATCTGGCAATTTGTCGGTGGCAAAACAATTAACCACAAGATAAAATCAATGAAAAATATTCCGGCAACGGCACCCGAATCAGACACTATGAGCACATATTTGCGAAAACGTGGCTTTAAATTTGTCGGCTCCACTATTTGTTATGCCTTTATGCAGGCAGTTGGAATGGCCAATGACCACGAGACAAATTGTTTTCAATATGATAAACTGATACAGTAAATCCAAACTTAAAAATGGATGTTTAACTGCAACAGCAAAAAAATAATATGAATCCCAAAGAAAAAATTCTTCTCTACAGCAGCAATCTCTGGAATTTTGCCGATGGTATGTTTGGACCACTCCTGGCAGTATTTACGGAAAAAATTGGTGGTAATATTTTGGATGTTTCGTGGGCATGGGCCATATATTTGATCGTAACCGGTTCATGCGTTATTTTAATTGGCAAATATTCTGATCATCATAGCAAGGAAAAAATAATGATTTTGGGTTACGCACTTACCGCTTTATTTACTTTTGGCTATCTTTTAGTACAAAGTCCACTGCATCTGTTTATTATTCAGGCATTGTTGGGCATTGCTTTAGCATTATGTAATCCCACGTGGTATGCATTATATGATCAATATTCTACGCAAAAATCTTCCGGCATGTCATGGGGGCTGGCTGACGGAGAAGGAAAAATTTTGACCGGAATAGCCATAATTATTGGCGGCTATATTGTAAAAACCTTTTCTTTTGATATACTTTTTATCATAATGGGAAGTATTCAAGTTTGCGCCACTATGTATCAGGCAAGGATTTTGAAGAAAACGTAAAAATGTAGTAACCAGAGGCCTATCCAAAAAAATAACTCAAATCTGTCTCCAAATTACGTTTTACAAAAACGCTTTAATTTGTTATAATTTGTATTATGCAAGGTTAGCGGATTTTTTTAATTTTAGCCTATGAGTATCGGTAATTTTGTAAGAAAAAGGAAGTATTTGTTTTGGTCAACCAAAAATTACGACGGCCTCTCCAACGTAGCTGTAGTTGAGGCTGTCTTAAATTATGGTGATATGGAGGATGTGCGAGAACTGATTTCACTTTTGGGTATCCAAGAAGTGGCAAAAATTTTTCATGAAAAGACTAATTGTGCGCGGGTTAATTATGATCAAAAAATAGTCCATTATTTTTCTTTATTTTTTCAAAAATATGCATCATAAAGAAATTTTATCACTGGAACAAGCCGCTCTTTTGCCTGTGGTAAAGTTGTTTTCCGATAGTTTTGGTTTAGTGGGCGGTACTGCGATCGCTTTGCACCTAGGTCATCGTGAGTCCATTGATTACGATTTGTTTACCTTCGACGAATTTATAAATCAAAAGATTCGAAGAAAAATTTTAGGGGCAATAAAAATAAACTCGGTTATACGAGATGAAGCCGGACAACTTACGCTCGTGATAAACGGTGTACGGTTCACCTTTTTCCAATTTCCTTACAAAATAAATTATTCGGAATCGTTTGACGATGTTGTAAAAATTCCTGATATTCTTACTCTGGCGGCCATGAAAGCGTTTGCGCTTGGCCGTCGCGCCAAATGGAAAGATTATGTTGATTTATATTTTATTTTAAAGGATCATCACACTATTCTTGAAATAACAAAAAAGGGCAAAGAAATTTTTGGTAATGAATTTAATGAAAAAATTTTTAGGGTGCAGCTGGCTTATTTTGAGGACATGGATTATTCCGAACAAATTAGTTATAAAAAAGGTTTTTCAGTCGACGATGCAACAATCAAAAAAGCATTGGTGGAATTCAGTTTGGAGAATTAATACCATCGGCCATAAATTTAAAAATTCCTTGACGAGGGAGATTTAATTTGTTAATCTCGTGCCTAGGTTCCACAACCCTAACTTTGGAGAATCCTATCGTGGAATGGATGATTCACCTTGCGCTTCTTTTTTTTTAGTTTGGTTCTCTTGATGGCGATCAGGGAATTTCTCAATCTCCCATCGCCCAAGGAGGTCTACGACCTTCTGATCCGCGAACCGCTCAAGAAGTACATCTACACCGAGGATCACCTCCGCAGAGTCCGTGTAAATAAGCAAAATCCACGGTACTTCATTGGGAACGATGCGGCCAAAGTCGCCTACTGGCGAACCAAGCGTTCCGATGGAGTCCGAGTGGAGACGGTTGCTTTCTTCCATACACAGAAAACCGGCGACGTTCGAATCACGTTTCTGAACGGAAAGTTCGAAATGTGGACGCACGGCCATACATCCGGTCGTCCGATGGGTGACTCGGATCTGGAATACCTGTACAAGATCCTCACTCTCGTCCGAAATTTTGCGCCGTAATTATGGAGGCTAAGCGATGATGGAAGTGGGACGAACAACAACCCTGTTCGCACCACCTACTGTAGTACTAAATTTTTTGGTACTAGAGTAGGATGATGTGTTAGCAGGGTTTTGTTTAAGTTGAAGAAATAAGAGTTTTGTAGTAGAGTAAATCCATTAATCAGTAATATAATTTTATTATATGCCCAATCGAGTCGCCCATTTTGAAATTCAGAGTAATGATCCGGAAAAAACCATTGCTTTTTATAAAGAAATTTTTGGCTGGGAATTCCAAAAATGGGAGGGCGGCCAATTTGAATATTGGATGATTATGACTGCTCCACCAGAAGATACCAAAGAGCAGGGGATTAATGGCGGACTTTTGCGTCGGCCATGTCCGGCGCCAAAGCCTGAACAAGGAACTAATGCTTATGTCTGCACAATTGTCGTGGACAATTTTGATAATTATGCGGAAAAAATTATCGCGGCTGGCGGAATTGTCGCGCTGCCTAAAATGGCACTAACCGGCATGGCGTGGCAAGGTTATTTTATTGATCCTGACGGAAATACTTTTGGCTTGCACCAACCGGATAAAAATGCCAAATAAAAATTTTCAAAAAAAATGTTGGGCATATGTACCAAGTTCTTCTCTTCTATAAATACACAACTATTTCCGATCCGGAAGAATTAGCACAGGAACAGCGCGTTTTGGCCGAACGACTGAATTTAAAATGTCGCACCATAATTGCCACCGAAGGAATTAACGGTACATTTGAGGGTTTGCGGAAAAATACAGAAGAATACATGCGGATTATGCAATCAGATCCGCGATTTTCTGACATTAATTTTAAAAAAAGTCTGGGCACGGGAAATAGTTTTCCCAAAATTTCCATTAAAGTGCGTGATGAAATTGTCAGTTTACATTTGGGAGAACAAAATTTCAGTCCGATGGAAACAACAGGGAAATATATTACGGCTGAAGAACTGCATGATTGGATTCATTCGGACAAGGAATTTTATATTATTGACATGCGCAATGATTACGAACATAAAGTTGGTTATTTTGCGAATTCAATTTTACCGCCTCTGTACAATTTCCGCGATCTCCCCAAGGTTTTACCTCAATTGGAAAATCTACGTGACAAAACCATCGTTACGGTCTGCACCGGCGGCGTGCGTTGTGAAAAAGCCAGTGGTTTCTTAATCAAAAATGGCTTTACTGATGTCTATCAATTATATGGCGGCATTGTCACCTATATGGAAAAATATCCCAACGAGGATTTTAAAGGAGTATTGTATGTATTTGATGGACGCGTTACTATGGGTTTTAATGTGGAAGATCCAAAACACGAAGTAATCGGTGTTTGTGAATTATGCGGAGCCAAAACAGAACAATATATTGACTGCGCGTATTTGCATTGTCGGGGAAAACGCCATATCTTATGTTGTGCCAATTGCCAAATTCAAGAAAAAGGATTTTGCTCGACAACTTGCAAAGAGCATGAAATAAATGAGACCTATAAAAGCTTCAAAATATAAAATAACTGGGACAACCGTTTTCGGCTTAGTTTATAATAATCAAATCTCTTGATGTAGGGGTTAAAATTTCATATCCGATATCAGTGACCATGACATCATCCTCAATTCGAATACCAAATTCATTTTCCTTATAGACTCCCGGTTCAATCGTAATAATCATGTTCTGTTGCAAAATATCCGTATTTCTTTCCGTTATTCCGGGCCATTCATGAACTTGAGTATCAACTCCATGACCAAGCCCATGAATAAAGTATTTATTTAATTCTTTGAGCTCTGATCGACAAAATATATCAAGTCCGGCAATCGCCACTCCCGGAGCAATTAGTTTAATGGTCTTTTCCTGGATTATTTTTATTTTTTCATACAGTGCCCGCTCATTAGCAATCGGCGTACCCAAAAAGATTGTTCGGGTCATATCGGAACAATAACCATTGAGTCGCAAACCCATATCGATAACGCAAAATCCTCGCTCCAACTGAGTTGAGAGAGTGCTATGGTGAGGATGAGATGCATTTCCCGCACTGGCAACAATCGTCGGAAAAGAAATTTCCACATCATGCTGGAGAGCAAAATTATTCACAAAGCGCGCGACATCTTTTTCTGTTTTGAATTGTTTCCAATTTTTAATTAATTCTTGAAAACAATTATCAGTCAAGCTGGCCACAGCGCGCATTGCTTGAATTTCACTGGTAGTTTTTATCGCCACAATTTTTTCCACGTCATGCGCCGGCTCTAAAACATAGTGTAACTGTTCAAGAGCCAGATAAGCTTGGGATGGAAATACACCCGCCCTAATCGCGATTTTTTTATTCGAGGGAATTGTTTTGCTTATTAAGGCCACAAATTTTTGCGTAAGCGGCCGGACATCAATTTCCGGAAATTTAGCTTGTGTTTCCGCTACTTCAAAAGGAGTTATAAACAGAATGGGTTTTCCGCTTGAAGGAATTAGTAATATACCATGCTCCGGATTTTGGAGTAATACATAATAGACAATCGCGTCAGACAGTTCATGACCAAAATTAGCCATGACTAGCCAATCAAAATTATTGGTGCGGCAATACTCTTGTAATTTTTCAATTTTGTCTGTAATCATATTAACGACGCATTAAACGAATGGGAAATAAAATGATGGAAGCCACAAGCAAATGGACAAAAGAAACTACCGAGGCATACCAAAAAGCGAATGTTAACCAAGCCAGTGAAAAATATTCGGAAAACGAGCTCAAATTAATGTGGGCGCTGCGAATACCGATATTAAAAATAAACAAAAAAATAAATAACCACAGTAGACCATTCCACATAGTCTTTTGGTCGTAGGAACTGGGAGCCAAATGAGTTGCTACGCAAAACGATAGATACATAAATATCCAAAAACGAGGACTTGCTATATTTTCAACAGAAAAAAGAGCGATAATTATTTGAAATAACCCGGATAAAGCTTCAATTGGCGTTTTAAAATTAATTTTTTGCACCAAAGCTAAAATTTCCTGATTGCCTGGCAAAACATAATTAAACAGCATCGCCAAAACTAGGCAACCAACAATCATTGGTGCGGCGCCAATAAAAAAATTACCAATATTTTGATACGGATTTTTGGGATTATAACTATGGTCAACTTGGCCGAGCATGCCGGTTTTGCGATTGGGACGAAATAAGCTGACTTTTTCAATTTTGTGCGCGAATAATTTGGCAAAAAAAGCATGCGCCAGCTCGTGCACTGGCGTGCCAATCCACGCTGTCCATAAAATTCCTAACCAACCGACACTACGTTGATATTGATTTTGCGTCCATTTTTGTAACTTTGATAATATAAAACCGATGACAAAGAAAAAACCAAGGATTGTGATTAATTGAGAAATCGTTCTAAGTAAAATTTCGAATATAAAATTCAACATACTCATCAAGTATAACAAAAAACCCTGGGACTTTACATCCAAGGGTTTTTAAATGTTCATTATTTTTTTATTTAAAGAGCATCGGTAACATGAACAAACGTGGCTGTTTTAAGCGCGCCATCAAAACGGCGACGCTTGCGACGTTGAAAAACAACGTGGCCTTTGGCCATAGAAAACAAAGTATCATCAGTGCCTTTGCCAACATTTTTTCCCGGATGAATCGCGGTTCCGCGTTGGCGAACCAATACCGTGCCTGGCTTGACGATTTCACCATCACCAACCTTGACACCAAGATACTGAGGTTGTGAATCGCGACCAAGCCGAGTAGAACCACCGGCTTTTTTATGTGCCATAGTAGATAAATAATTAAGATGAGCAAATCATAACAAACGAACTTTACTTTGTCAAGCCAAATACCGTATACTAGCCCTATTATAATTTGTATGTTTCAGTCAATCTATCCGTTAAAATTATTTATTCGAAAAAAGCCCATTATTATAGCATTGGCAGTTGGACTTTTGCTTAATACTGCTGGCTGGATCTGGATGCTGTTTGGCGTGACAAAACGCAGTGAAGACGCGATTCTTCATTACACGGTTTTATTTCAAGTGGACAAATTGGGAAGTTTTTCCGCTTTATATTATGTGCCGGGAATCGGTTTGGGAATTATTTTGTTGAATTTTCTCTTTGCTTGGTTTTTGTACAATTATGATGTTTTTCTGGCCGAATTATTGATTGTGGCCGGCGCATTATTACAACTGGGGATTTTGGCGGCCGTGGGAATTTTGGTTTTTTTAAACGCTTAAATACTATGGAAAGACGGGGGCAGCCTGATTATCAATTATTGGGATTGACATTGGTGCTTCTGATTTTTGGTCTTTTGGTGTTGACTTCGGCGAGCTCAATTATTGCTCTGCACATTTTCAATGATTCATATTATTTTGTTAAACATCAAATTTTTTTCGGTCTGATCCCGGGAATTTTGGTTGGCTATTTTTTTTACAAAATCCCCACGGCGCAGTGGCAAAATAATGCCGTTTTCATAATGGGAGTTTCACTCACGATTCTCGTGGCCGTACTTATTCCTGGAGTTGGTGAAACCTATGACAAAAATGCGCGCAGCTGGATAAATCTTTTTGGATTTTCATTTCAGCCGGCTGAATTTGTCAAACTTGGCTTGATTTTATTTTTTTCCGCATATTTGCTTAAGCACAAAGAACATCTGGCAAATTGGCAACAAGGATTTTTTCCGGCTCTCATTGTCGGGCTTTTGCCCGTTGGATTATTAATGTTACAGCCGGACGTAGGGACAGCGTCAATTATTTTTACACTAGTCGTAGCTTTGCTTTTTTTTGCCGGAGCCAGACTGAAGCATATTACTGCGCTTTTGGTTTTGGGTATTATCGGATTCGCAAGCATGGTCGCGATTGCTCCTTATAGATTGGATCGTTTGACAACATTTTTGCATCCTGAATTGGATCCATTGGGAGTTGGTTATCAAATCAATCAAGCGTATCTGGCGATTGGATCAGGCGGAATTTTTGGTTTGGGTTTGGGACATTCGCGTCAAAAATTCCAATATCTGCCCGAAGTCCACGCCGATAGTATTTTTGCCATTCTGGCGGAAGAAGGAGGATTTATGGTAACGCTCATTTTTATATTTATTTTATATTTTTGGCTGCGACGATTATTTATACTTGCCAAAAATACCAGCAATGATTATGATCGTTTGCTAGTGAGCGGGATCGCCGCTTGGATTATGAGCCAAAGTTTTTTGAACATTGGCGCCATTATTGGATTACTCCCCTTAACCGGTGTGCCATTGCCGCTTGTCAGTCATGGTGGGACATCGCTTTTAACCACTTTGGCCGCGCTCGGAATAGTGGCGCGTGTGAGCCAATCCGCTAATTGGCGGACAAAATAAAACGCTTAAAAATATGAAAAAAATAAAAATTGTTTATTCCGGAGGCGGAACATTGGGACCAGTAACTCCTCTCATTGGTATCCACAATATACTGACAAAAAAATTTGATGAAAATTATTCAGGTATTTGGATTGGAACTAAGGAGGGAATTGAAGAAAAATTAGTGACCGAATATCAGATTCCTTATGTCGCCATTGCTGCGGGGAAATTACGCCGCTATATTTCGGTTTGGAATATGAGTGATTTGATTAAAATTTTTTTTGGTTTTTTTCAAGCATTTTTTTTGCTGATAAAAGAAAAACCAACGTTATGTATTTCGGCTGGCGGATTTGTGTCTGTTCCCGTGCATTACGCGGCTTGGATTTTGGGCATTCCAACGTGGATTCATCAACAAGACGTGCAAATTGGCTTGGCCAATAAATTAATGACTCCGATCGCCCAAAAAATAACCACTGTTCTTAAAGAACAAACGAAAAATTTTCCGTTAACAAAAACTTTTTGGCTGGGGAATCCAGTCCGGAGCGATGTTTGTACCGGTGATAAAAATGTAGCGCAAAAATTTTTTAAATTAAAATCAAATATTCCGGTAGTTTTAGTCACGGGCGGAGGAACCGGCTCTCAGCGGATAAATGAATTAATTATTGAATCAATCCAGCATTTGGATGGAGATTGTCAAATGATCCATTTGTCAGGAAAAGAGCGACCGCACGAAAGAGTTGTTCACGCGGAAAAATTGTACGCTGAATATTACCAAACTCAGCAATTTTTAGGTGCGGAAATGAAATTAGCTTATGCAATCGCTGATGTCGTGATTTGTCGAGGCGGTTTTGGTACTTTGTCAGAATTAGCCGCACTCAAAAAAGCCGTTATTGTTATTCCTAAACCGGGACATCAAATGGAAAATGCTCAGCTTTTGCATCATTTTGGAGCCGTTATTTTGGTTGATGAAGAAACGGCTGATGGCAATTTTTTGGCGAAAATTATTAAAGATCTGCTAGTTGACAAAACCAGAATAAAAAATTTGGGAGAAAAATTACATGAAATTTTGCCGTCCGCTGAACCGGAGAATATTGTTGCGATTGTAAAAGAACTTGTAAAAATCTAAAATATTATTCTATCCATTCGGTTTAATGATAAGCAAAATGGAGACGAATATACTTTTGCTGAAAGCTGAGTATATTGACTTACTGAGAATGCATAATCCGTTAGACTATCAGTTGAACAAAAGGATATCGTCGAATTTTGCTTACGTGTTAGTACGAATGAGGTTTGCTTAAGATTTAGAAAATGGAGTTTGCTTACGAGTTAGAATAAAAAATGTAACAAAATAGTTAAAAAATGATATACTCTTTGATATGCCAAATTTTCATTTAACACGAGTAGGTGCGGCGCCAACCAATGACGATGACATTTGCCTTTTTGGTCAGACATTTTTTCGCAATCAATTGCGTCGTTTTGGTATTAAAACCGATGATCGTCGCCGTCACATGTATGTGATTGGCAAAACCGGCATGGGCAAAACCACAGTCATGGAAAACATGGTGTTGAATGATATTTACAAAGGACACGGTGTGGGAATCGTGGATCCGCACGGCGATTTTGCGGAAAAAATCTTGGATTATATTCCAGCCAATCGTATCAATGACGTGGTTTATTTTAATCCGGCTGACGTGGATAATCCAATTGGTTTTAATATCTTGGAAGTCAAAACAGAGGAACAAAAACATTTGATCGCGGCCGGACTAATGGGAATTTTCAAAAAAATCTGGCCCGATGTCTGGAGTTCGCGCATGGAATACATTTTAAACAATACTATTCTGGCTTTGCTTGATAGTCCTGGTTCAACTCTCTTAGGAATTAATCGTTTACTGTCAGACAAGGATTATCGTCGCAAAGTTGTCAAACAATTGACTGATCCGGTAGTGAAAGCCTTTTGGCAAACTGAATTTGCCAGCTACAATGATCGCTACGCGCAAGAAGCGGTCGCGCCGATTCAAAACAAAATCGGCCAATTTTTGTCAGCCTCAGTCATTCGCAATATGGTCGCTCAAGTGACGTCCACCATCAATGTGCGTGAAATAATGGATGGTCAAAAAATTTTTATCATGAATTTATCCAAAGGACGGATTGGTGAGGATAACAGTCGTTTGCTTGGCGGCATGCTGATCACCAAAATCCAATTGGCGGCCATGGAACGTGTTGACACGCCGGAAACAGATCGCAAAGATTTTTTCTTATACGTTGATGAATTTCAAAATTTTGCCAGTCCCAGTTTTGCCAATATTTTGTCGGAAGCGCGCAAATATCGTTTAAGTTTAATTATGGCGCATCAGTATGTTTTACAATTGGATGAAGTAGTTGCGGCCGCGGTTTTTGGTAATGTCGGAACGATTGTTTCGTTCCGAGTTGGTGGGGGCGATGCTGAGGCATTGGCCAAGGAATTCGCACCGGTTTTTATCGAAGAAGACATTGTTAATCTGGCAAAATATCGGATTCTTTTAAAGCTAATGATCGATGGAGTTGCGTCCCAGCCGTTTAGCGCCATGACTATGCCGCCCATTGGCTCGCCAACTGGATCCAAAGAAAAAGTAATTCGCGTGTCGCGTGAACGTTATTCCAAAACACGAAGCTCAATTGAAGATAAAATTATGCGTTGGAGTGGTATGATTGCTGGGGATGATGAAGGGAATAATGAGGATATTATTACGCCTGATGAAGCGCCTAAAAATATTCTTCCACCAAAACCAAGTATTGTCCCCAATCGTTTTCCGCCACGACAATCAATCCAAAATTCGCAAACAATACCGATAGTTAGTCGACCGCCAATTGATAAACCAGTCCCGTCGGTCTCATTAAATGATCTATTACCAAAATCAGAAGCAGAGGAAGAAAATATAATTTCTCCTATTCCGAAACAAACTCCATCACCATCACAAAATTCGTCTCATTCTCAAGTTCCGCAATCTACTAATCGGTTGGCTGTTATCAATAATTTTAATAGTGCAACTAATTTAAACGGTCAGCAGGGATCAGGGAAAAAACGTCGTCGTCGCAAACGCGGCGGGGGACAAGGCGGTGGCAATAGCAGTCAACTTCAGCCAACAAATCCAAATCCACGACCGCCGGAAGAAAAAATCAACAAGGAGGCTTTTACACCTTTAAATTTAGGATTGTCAGAACCGATTAAGTCTTCGACACCAGTACCACGGCCTCCCGTCCCTCCAATAGTTGCCGTGTCTGTTCAACCTGAACCAAAACCGATTGACCCAAAGCAGGTGATTGAGTTTTAGATTGATAATATGCTGAAACAATTTTACCAAACCGATCCATGGCTGCTGGGCGAAGACATTCCTAATGCTGATTTATTTTTTTCCAATGTTTGGTTAAAAACTTTTGTTACAACATCGGGTCTTAATACCGGCCGCGGCTACGAACGAATTTTGTGTCGTTATGAAGGTTATCATTTGTGGTTTTATTTTGGCGAGCATGATGGTTATGAAGTTGGCGAACACATTGCCAAAAAAATTATTGAAGAACCGGGCTACGCTCAAACCGTAAATCAAAATATTATTCGCGTGGCTGATGAACTGCGAGCTTTTTCCGAAACAATTCCTCAGCAAAATTTATCATCATTAAGTAACAGCGAAATTTGGAATATTTATCCCACTCACCAAAAAATTCATAGCGAATATTATACCTGGTGTTGGATTCCGGTGGCGGCCGACATGTTTCATAATAATATAACCAAACGATTTAAGAATTATTTACGGACAAAAGCTGTTTCTGAATCAGACATAAATACAACGCTGGTTAAACTGACCCAGCCAACCGAAAAATCGCTCATATTTATTGAACAGGAAGAATTATTAAAAATTGCCATTGAATTATCCGAAAATAACGAAACGCGCACCATGATAGAAACATCTACCGAAACAGAAATTTTTAACCAATTACCCATTGAATTCCAAAATAAACTGGAGGCACATCGTGCTAAATACTATTACACCAAACATATTTGGGTTAGCGGTGAGTACACCATAGCTGATTATGTTAACCAAATAAAAGAAATTTTTGCAACCGGAATTGAGCCAAGTGATATTTTAAAAAAACAATATCAAGAACTGGAACGTTCAAAACAAGAAAAAGAAAAAACGATTCTCTTACTTGATATCCGAGGTCAATGGAAAGATGTCTGTAAAGCCTTTGGTGATTTCATGATTACAAAAATTTATCGTCGCTATGCTCAACTCTTGGCTGTTCATCATATGTCCGCTATTTTAAAAGAGATCGCTAGAAGGATGTTTCTAACCGAAAAACAAGTTCGTTTTGCTTTACCAGTGGAAATGAAGCAAATTCTTTTGGAAGATAAAAATATGAGTGATGAATTACAAAGACGCACTAAACGATGCGTCTGGTATGCGGATGCGAATATTGATACTGTTTGGACTGGCGCAGAAGCCGATCAAATTTTTTCTGAACTTGAAAAAAGCGAAGTGGTGGAAGGAATTTCTGAATTACGAGGCGAAGTGGGATGTGTCGGCTATGCCAAAGGAAAAGTTAAAATTATTATTCGCGCCGAAGATATGGCCAAAATGAATCAAGGTGACATCTTGGTTTCCATTGCCACGGATCCGGATATTGTTCCGGCCATGAAAAAAGCTGGAGCAATCGTGACTGAACAAGGCGGAATAACTTCACACGCCGCAATTGTCTCGCGTGAATTGGGAATTCCGTGTCTGATTGGTACGAAGATTGCGACAAGAATTTTTAAGGATGGTGATATGGTTGAAGTTGACGCGACCAAGGGAATTGTGAGATTAATTACCTAGTATGAAAATAAAATATGAACGTCATCGTCGTGAATATACGATCTTGGGAATTTCTGCGGTAATTGATGCCATGGTCGGCCAAGTATTATCCGAAAAATACGGCGGGTCATTTGTCGAAATGATTTCTGTTGTTCAAAACGGAGTTTATTGGCATTTTCAGGTTGAGGGTGATCGTGAACGAGTCAGTAAATTATTTTTGGAAAAAGTCAATCGCGGAGAAATAGATTTTGATCGCGAGTATAATCAATTTTCCCAATCAGTCAGTGAATTTGAGAACAAAGTATTATTTTTGCCTGCCAAACAGTATTATTTAAAAACCTATCAGGATTTTTTTCATTATTATCAAATCCTTATTCCCATCGCTTATACCGGCATGGATTCGGCTGATTTTGTTTCCATACTTAAACCGGAATTACAGCAGGCTTATCTTGATTGGGCAACACGAGTCCGTTTGCGCGGCGAAGTGATTTATAAAAACGGCGAAATGAATTTTATTCCGGAATATACGTTGTGGTTATCACAAGATATTTTGTCTGAATATTCGGCGCAGGAACTTCAATATCTAACCTGTTACGAACTTCTGGCCTATTGTAGGGAAAAAACTTCATTACCTGAACCCGCAATACTTAAGGAAAGAATAAATAGTTTTTTTTATCGTCAAGGATCAGGAGAAAAAAGTGAAATGTTACAAGGAAAGCAGGCGACTCAAAAAATTAACTCTTTCGGTCTCATGAATGCTCTGGAAGATGTTATAACAGAATTGACTGAACTAAACGGTATTACGGCATTTCCCGGCCTAGTCACAGGCAAAGTCCGAATTATTCGCACAAGACAAGATATGAATAATTTTCAGGACAATGAAATTATTGTTTCCGGTATGACTGATCCCAGTTATTTGCCAATTATGAAGCGGGCATTAGCGTTTGTAACTAATGAAGGCGGAGTTTTGTGTCACGCCGCCATTGTGGCGCGTGAATTAAAAAAGCCTTGTATTATTGGAACAAAATATGCCACGCATATTTTCAAAGATGGAGATTTGGTTGAGGTTGACGCAATTCAGGGGATTATAAAAAAATGTGGATAATTTGGTAAAAAAAATCTCCTTTGATTTCACCCAGGAGAGAGTGTGTCAATACTTTTGTGTAAATGGCTGTGCATAAGCACGGTTTTTTTGTTTACATAAGGTTCAATCGGTCAGGGAATA
>MFPT01000004.1:39126-110155 GCA_001782805.1 Candidatus Magasanikbacteria bacterium RIFCSPHIGHO2_01_FULL_41_23 | reverse complement strand
AAAGTATTTTACAGACTCCATGATCGCCGTCGGCGCGACGTTCTATGTGAACGAGCCGTGGCACTTCAACTTCGGCTCGGCCGCAGAGAACACGAAGTACCAGGGCGCCGGAGGCGGCTGTCACTCTCTCCTCAAGAACGTGCGGAGCGACGACGGCGAGTACGTCGCGGTCTGGGGCAACGCCGATGCCCACCGCATGGCGCGCGAGCTGCTCGGCTCGTGACCAATCCTACCAAATGACCCCAACCGCATCACTGTGGAAGGGGTCGCCCGCCAATTATCCTGATTGTTCGCACGAAGCGCGCGATCAGGGTCCCACCACTGCTTTTCATTTTTTGGAAATAAGTGGTGAGAAAATAAAGGCTTTGACGAATCAATCAAAAAATATTATACTATCGCCCGTCTTAACTTTTATGTCTGAATCAAGTCTTTTGGAAGACGTTGGTAAAATAAAATCCGCGATTTGGGCGAAGCGTCCAATTTTCGGTGGAATTTTGGATCGTCATGGCACTGACTCACTGTCAGATTATGCCAAAGATTTTTTGGACATAAATTCTTTGCCGGTTTACTTGGAAAATCGTCGGGGAGAATTATATGTGGTTGTCCATGAAATGGTGACTGCTCGCTTGAACAAAACAGTGGCCGATGAATTAATTACTCAATTAGAAAAGTTTCCTTTTGTTTCCACAACCGATCATCATGGAATTGTAGATCATCCGTATTGGATTAATTCCAATATAACCACTGCCTTGCCTTTATCAGAAGCCCAAAATGAAATTTTAAAGTACATTCCCGTATTCTCTTTTGCCAGTGTATCCTTAAATAATGCTTCCGCGTATCCGCGCGGTATTTTGTTGCATGGTAAATCCGAGGTGGAAGAAATGATTCGTCTTCCTTTTTTGCCGGATAAAAATAAAATGAGCGTGGTATATGCCACGCGCAGTTTTGATCAAAGTGATATTGATCGATCGTATGAGTATTTAAATAACAGTATTACTAAAGGAGAATTATCAGTTGAACGCGCGAATGAATTAAAAGATTTTATTCATAAAAATATTGCCATTCCGGAAATTTTAAAGTGCAAAAAATTATCCGAACAAATAACCAAAATCAATTATTCCATCTGGCCGAAATTTTTTCATACCGCGCAAACAAAACCGGGTGAAGGTAAATATGGCGCGCCCGCAGATCTGATTTATATTGAGATTGAAAAAATAATTACTGAATTATTGACTCGTTTTCATTTAAAAAATCATGATTCATTAATATACCGAACTTTGTTTGATGCCAATTGTCAGCAGTTCGCTAAACAGTATTTTAATGGATTGGCCGGTTCATTTTCTTTGGAAAATAAATGGGGAACGTATTTTTTTTGGGGACTTGATGAAAAATTACGGCGGGTGGAATTGGAATTAATCAATGGTCATTTGGTTTCGGAAAAAGCTAAAATTTTCCTTCCGTTTACACCCGAAGCAATTGAAGATGCTTTGCTTAAGGAGAAAATTTTCCCCAATATGTTTTTGTGTTATATCATAACCGCGTTTTACTATGGCCTTAAATGTTTGGGCGGTTTTAGTCAAGTACATGATTTGACTGTGATAAAAAAAGCTTGGCAAAGTTATTTGCGGGAAATCGGTGAAGGGGTTGAAATCGATGCGATTGAGCCGGTACAAACTATGGAATTATCCGGTGGTGGTGTGGTTTTATCTTATCAAGAGATTTGTGATAATTGTGGATTGATTCCGGCAACCGGCATTGATATGTATTTGGATCGTCGGGACACGAGTTTTGAAAAATATTTAAAATTATCCAAACAAGTTACTCTGATGGATATGATGACCGTGATGCTTCCGGAAATATATACAGTACTATATTCCGCTCCAGCCCGTGATGAATATCTGGCTCATCTATCTGCATCAGCCATTATGAAAGCGACTGGAGTTGAGGATATCTTACGCAATTATTTTAAAAGTTTGTAATTTTTTTCAATTTTCACTGTGAGTTATCCACATTTCACCCCCCAAAACCTCTATTGACAGCACTGTTGCTTTCCTATAAAATGACCCCACGTCTTAAAAACCATGTCCCAACTTAGTTTGGACCTCTGGATAAAGCCAATAAAACATACATGTTTAAAAACTTTATCACTGAAGAGTTTCCAAGCTAGCAACCAACATTGTATTGATGTCGGCCGCTTGGAAAGCGGTTGTTTTTTTCCACACGAATCCGCATAAAAAATTGTGCCGAACCGTGTGATAGAAAGATTATTGCGAATCACTGACTGATCCTTACAATTTAGGGTATGGGTAAAAAAAGAAGCACAATTGTGTGCTTCTGTAGTGTAAAAGAGCGCAAGGTGGATGCCTTGACACTGTTAGACGATGAAGGACGTAGCAATCTGCGATAAGCTTCGGGGAGGTGATAAGCAACCTTTGATCCGGAGATTTCCGAATGGGGGAACCCATTCCCGACTTTTGTCGGGAGTACCGCACACCTAATACATAAGTGTCCGGAGTTAACCTGGGGAAGTGAAACATCTCAGTACCCAGAGGAAAATAAAATACCAAACGTTGATCTCACGTGAACGCCATCTCGTCCCGCTTGTCCCGACTTTCTGTCGGGAACGAACGAGTCGGGGCGGATCGACTTCGCGTGAGTTCTGCGTGTATGATTCCCTTAGTAGTGGCGAGCGAACGGGGACAAAGCCCAAACTTATACTATGTTAGTATCGAGAACAAACGAGTCTTTGACTTTTTTAGACGCGGTACTTTAAAGGGTAGGCCGTTGTAGTATAAGCGTAGTAAGAATTAGGCTACAGTTTCCTAATAAAACTGATCCGACAAATCAATATATAATCAAAGACTCCTGGAACGGAGCACCAAAGAAGGTGATAGTCCTGTAGGTGAAATATATCTGTTTGCGGAAGCCTTTTATCTTGAGTACGGCGGAACACGTGAAATTCCGTCGGAAACAGTCCCGACTATGGGATAAGGCTAAATACTAACAGTGATCGATAGTGAACTAGTACCGTGAGGGAAAGGTGAAAAGTAGCCCGGTGAGGGCGGTGAAATAGATCCTGAAACCATGCGCTTACAATGAGCCGGAGTCCTTCGATTCGACGCTGCGCGTCTCACTCAGGACAAGTCCCGTTAGTTAAATAAAACGGACTTGCCCCGAGCGAGGAGCATAGCGACGAGTCGAGGGGTGACGGTATTCCTATTGAAGAATGAGCCTACGACTTACTGTTTTGTGGCAAGGTTAAACCCTTATGGGGTGTAGCCGCAGGGAAACCAAGTCTTAATCGGCGTTTTTCCACTTTATTGTGGGAAATTAGTCGCAAACAGTAGACCCGAAACCGGGTGAGCAATCCATGACCAGGATGAGTCCCGACGAGAGTCGGGAGGAGGTCCGAACCCACTTGCTGTGCAACACAAGGGGATGAGTTGTGGATAGGAGAGAAATTCTTATCGAACTCGGTAATAGCTGGTTCTCCTCGAAATAGTTTTTGGACTAGCTGTGTATGATCCCTCCGGTGGTAGAGCACTGGATGAAACTTGGGTCCTTCGGGATACCAGTTTTAATCAAACTCCGAATGCCGGGGATTATAGTATACAAGTCAGACCATGCGGGCTAAGCTGCATTGGTCAAAAGGGAAACAGCCCAGACCGCCAGTTAAGGTCCCTAAATCAATACTAAGTGTAAAAGGTGGTGTCAATTCTCTAACAACCAGGATGTTGGCTTAGAAGCAGCCATCATTTAAAGATAGCGTAATAGCTCACTGGTCAAGAGTTTTCGCGCCGAAAATGTATCGGGGCTAAGTATTGTACCGAAACTGCGGATCCCGACTATGTCGGGATGGTAGAGGAGCATTCTGAACTGCTGCGAAGCATACACCGTGAGGTGGTGTGGAGCGTTCAGAAGAGAGAATGTAGGCACAAGTAGCACATATGAAGGTGAGAGTCCTTCACGCCGTAAACCCAAGGTTTCCAGGGCCACGAGAATCGTCCCTGGGTTAGTCGATCCTAAGGCCAGCCTAGCAATGCTAGGGTAACCGATGGAAGAGCAGATTAATATTTCTGCACTTGGTAAAGTTTGTTATTACATCCGTATCATTAAACTATGAGCGAAACAGGCATTGTTCGTCCCGAAAGGGAGAGACCGACTGCAAAGTTGGACAATTCATGGAGATGTGATGCCGAGAAATGTGTAATAACGCTAGGCTTTATCAAATCGTACCGTAAACCGACACAGGTGGGTGAGTCGAGTAGACTAAGGCGAACGAGATAAACATCGTTAAGGAACTAGGCAAAACAACGGCCGTAACTTCGGGATAAGGCCTTTCCGACGAAAGTCGGGATCAACAAAACACCACTTGCAACTGTTTATCAAAAACACAGCTCTCTGCTAACTCGCAAGAGGACGTATAGAGGGCGATGCCTGGCCAGTGTCAGAACGTTAAAGGGAGAGGTCATTCTAATTTATTAGAGGCAGCCTTGAGCTGAAGCGCTGATGAACGCCGGCGGTAACTATAACCGTCCTAAGGTAGCGAAATTCCTTGTCGGGTAAACCATTTTCCGGTCGGAAAATAACTTGCCCGAGTATTGCAGTGATGCGATACCAGTATTCCAACTCATAACGGTGAAACCCTAATTCTTAACTGAATGGGCAATACCGTGGGAAGTCCACTGATATTAATTAATATCATGACCCCGTAACGACTGACCCGAAAGGGGAGAGCCGCAGGTAACTGCGAGCTAACACGTTGGCTCTTACTAAAAAAACACGTCTATGGAAATTGACTCTTATATAACAGGTTTCATCGATGGTGAAGGCAGTTTTCTGGTTTCGTTTTCAGAACGGACAAGAATGAAAATAGGACTTGAAGTTAGACCGGCTTTTACAGTCAGTCAACATGAGAGAAGTAAAAACATTCTTAAAGAAATTCAGCGGTTTTTTAACTGCGGAACAATTCGTTTTAATAAACGCGACAGAACATGGAAGTACGAAGTCAGAAGTTTGGCTGATCTTGTAAAAAAGATTATCCCGCACTTTAACTTGTTTCCAATCCGAACTTCTAAACGTTCAGATTTTGAACAGTTTAAATTAGTTTGCGAGTTAATGAAACAGCGTATCCACCTTTCCCAAAACGGAATTTGTAAAATTATTGACGTTGCGTACTCTATGAATAATATGGGCGCAAGACAATATGATAAGGGAAATCTCCTAAAGATTGTGAGTAAGATGAAAGTATAGTCTGATCTCCGTGGGAACGCGGAGTTAACACAATTTGGAGTTCCGACCCGCACGAATGGCATAATGATGAGTGGACTGTCTTGACGATGTACTCGGCGAAAATGCAAGTGTCGTGAAGATGCGACATACCCGCAACTAGACGAAAAGACCCCGTGAAGCTTTACTATAGTTTGATATTGGTGCATTGCTTCGCTTGTTCAGCATAGGTGGGATCCCGACGAAAGTCGGGAGTCAGTGAGATACCACCCTTGCGTAGCGATGTATCTAATCTTTGTCCTTGAATCAGGATAGAGAGACAGTATCTGATGGGTAGTTTAACTGGGGCGGTTGCCTCCCAAAATGTAACGGAGGCGTTTACAAAGGTTGGCTTAGTCCGGATGGAAATCGGACTGGACGTGCAAACGCAAAAGCCAGCTTTACTGAAAGGGCTACCACCCGATCAGTCGCGAAAGCGGAAGTTAGTGATCCGACCGTACGATATAGGACGGCGGAAGCTCAACGGATAAAAGCTACTCCGGGGATAACAGGCTGATCGCGCCCAAGCGTCCACAGCGACGGCGCGGTTTGGCACCTTAACATATCGGGGTGCACAAACAGTAATGTTTATCCCAATTCTTTTCGTTAAAATTTTAAATTTAGATAGATTAAGAGACACAAATTCGGCTTATAACGGTGAACCCGTCAGTGATTGACCCACAATCACCCGGCAATACCGTGGGAAGTTTCCCGACAATGTCGGGATAACCCCGTAACGACTGACCCGAAAGGGGAGGTTTTTCCTGATTAATGATCAGGAGAGACAACACGCCGACTCTTGCACAGTCAAACTGAGATTACGCGGATCACGTGCCGACTTGTCGGCATCCGCTACCATCCAGAGCAAGAAGAAGATATAGTCTACGCCACAAGAAACTGTGGAACAAAGTACGATGTCGGCTCATCGCATCCTGGGGCTGGAGAAGGTCCCAAGGGTTTGGCTGTTCGCCAATTAAAGCGGTACGCGAGCTGGGTTCAGAACGTCGTGAGACAGTTCGGTCTCCTATCTGCTGTGGGCGTTGAATATTGAGAGAACCAATCCCTAGTACGAGAGGACCGGGATTGACGAACCTCTGGTGTGCCAGTTGTCCGCAAGGCATAGCTGGGTAGCTAAGTTCGGCACGGATAAGCGCTGAAAGCATCTAAGTGCGAAGCCGTTCTTAAGATTAATATTCGTTATGAGGTCTCTGGTAGACGACCAGATTGATAGGCGCTAGGTGTATGCCGAGGCGTACTAATTGACCCAACACTACAGAAGCACTTAGTTGTGCTTTTCAAGCCCGTACAGGGCTTTAATTACCCAAATCCTAAACAAAACCCCGCCTTTGTCCTTCGGACTTCGGCGGGATAAAAGAGATTCAAATCTTGGTGGTTTTTGCGTCGGGGGTACACCCGTTCCCATCCCGAACACGGAAGTTAAGCCCGTCAGCGCCGATGGTAGTCGCAAGGCAAGAGTAGGTCGCCGCCAAGATTTGGATCTTTTTTATTTCTGTGGTTTTTTTAAAAATTACAAATCCAGTGTAATTCCTACCGGACAATGATCAGATCCCATGACATGGGGAAGTATAAATGCGTCAGTGATTTGTTTTTTTAGTTTTACGCTCATTAAAAAATAATCAATGCGCCAACCGACATTGCGTTCTCGCGCATTGCCCCAGTTCGACCACCAAGTGTACAATTCTGGTTTATTCGGATATTGGGCACGTAATGTATCCACAAAACCGGTCTTAATGAATTTATCAAATCCGGCCCGTTCTTCATTGGTAAAACCATGTTTACCAACATTTTCTTTTGGTCGTGCCAAATCAATTTCTTGGTGGGCCACATTTAAATCGCCGCAGATAATAACCGATTTATTTTTTTCTAAGGATTTTGTGTATTCCAAAAATGCCGGATCCCATTGTTCAAAACGAAATGATAGTCGTGATAAATCTTCTTTGGCATTGGGCGTGTATACATTTACCAAAAAAAATTTGTCAAATTCAATAGTCAAAATTCTTCCTTCACGATTAGCGTCTCTTTTGAGAGAATCAATTAAATTATATTTTTTCGCAATTGCGTCAGGGAAATTGCACGTGACATTTATTGGTTTTATTTTTGTTAAAATTGCCGTACCAGAATATCCTTTTTTGATTTCCGATGAACACCAAAATTTATCGTATCCCAAAAAATCAGCTTCAATTTGGTGATCTTCGGCTTTGGTTTCTTGCAAACAGATAATATCCGGATTTTGCGTAGCCAAAAATCCTTCAAAATTTTTTTTAAGAGCCGCGCGCAGACCGTTGACATTCCACGAAATGAGAGTTATCGGCATATTGTTTATAGTATAAATAGGTTGAATTTGTCTGTAAAGCAATTGTCCACAGCATATGGCATTGCAATAAAAAATAACTGTGGTATATTTTGCATTGATATTACATTTTTGAATTAATTTTTTTATGCATGAAGAACAATTTGAATTAGTAAAAAATAATTTACTCGGTCACATGCGCGGCTTGTTTGAAGAAATTGAAGAAAGTATGGCTCGCACGCATGAAGAAAAATATGCGTTGTTAGAAGACGCAGTCAGCAATGCTTCTGATTTTGGTGAACTTCAAGTCGCGTTTGGTCAGTGGTATTTGGATCATGCCGACGATGTGAATCTGGAAGATGAAGTGGAAGAAATTTGGGATGCGGTTTTAAATGGCCGAACATAAATATGGATCGTAATTTAGCTTTGGAATTTGTTCGAGTTACCGAAGCCGGGGCAATTGCCGCGGCCAAATGGATGGGGCGTGGTGATAAAATTGCCGCGGATAAAGCCGCGGTTGATGAAATGCGCGCGCGATTTTCCAGTGTGGAATTTAATGGTAT
Source organism: Candidatus Magasanikbacteria bacterium RIFCSPHIGHO2_01_FULL_41_23 (assembly GCA_001782805.1). Lineage (GTDB taxonomy): Bacteria > Patescibacteriota > Patescibacteriia > Magasanikbacterales > UBA922 > 2-12-FULL-41-16. The sequence continues at coordinate 102,013 of MFPT01000004.1, read as the reverse complement.
CATTGCGATTGGTGAAGGAAAAAAAGATGAAGCGCCGGAATTATTTGTTGATGAGTTAGTTGGAACTGGCCAAGGTGTGGCACTTGATATTGCGGTTGATCCTTTGGAATGCACGAATAGCGTTGCCAATGGTACGCCGAATGCGATTTCGGTAATTGCGACTGGATTGCGCGGAACATTATTTCGGGCGCCGGATATGTATATGAATAAAATCGCTGGCGGTCCAGCGACAAAAGATGTTATTAATTTGTTGGACAGTCCGGAAAATAACATTATACGCGCGGCCAATAAACTAGGCAAAAAAGTTTCAGAAATGGTTGTAATGGTGCTTGATCGTCCGCGTCACGAAGATTTGATAACTCAAATTCGCCAGGCTGGCGCTCGCGTGCGTTTAATTACTGACGGCGATGTGGCCGGCGCGATTGCACCATCATTGCCTGATTCAGGCATTGATTTGCTGATGGGTATTGGAGCAAGCGCAGAGGCAGTGCTCGCGAGCGCGGCGATTAAATGTTTGGGTGGTGAATTTCAGGCGCAGTTGAAACCAAAAAATTCAGCGCAGGAAGATGAATTGCGTGGAATGGGAATTATTGATTTTAATAAAATATATACGACTGAAGATTTAGTGTCTGGTAATGATATTACATTTACTGCGACTGGTGTCATTGACGGGCCGATGCTTAAAGGTGTACGGTATACTACAGATTATTGTATTACGCATTCGGTAGTGATGCGCGTGAAAACTGGAACAGTGCGATATTTGGAAACATGGCATCGGAGGAAATAATATTGTTAATGAATAATTTTTTTCGTAAGACTTAGTCAAGCCTCGTTTTCTAAGTCTTAAGCAAACTTCACTGATCCTCTTTTTTTCAACTGATAGTCTGACGGATTATGCATTCTCAGTAAGTCAATATACTCAGCTTTCAGAAAAAGAGGATTCAGTTCCAGTTTGCTTATTCAGTATATCGAATGTTTCGCTGTTGCATTAGTGAGGTTGGCATTCATGTCAGTCAGCGCACGTTTGGACGCGAGGCTGAATCTATACTATATATAATCAAAGCCGAGCGGACAATGTAGTGAGTGAGCCATTCACTGAATCCATCTGCGAGCGAGCGGCGATGACTGATATGGTGACAACCGAATGAACAGAATAGTGAATTTTTATTTTAAATTAAGTATGAACAAAGAATTATTAGAATCAATTGCGCGACAATTAGTTGCTCCGGGAAAAGGAATTTTGGCTGCGGATGAAAGTACCGGAACCATTACCAAGCGTTTCGCGAAAATTAATGTGGAATCAACCGAAGATAATCGTCGCGCGTATCGCGAATTATTGTTTACGACTTCAGGAATTGAAGAATTTATTAGCGGCGTGATTTTATTTGATGAAACCATAAAACAGCGGGCGAATGATGGCCATACTTTTGTTTCTGTTTTAGAAAAAAAAGGAATTCTTCCGGGAATTAAAGTTGATCTTGGTACTGAACCGATGTCCGAATCTCTCTTGGAGCTGGTTACCAAAGGTTTAGAGGGATTGGATGAACGATTGAAACAATATGCTGGTTTTGCTGCCAAATTTGCCAAATGGCGAGCAGTAATAACAATCGGCGAGGGAATTCCCACTGAGTTATGTATAGAAAAAAATGCTGAGCAATTGGCTCAGTATGCCTTGTTGTGTCAGCAAAATAATATTGTGCCGATTGTCGAGCCGGAAGTTTTAATGGATGGCGGACATACGATTGAACGCTGCTACGAAGTTACGAGCCAAGTCTTAAAAACAGTTTTTGCTAAATTAAATGAGGCCGGTGTTTATCTGCCGGGAATTTTGCTCAAACCAAACATGGTGATTGCGGGCAGTGAATCGATCAAAAGTTCTGCCGAAGAAATTGCGCGATTGACTTTGCAATGTTTGCACGAAAATGTTTCGGCCCAAGTTCCCGGAATTGTATTTTTGTCCGGCGGTCAAAGTGAAGTTGAGGCGACGGCCAATTTGCAGGCGATTAATGCCATGAAAGGTGATACATCTGCGCAGGATAATACGCCATGGGTGTTGAGCTTTTCGTATGGTCGGGCTTTGCAGACTTCTGTTTTAAAAACATGGGGTGGAAAATCGGAAAATATAACAGCGGCTCAAGCTGAATTCTATAAAAGGGCAAAAATGAATGGTTTGGCCAGTAAAGGCGAATATTTTGGGGAATAGGATCGTCATATCATAATAAAAAGCTGTCAGTAAAAACTTGACAGTTTTTTTGTTTATGATATTATCTAAAATAAGCTAAAAATATGAAAAATGAATTATTAAAGAAAATAGGCTTTTCTGACAAGACCGCCCAAGTCTATATGGGCATTCTTCAACTTGGTCCCAGTTCAGTGCGCAACTTGGCGGAATTTTGCGGATTAAATAGAGGTTCAACGTATGATTCGCTCAAATGGCTTGGTGATCGTGGCTTAGTTTCTTTTTATGAAAAAAAATCCAAACAACATTTTGTGGCCGAATCGCCGGCACGGTTACGCAGTCTAATAAAAGAAGAGACGCATAATTTAGAACAAGCAAGTCTGGAATTAGAGCGTTCAGTACCGGAATTGGAAGCTTTGTATAATCGCGGCGGAGATAGGCCGATTGCTCGTTATTTTTCATCAATTGAATTGCCGGCTATTTTAAATGACGTACTTCTTACCTGCGAACAAAGCCAAGAACCTAAGTATCGAGCATATTCTACCGAAGGAATTCGCGATCATTTGTACGCGAATTTTTCTACGTTTAGTGATGTGCGTGTGGCCAAAAATATTTCGGTACGCGTCATTGCGTTGGGAGAAGGTGGAGAATTGCGCGGACTTGATGAACGCAAATGGCTGTCTGCGCCGGAAACTAAACCAACGTATATTATTTTGTATCCAAGCAAGGCCGCATATATTTCTCTGAATGTTCAGAATGAAGCGGTTGGTGTTGTGATTGAAAATGATGGCGTGTACGAAACCCAAGTGCATATTTTCGATGCGTTATGGAAAACTTTGTAATATGTTTTTAATTGATTTTGACGATACGCTTTTTGACACACAGGCTTTTCACCGAGCGCGTTGTGAAGCCGCGCTTGCCATTGGTGTATCAACTGAATTGTGGAATGAAACCTATTCTCGGGCACGCATCAATGAAAATGGATATATGGTATATAGCGATAAAGTTCATGCCAAAATATTGTTCGAGAATGGCTTTGTGTATGATGAAATCCTTGCGTTTTTTAAAAAAATAACCGAGAATTGCCAACAATGGCTTTTTTCTGATGCAATTTATTTTCTTAATACGCTGAAAAAATGTCAACAGCCGTTAATTTTGTTAAGTTTAGGTGACTCTGATTTTCAAGAAGCCAAAGTGCGCGCTTGCGGCATTCATGATTATTTTGATCGATTATTTATGATCTCGGATTCCAAAATTCGTGTAATTAATGAATTAGCCAACGCGACGACTATCAGTGGCTGGCTGGTTAATGATAAAATAAACGAAGCAAAAGAAATTATAACTGAACATCCTTCAATTCGTGCGGTATTAAAAGTGTCACCAAAATTTTCATTGTCAGATTATGAAACGAGTGGCCTGCCCTTTTTTGATAATTTGACGGAAATTGCCCAACATATACAAAACAATTTATATCAAAAAATATGAATGAACAAAATAAAAAAACTATCGGCGCGATTATTTTGGCCGCTGGTTTGGGCAGGCGTATGAATAGCACAATGCTCAAAGTCATGCACTTGTTGCACGGTAAGCCGTTAATTGATTATGTAGTCAGTACAGTCGAAAAAGTCCAGTTTGATCGCAAGCCGACCGTAATTGTTTGTAATGACGATCCGTCAGTGCAGAATTTTTTAGGCAAGCGTGCCGATTATGCGGTGCAAGTTGAACGATTGGGAACCGGACACGCGGTGGCTGTTGCCGAACAACAATTGCGCAGTGAAGTGAGCAACATTGTGATTTTATACGGTGATATGCCATTTATATCCGGTGATTCGGTCAGACGATTGGTAGAGAGACATATTGAACGTAATAATACTATCACTATGATGACGGTTACTGTTCCTGATTTTTCTGATTGGCGTGCGGCGTTTTTGACATTTGGCCGAGTAATTCGTGGCGCTGATGGACACATTGTACGGAGCATTGAGAAAAAAGATTGTACACCGGAAGAATTGAATATTACGGAATTAAATCCGTGCGTTTATTGTTTTAAAAGTGATTGGTTATGGGACAATATTAAAACTTTAAAAAATAATAATGCGCAACAAGAATATTATTTGACTGATTTAATTCAATTGGCAATTGAACAAGGCGCTAAAATTTCCTCGATTAGCATTGAACCACAAGAAGCTGTGGGGATTAATTCCCAAGCTGATTTGAAAACAGCGGAAATTTTACTATAAAAAAATAATTATTATTTATGATCAGCGCTCTTACTCTCGATATTAAAACCGACGGCTGGACAACTTCGCGCGGATTTATCAAGCGCCAAATTGCCATGCCGGAATTGGATGAAACCAATAATCCTGTCGACGCTTTGTCGGTCATTGTGAAAGTAAAATACGCTGGCATGTGTGGCTCTGATCGCGGTATTTGGACACGCGTCGCTTTTACCGAAATGTTTGCGGGCGCATTGGCAAAACAAAACAAAACTTTGCGGATTTTGGGGCATGAATTTGTGGGCGAAGTGGTCGCGGCCGGCTCGCTTGTGGAATCAACTTATTATGACATTCACATTGGGAGTAATGTGTCGGGCGATTCGCATGTTACGTGTGGCAAATGCTATCAGTGTCGTTTGGGTGAAGAAGAAGTGTGTCAGGATCAAGCGATTTTGGGAATTAGTACGGATGGAATTTATGCGGAATATGTCAAAATTCCGGCCAAAAATTTGTGGGCCGTGGATTTTAATCGCATTCGTCCGGAAATCTGCGCGCTCTTTGATCCATTTGGCAATGCCGTGCACGCTTTGACAAAAGTGGATGTGCGCGGCGCTCGCGTGGCGATTTTCGGCGCAGGACAGATTGGCATGTTTGCGATTTTATTGGCGCGGCATTTTGGCGCTTCAAAAATTATTGCGGTCGATGTTAATCCGGCCAACTTGGCTTTAGCTAAACAACTTGGTGCGCACGAAACTATTCAGATTGATCCTAGTTTGGCAAAAACAAATTTGTATGATGCTGACGCTGGAGTAATTAAAAAAATTCAGGAACTTACGTATGACAAAGGCGTTGATGTAAGTTTGGAAATGGCTGGATTTAATTCGTCAGTAAATAATTGCATTGAAGCCACGCGATTTGGTGGCCAAATTATTTTATTTGGTATCAAAGATGGTGATTTTACGATTCCTCATTTTTCTCGTATGATTGTTAAAGGTTTTACTTTGCATAATATTATTGGCCGACAAATTTTTAAGACTTGGCAGATTGCGCAGCGTGTCCTGTCTGATAAAACCAATGGAATTCAAGACGCAATGTGGAATGTGATTATGAAACAAGGTAATGGCACAATTATTCCGTTGTCTGAATTTTCATCGGAATTGGTTGAAGCAAAAATGAATGAACATCCCAAGTTGGTTTTTGCTATCCAAAAATAATTTTATATGAATCAAAACTTAGAAAAAATTGTCCAACAAACACTTGCGGAAATTCAATCGGCTGGGCTGTACAAAGAACATCGGGTTTTGGAATCGCGTCAGGGCACCAATGTGCGTGTGAATGGGAAAGAAGTTTTGAATTTTTGCGCCAATAATTATTTGGGTTTGTCTGGCCGTGAAGAATTGGTGGAATATGCCAAAAACGCGTTGGACAAATACGGATATGGTTTGTCATCAGTTCGATTTATCTGTGGTACGCAAACTGTTCACAAAGAATTGGAAAAAAAGATTGCGGAATTTTTGCATAAGGATGATGCGATAATTTTTACGTCGTGTTGGGATGCAAATGAGGCCGTGTTTGCCACGCTTTTGACTGATGCTGACGCAGTGATTTCTGATGAATTGAATCATGCCAGTATTGTCGACGGGATTCGTTTGTGCAAAGCCGAGCGCCACGTGTTTAAACATCGCGATCTAGCTGACTTGGAAGAAAAATTAAAATTCACGCAAGAAAAAAGATTGCGCTGTGTGGTGAGCGATGGCGTGTTTAGCATGGATGGGCACATCGCGCCCCTCAAAGAAATTTGTGATTTGGCGGAAAAATATAATGCGTATGTGGTGGTGGATGATTCGCACGCGACTGGATTTATGGGTGAAACTGGTCGAGGTGCAGTGGAGGCCTGCGGAGTAATTGATCGAGTGGATTTGATTACCACTACTTTTGGTAAAGCGCTGGGCGGAGCGAATGGTGGTTGTATTGCCGGGCAAAAAGATATTATTGATTTGTTTCACCAACGTGCGCGTACCACATTATTTACCAACACTGTGCCTCCGGTAATCGCCGCGACGACAATGTTTGTCTTGGATTTCATTGAAGCTCATCCGGAATTGCGCGCGCAGATTTGGGATAACACGAATTATTTCCGCGCTAAAATGATTGTGGCCGGATTTACGGTGCCTCAAGATGTTCACCCGATTGTGCCTGTGATGATTGGCGACGGAAAAGTTGCCAGTGATATTGCCCGCGAAATGTTGGCACAAGGAATTTATGTAATTGGATTTAGTTATCCGGTTGTACCCATGGGCAAAGCGCGTATTCGCGTGCAAATTTCCGCGGCACATACGCATGAACAAATTGATCAATTGGTAGCGACGTTTGCCAGTCTAGGCAAAAAGTATTCTTTAATTTCTTAAAATATGTGCGGAATAATTGCTTATATTGGAAAAGAACCGGCCTTGCCGATTTTGTTGCGCGGATTGCGTCGTTTGGAATATCGCGGTTATGACAGCGCGGGCGTGGCGATTTTAAATAATGGCGGATTGAATCGCGTGAAAACCATGGGTAAAATTGATATTTTATCGGAAAAACTAAAAGATCAGGAATTGTTGGGGACGATGGGGATCGCACACACGCGTTGGGCCACGCATGGTGGAGTGACTGAAGCCAACGCGCATCCGCACAGCGCTTTAAATGGGAAATTGATGATTGTGCATAATGGTATTATTGAAAATTATCGCGAATTAAAAAATCAATTACTCGATGTATCATTTGTTTCGCAAACTGATACCGAAGTGTTGGTGCATTTGATTGGAAAATATTATTCCGGTGATTTGCGTCAGGCAGTGGAAACTGCGCTCGCGCAGGTGCGAGGAACATATGGATTAGTAGTGACGCATGCTGATCATCCCGACAAATTGATCGCAGCGAGAATGGGTAGTCCGCTCGTCATTGGAGTTGGTGAAAATGAACATTATATTGCCAGCGATGCCACGCCGATTTTAGCTTATACCAATCAAGTGGTTTTTTTGGATGATGGTGAAATCGCCGAAGTCAGTCGTGAGACAATTAAAACGTTTAATGTGCGCCATGAACATATACAGAAGCGCGTGGAGAAAATTGATTGGGATGAAGCGCAGGCGGAAAAACAAGGCTTCGCGCATTTTATGCTTAAAGAAATTTATGATCAGCCCACGGTTTTTCAAGACGCGATTCGTGGTCGCTATAATATCATCGATGGCACGGCGCGTTTGGGGGGAATTAATTTAACGGATAATCAAATACGCGATATTAATCGGGTTATTTTTATCGGCTGCGGCACAACATCATACGCGGCTATGGCCGGGAAATACGCGTTTGAACGTTTGGCGGGAATTCCGGCCGAAGTTGATGTGGCCAGTGAGTTTCGGTATCGCGATCCGGTCATTGACAATCACACATTAGTTTTTGCCATTTCTCAATCAGGAGAAACAGCTGATACTTTGGCCGCAGTGCGTGAAGCGAAACGTCGCGGCGCAGTGGTGCGGGGAATTGTGAACGCGGTTGGTTCAACTATTGCGCGCGAAACGGATGGTGGTACTTACATTCATGCCGGCCCGGAATTAGCTGTCGCTTCCACTAAAGCGTATACTAATATGATCGCGGTTTTGATTTTATATGCTTTGCAATTTGGTCGTTTACGTCGGTTATCGCTCGCGACTGGCTTGCGTGTTGTTGATGCTTTGCGTGAAGTGGCGCAAAAAATGAAAGAGACTTTGGAATTAAGTGAAGAGATTAAAAAAGTCGCGCAAAAATATTCCGACTATCACAATATGATGTTTTTGGGACGCGGCATTAATTTTTCCGTGGCGTTGGAAGGGTCACTAAAGCTAAAAGAAATTTCTTATATTCACAGCGAAGCATTCCCTGGCGGAGAAATGAAACATGGGCCATTAGCATTGTTGTGTCCGGAATTTCCTGTGTTCGCGATTATGACCAAAAATCAATTGTATGAAAAAATGCGCAGCAATGTGGAAGAAGTGCGGGCGCGTGGCGCGAAAGTGATTTTATTGGCTACAAAGGGCGACGATCGCGCACTGGAACTGGCGGATGATGTGATTTATGTTCCGGAAACAATGGAATTATTGGAGCCGTTAATAAATACCATTCCGTTGCAATTATTCGCGTATCACATGGCGGTCATTTTGGGTAAAGACGTGGATCGGCCGCGGAATTTAGCTAAATCGGTTACGGTTGAATAATTTTTTATGAAAAAAATAGTGGTTATCGGTGGAGGAACAGGCACGGTTCCTGTTCTCTCCGGATTAAAAAAATATTCTGATATGGAATTGAGCGTTATTGTAAGCATGACTGATGATGGTGGCAGTAACGCAGTGGTGCGCGATGAATTTGGTTTGTTGCCACTGTCTGATGTCCGTAAATCAATTATTGCGCTCGCGGAAACCGATAATCAATTATTGCGCGAATTATTTACGTATCGTTTTGCCAAAGGCGAAGGTTTGTCTGGTCACACATTGGGAAATTTGATGATGCTGGCATTGGCCGATATGGGCGGATCGGAATTAATCGCGATTCAGCGTTTGTCGGAATTATTTCAGGTGAAAGGCATCATTATTCCGGTTACTTTGGGTCAAACAAATTTAATCGCCGAATATTATACGGGTCAGAGAATTGAAGGCGAACATTCTATTGAAGAATCGGGAATTCCGAATTTGGGTCATGTAAAACAATTGTCGTTATCAACTCCAGTTCAAGCTTATGTCGTGGCTATAGAAGCCATTAAAGAGGCGGATATAATTATCGCGGGTCCGGGTGATTTATATACGAGTGTTTTGGCCAATATTATTATTCCCGGAATTTCCGCTGCTATTGTGGAGAGCCAGGCGAAATTTATTTTTATTAATAATTTGATGACCAAATATGGCCAGACGCATAATTTTACGGCCACGGATTTGGTCGGTGAAATTACTCGCTATTCCGGTCGGAAACCTGATGTCATTGTTGTAAATAATACTTCGTTTCCTGCGCATATTTTGGATAAATATTCAGAACGAGGAGAATATCCGATTATTGATGATCTTTCTGATAAGACTATGGAGATTATTAGACGTGATATAATTAATTTGGTCGAAGTTAATAAAGAAAATGGCGATGTTTTGATGCGTAGTTTGATTCGGCATGACAGTCAAAAATTAAGTGAGGTTTTATATAGTGTGATGGTATGACGCAAACTGAATTAACCACAAAAGCGATTCGTTTTTCGGAAAATGAGAATGGCAAAGAAATCGGCCATGTGTATTTATATCTTTTAAAAAATGATCTTCATAAAGAATCATTCGGCTTGATAGAAGATTTGTTTGTAGTAGAAGAATATAGGAAAAAAGGAATTGGTAAAAAATTAATTGAAGCGCTTATTGCGAGCGCGCGTGAAAAAGGATGTTATAAATTAGTTTCCACGAGTCGCTACAGTCGTAGCGAAATCCATGATTGGTATCAACGGCTCGGATTTACGGATTATGGAAAAGAATTTAGATTGGATTTATAATTTTATATGATTGAAATTACCAACCTTTCAACTGTGCTCAGCGTAAAACCTTCGGCTGGTTACGCGCTCTTAGATTCTGGTGATAATGAAAAACTGGAACGCTACGGTGAATTTATTTTTCGACGGCCGGATCCGCAAGCACTGTGGAATAAAAATTTGCCGGAAAAAGAATGGGCAAAAGCCCACGCCAGTTTTCGGCGTGACGGAAAAAAAGGGGATTGGAATTTGGCCAAAAATTTGCCGGCTCGTTGGAAAATTGAATTTGGTTCTTCCGATTTATCGGGTTCGGGATTACAATTTTGGATTCGTCCGACATCGTTTAAACACACTGGTTTATTTCCCGAACAATTGTCCAATTGGAAATGGATGACAGAAAAAATTAATAACAATAAGTCGGAAGGACAAAATTTAAAATCACAGGATCCAATAAAAGTTCTTAATCTTTTTGGTTACACGGGCGGCGCGACATTGGCCTGCGCGCAAGCTGGCACTGAAGTTTGTCATGTCGATGGTTCCAAAGTCGCGATTCAGTGGGCGCGCGACAACGCAGCCATTTCTGGTTTGAGTAGTAAACCGATTCGCTGGATTCTTGACGATGCACGCGATTTTGTAAAACGAGAACTGAAACGCGGACGAAAATATGATGGCATTATTCTTGATCCGCCCGCGTTTGGGCATGGACCGCATAAAGAATTGTGGCAGATTGGGGATCATTTGGTGCCACTTTTAAAATTGTGTCGTGAAGTCATGACCGAAACGCCATTATTTTTTTTATTGAACGGTTATGCGTCCGGTTATTCGGCGATTGCGTACGCCAATAATTTACAAGAATTATTTAAAAATAATGGCGGAATGTTTGAAAAAGGCGAACTAACAATTGCCGAAGAATCCGGACGATTATTGCCTTGCGGAATTTTTGCGCGCTGGTCAAAAAATTGATATGGGTTTGCATGTTCTCTACGAAGACAATCATATTATTGCGGTGTACAAACCGACCGGTGTTTTGGTGCAGGCCGACGATACCGGCGATGCCACGTTATGCGATGAAGTAAAATATTATTTAAAACAAAAATATCACAAGTTGGGCAAAGTTTTTTTAGGTGTGGTGCATCGTTTGGATCGACCCGTATCGGGAATTGTATTGTTCGGCAAAACCAGCAAAGGCGCGGCGCGTTTGAGCGAACAAATTCGCAATCATACAATTAAAAAAACCTATCACGCGCTGGTAATTGGAACGCCATTACCAAACGCCGGAACCTTAATTAATTTTTTAAAAAAAGACGAAATCAAAAACGTGGTTATGGTTTTTGATCATGAGACGCCGGACACTTTGCGCGCGGAATTGGATTATGAAACGGTCAAAAAAGTGGGCGACAATGCAATCATTAAAATTAATCTCAAAACCGGTCGATCGCATCAAATCCGGGCGCAACTTGCCCATCTTGGACACCCGATTGTCGGTGATGTAAAATACGAGCCACGACATAGTCCCAAGTCTTTGAAAGAGGGTGTCGAGACGAAAGCGAATAGCCATCATTCAATCGCCCTCTGCGCCACGAGCGTAGAATTCAAATTGGCGACAAAAGATGAAATCAAAAAGATTGAAATTGAAATTCCTCAAGAGTGGAAAATTATATGAACCTCTACGAATTTGAAGGCAAACAATTATTTAAAAAACATGGTATCGCGATTCCAAAAGGGGTTGTTGTTCGTCGTGGTGATGATGCGATACAAAAATATAATGAGTTGGGAATTAAAGACGTTGTAGTTAAAGCCCAAGTGTTGTCAGGAAAACGTGGCAAAAATAACGGGATTAAATTTTGTGGTTCGTCCGAAGAAGTTCGTACAGTCTGTGATACATTGTTCACCATAAACATTCGCGGACAATATGTGTCCGCGGTGCTGATTGAAGAAAAATTAAATATTGCCGAAGAACATTATATTTCCATTACGTACGATACCAATAGAAAACAGCCGATGCTGATTTATTCGCAATCCGGAGGAATGGATATTGAAGATGTGGCGGAAGAAAAGATTGTCAAAATTGGATTGGATGTACGTAATAGTGAGATTACATTATTATCAACTTTACATAATGATTTTAGTAATGAAAATCTTGAACCGATCGCGCGATCATTGTGGAATTGTTTTTTGGCCGAAGACACGCGTGTCGTGGAAATTAATCCTTTAATCAAGACCGTGGACGGTCGTTGGATTGCGGCCGATGCTAAAGTGGCGCTGGATGATGATGCTTTTTACAAACATAAAGAATGGGAAGTATTGGAACCGCGCACGATGCTTGGTCGTGCTCCGACTGAACGCGAAATTGCCGTGAAAAAAATTGACGAAGGTGAAAAATATTATCAAGGAACAGCGGGAAAATATATGGAAATGGATGGAGATATCGCGATTTTGTTTTCCGGAGGCGGAGCCAGTATCGCTAATATGGACGCGCTTTTAAAAACCGGATTGAAGCCGGCGAATTACACGGAATATTCCGGCAATCCGCCACGTGAAAAAGTCTACGCGCTGGCGAAAATTGTTTTATCCAAACCAAATTTGCGTGGATTGTGGATTGCGGGCGGAGTCGCGAATTTTACGAATATCGCGGAAACATTTCAGGGAATCGCGGACGTGCTTGATGAAATAAAACCAAACTATCCGATTGTCGTTCGTCGTGCCGGGCCGTTTGAAAAAGAAGGTTTAACTTTAATGCAGGAATGCGCGATCAGAAATAATTTGAATATGAAAATTTTTGGTAAAGAAACGAGCATGAGTGAGACGGCCGAAGTATTGGCCGAAATGATAAAGAAAAAATAATATGAGTATTCTCATCACTACTCAAACTCACGTTCTCGTCCAAGGGATTACGGGCAAAGAAGGCGCCAAAGCCGCGCGCGCGATGTTGGATTATAACACCAATGTAGTCTGTGGCGTTACTCCCAATAAGGCTGGTCAAGAAGTGGAAGGTAAACCGGTATTTAATTTCATTACTGAAGCCAAAACGCAATTTCCTGAAATAAATATCAGCGCAATTTATGTTCCACCATTTGCGGCCAAAGCCGCAATTTTGGAAGCAATTAATAACGACATTCCCTTAATCAACACGATCGTGGAACGCATTCCCATTAAAGATACAGCTTATTGTTTGGCCGCGGCCAAAGAAAAAAATATTACCATTATTGGTCCCAGTTCACTCGGTTTTATTTCTCCGGGAGTTGGACGCATTGGCGTGGTCGGTGGTCCATTGGTTAATGAAATTTTTTCTCCTGGATCAATTGGAGTAATTTCTCGTTCCGGTGGGATGACCAATGAAATTTCATGGCAATTGCGCCAGGCTGGCTTGGGCCAAAGCACAGCCGTGCATGTGGGCGGTGATTTGTTGATGGGTACAACTTATGCTGATTTACTACGTTTATTTGAAAAAGATGATCAGACAAAAGCCGTGGTTATTTTTGGCGAACACGGCGGCAGTTATGAATTTGAGATTGTTGACTTAATCAATAATGACGAATATACTAAACCACTCGCTATCTATATTGGGGGAAAATTCGCGAATATCCTCCCGGAGGGAATGAATATCGGTCATGCCGGCGCGATTGTGGAGAAGGGGAAAGGCGCGGTGGAAAAAGAAAAGGCGTTGAGTGATGTTGGGGTGATGATTGCGGAGAAATACGAAGATTTAGTTCTATTAATCAAACCCCATTCTTAATTTAGATTAAAATAATCCCGACATGTCGGGATTCCATTTTTATTTTGACAATTAATATGAAATTCAAAACCGCAATCACGAACATTCAAACCGACGGCACGGAAATTATTCGTGGACATAATTTGGCGGATTTAATTGCCAACAAAACTTTTGTCGAAACAATTTTTTTGATTTTGAAAGGTCATTTACCGACTTCGGAACAAACAAAAATGATGAATGCCATTTTTACCGCGATCATTGATCATGGTCCGGCAACAAGTTCGGCGATGAACGCCCGAATTTCGGCTTCGGCCAAAAATGATTTGCACACTTCGGTTGCGGCCGGTTTGCTTGGACTGGGTGGTCGGCATGGTGTGGTAGTTGAACCGGCGATGAAATTTTTTTATGATCATGTTGACGAGTCTGATATCGTAGCACTTCTTAAAAATATGAAGGAACGCAAAGAATATGCGTCCGGATTTGGTCACAAAATTTTTGCAGTTGATCCGCGTACGCAAGCATTGTTTAAAATTGCCAAAGAAACTGGGATATATGGTCAGTATGCGACGTTTGCCCAAAAAATTGAAATCGGATTAAATTCAATTTCATCCAAAAAACTTCCACTGAATGTTGATGGCGCGATTGCGGCAATTCTTTGTGATATGGGCTTTGACGCGCGCATAGGAAATGGTATATTTGTAATTGCCCGCGTTCCCGGACTCGTTGCCCATATTGTTGAAGAAATAACTAACGATGAAGGGATCCGACGATTGACTCCGGAAGATATTGAATATATTGGAACAACGTCCGTGTGATTCTGTAATATTTTTATGAAGAATTTTTTGGTCATTAGTGTTGTGGTAGGTGTGCTCGTGCCACATCTGCTTTTGGGCGCTCTGCCAACTGATTTGCATGTTCAGTATGATCGTGATGGCGGTCTGTATCCGGAAAGAACACACATTGATCTGTCCACTAATGGCGGCGTGTATCAGCATTATTATAATGGTGTTGAACAAAAAGTTAATTTTTCAGTTTCGCAAAAAGAAATGAACACTGTGTATACTACGTTGCGTTGGTATTTTTTTTCTACCATTAAAACTAAAACTAAAGAAGTGTATGATCGTGGCGGCGATTCCATTTCTTTGATTATCGGCACTAATGTGATTACCAAAAGTAATTTGGGACAGTCGTTCATTACTGGTGCTTTGTCTCGTTGGCGTTATGATCGGATTGCGAACAGTATTAACACATTAGTACAAAAAAAATTACCGGCTTATCGCCGGCCGTTGACCATTGAAGTTGAATCACATTTAACCGATTACAAAGTGCGGCTGGCCATTAACGGTCAACAAATAACTAATTGGAATAATATTACAGTATTGCCCGGTACCAATGAATTGTCAGTGGCTTTGTATGATGATTTGGATATGTGGATAATCGGCGAATCATTTGTGGTGGAAATTCCCGAAGTAAAAATTGCGCGCATTCAAATTCGTGATCGAGATATATCATTGAGTACTGAATAATGTGATTCGACAAGCTCATCATATATGGAAAAAATTCTTGATCTTCATATTCATTCACGCTATTCACGCGCTTGTTCCAAAAATTTGATACCGGAAACAATTGCGCGAGCCTGTGTTACGCGGGGAATTGATATTGTTTCTACGGGCGATTTTACGCATCCCCAATGGTTGGAGATGTTAGAACAAGAATTATTTGAAAGTGCTTCCGGAATTTTTTCCTTAAAAAATAATCCCGACAGGTCGGAATCAACTCGTTTCATTTTAGGGACTGAAGTTGCTTCAATTAAAAAACACGCGGGTAAATTGCGGCGCGTGCATCATTTAATTTTTGCGCCTAATTTTGCGGCTGTCAAAAAATTTAATAAAAAATTAACTGAACTTGGTTGTAATATTCGCGCTGATGGCCGACCGATTTTGGGTTTGACTTCCAAAGATATTTTGACCGTGGCGCTGGAAGCTGATCCGCAGATGATGGTAATTCCCGCTCATGCGTGGACACCATGGTTTGGTATTTTTGGATCCAAAGGCGGTTATGATTCACTGTCGGACGCGTTTGAAGACTTAACTCCGCATATTCACGCGATTGAAACCGGATTATCCAGCGATCCACTCATGAATTGGCAAGTGCCGGCAGTCGATGGAATCACTTTAATTTCCAATTCTGACGCGCATAGTCCACAAAAACTTGGTCGTGAAGCCAATGTTTTTTCCTTTGAACAAGAAAGCGACATTACGTATGCGGAAATTAAGCGGATTATTGAAACAGGCGATCGTGCGAAATTTTTATACACGATTGAATTTTATCCGGAAGAAGGAAAATATCATTATGATGGCCATGCGACTTGTGAATTTTCCTGTCCGCCGAATGATACGAAAAAATACCGCGGTCTGTGTCCAAAATGCGGACGTGGTTTGACCATTGGTGTCATGAATCGCGTGGCGGAATTATCAACGCGAACAGAAATCGAGGCGCGCACTTTAAATCGCGTGCCATTTAAAAATTTGGTGCCTTTGCCCGAGATTATTGCAGATACTATTGGCGTTGGCGTGAGTTCAAAAGCAGTTACACAAATTTACGATACGTTAATTAAAAAAATCGGCAGTGAATTTTATATTTTACTTCAGGCTGATTTGTCTCTTGTGCAAACAGTGTCGTCGCCTGAAATTGCCGAAGCGTTAGGCCGCGTTCGTGAGGGAAATATTTATGTTAAACCGGGATATGATGGTATATTTGGCGTGGTCAAAGTTTTTGGTGATAATGAAAGAAAAAAAACAGAACAAAAAAGTTTTGATCTCAGTTAATTTTTTTGGATTAAAAAATCCTCCGATTTATAGGAGGATTTTTTATGAGAAGAATTATTTCTTCTTCTTAGCTTTAGGCTTGCGAGCGGCAGCTCTCCGTTTAGGAGCTTTAGCTTTTGCCTTACTTTTTGCCTTACTTTTTGCTTTAGCTTTTGCCATAAATATTCACCTCCGAGATTAAAGATGTGCGCGCACATCTTTTTGATATGACCATGGTACACACCAAATGGTAACGGACGCGCAATGATGAGAATTTTTACAAGACAAGCATTGCTGTAAAAGTTTCTCGGAAAATTTTATTAAAAAAAATTTTCGTTACGACCTTTTGTAATTAGTATAAAGTGTTTTATGTTTTTTGGGAATAGTTTTATGGAATGGGTGTGTATAACTTTTTATTTTAAAATTAAATTCATCTAAGGAAATTAAAATAAAAATTCACTGCAAATCTTTTTCTGAGACCCTCATAAATATCGGGCTCAAAAAAGCTTAAGGAGTTTATCCCGACTTGTCGGGGTTCCATTTTTATTTTAATCAATACACATGTAAGAATATGGTGCTCTCGCCAGGAATTGAACCTGGATTTTCGGCTTCGGAGGCCGATGTCATATCCTTTAGACGACGAGAGCGTGCGAGCCTAATCTATCATGCCCCTCTTGATTTTTCAAGAATAACCTGTATAATCCCAGCCATATGCAAAAAAAATACCTTGTTCCTACTGGTGTAATCGCTCGGCTTGATGTTTGGCTTACGACGGAAATGAATGTAACTCGTTCCCAAGTGCAAAAGCTTATAAAAATGAAGCAGGTTTTTATTAATGATCAAGAGCCCAAAAAAATGGGTGATCAGCTGAAAGCGGGTGATACAGTTATGGTTTTTGAAACCAGCCAGATACCCATAACAAAAGAAAAAAAAATAAATTCGATTGATTTATTTTCTGAAATAAAAATTATCAACGAAACTCCAGATTATATTGTGATCAATAAACCGGCCGGCCTGATTGTGCATCCCGATGCCACGGTTGTAGGAAAAAAAGCATTGGCGGAATCGAATACATTAACCGGTTGGTTATTGCAAAATTATCCCAAGTTGGACAAAGTCGGTGAATATGTCAATCGTCCGGGCATGGTTCATCGTTTGGACAAAGATACATCCGGTCTGATGGTAGTGGCCAAGACAGCGGCTAGTTTCGAACATCTTAAAGAACAATTTAGAAGTCGTTCGGTCATAAAAAAATATTACGCGCTCGCGCATGGAAAACTTCCGATTGAACATGGTTTTTTAAATTTTTTGGTGGCGCGCGGCAAAGATGGTCGCATGGTTGCGCGACCAAATATTACGGAAGTCACGCTAAAAAATGTTGACAGTATTCAGGATGGTCGCGTGGCTTTGACTGAATTTACGGTTTTGCAAGAATATATTAATTATACCTATTGCGATATTACTCTTCACACGGGCCGTACTCATCAAATTCGCGTGCATTTTTTTGCCTATAATCATCCGCTGGTGGGTGATCCGCTTTATTTTAATAAAAATATAAAACGTGAAATTGACAAAAAAATAGGCCGCGTATTTTTACATTCCTATCATTTGGAATTTCATAATCAAAATAATGAAATCGTTACGTTTGCAATTCCTTTGCCGGAAAAATTAAAAACAGTCTTAGCCGGACTTAAATCTCTATGAACGGTTTGTTGGTTGTAATTTCATCGCCTTCGGGCGGCGGTAAAACCACCGTTATCAACGAACTCATCCGTCAATTGCCGGATTCAGTTCGTTTGGTCACGAGCACCACTCGACCACCACGTCCGGGTGAAATTAACGGCGTTGATTATCATTTTTTAACTCGCTCCGAATTTATTTACAAGATTGTTGAGGGAGATTTTGTGGAACATATCCAATATGTCGAACATTATTATGGAGTTGATAAAAAATTATTAACTACAATGCTCGAACATCATCCCTACGTGTTCGCGCCCATTGATGTACGCGGCAAAAACAGTTTGGCGGTGTTGCCGATTCGACAAGTTTCCATTTTTTTGGAACCGGATTCACTCAGTATGCTCGAAGAAAATCTCAAACGTCGTCCCGGATCCACAACCGAGGACATTGCTCGTCGTTTGGCGGTTGCTCGGGAGGAAATTACGCAAGCCGCAACGTTTACCTATAGTGTAATCAATGTTCACGGCAAATTCGATAAAACGGTCGTTGATGTGAAGGCCATCCTTGACAAGATTGACCAAACCAGCTAAACTAGCACTGCTTTTAATTATTATTTTATGTCCGAAGATATTCGTTTGAACCTTAAGCCCGGCATGATTGTTAAAGTTCACCAAAAAGTTAAGGAAATCAATACCAAAGGTGAAGAAAAAGAACGTATTCAGATTTTTGAAGGGATGATTTTGGCGCAAAAACATGGCAAAGAACAGGGCGCGACGGTAACCGTGCGCAAAGTTTCCGAAGGCGTGGGCGTGGAAAAAATTTTTCCCATTCATTCGCCGGTCGTAGAAAAAATTGAACTCGTGCGTCATATGAAAGTAAATCAGGCGCGGCCATATTATTTGCGTGATTATAAAAAGAAATTAAAAGAAGTTAAGGCGCCCAAAGTTTAAAAAATTATTCCATTCAAAAAATCCTCCAAATAATCGGGGGATTTTTTTTGTCTCTATTGACAATTCTCTCTCTCTCTGATTAAATGTGCCCAATTGTGTTGGGCAGAAAGCAGATGAACAATCGTCTTTTCTCTCCCCTCAACAAAACCAAAACCAGAAATGTTATTGATGACGAGGGTATCGAGCAATCGATAATCAAAACATAGACATGGAGAACATCATGAAAGGGCTCTTTTTCGAGGAAAACAACAAGTGTAAGTTGTTCGGGTTCTTGGGCGTCCGGTACGGCGTCGTGATGGTCGACGACGAGGAGGTCGGCCGGGTCTGGACCCGCGCTGACCTGAACACGGCCGTGGGCTTGGCCGTCGTGAACCACGGGATCGACATCGTCGAGATCGGGGCGGGCTTCATCCGGCTGGTCGGCGAGCGATTGGCGCCCAACATGGGCAAGATCGCCGAGATCATCCGGAGCAAGAAGTTGTCGGCGGATGAGACCCACGGCTACCGCTACGAGAGCGGGTACTTCCACAGCCCGTTCTGCGCGCAGAGCCTGCGGATCGCCTGCTTGGCCGACGCCATCTCGATGATGTCCTCGTCGGTCGGTCAGGGTCTTCCTGTGGAGGCGGCGACCAAGCTCCTCCAGGACGCGATCAACGCCGACATCCCGATCGAGCGGCCGGCGACGACGACCGAGGATTCGGAGATCCGGATCATCGTCTTCGGCGTTCAGCACATCGAGTAGCGGCCTCGTTCGGCGCCGCACTTTCATCACCCACTTCGGTGGGCGGCAGTGATGAAAGTTCCGGTTCACACAACAACCAACAAGGAGAACACGGACGAAGCTGCCTCGTCCACCAATTATTATTTTTAGTTTTAGAAATAATTTAGGAATAAAAAATCCCCGCTTATCACGAGGATTTTTTATTTATCCTAAAAACATTTAGGAAATTAAAATAAGTTACAACTTACATCAATTCAACAGTAATTTCAGTAATAGGTAATTTTCTTTTCAGTAAAACTCGCTATTCTTCTCCTCTCCCTAGTTTCTATCCTTATTGATATATTAAATCTACTTTAACCAAGTAAGTAGTAAGAAAGCTCATACACATTACTGAAAAAGAAAATTACCTATTACTGAAATTCCCCACCAATGCAACACCGAAACATTCAATATACCTAATAAGTAAACTGGAGTGAGATCTTTTTCTCGATGCCCGAGCCTGTTTACCCTGAGCTTGTCGAAGGGTCGAGGGTCGAGAAAAATGGTCTCACGAAGTTTGCTTAAGACTTAGGAAACGGAGTCTTTATGAGTTAATAAAGACGAGGTTTTATTACTAGAAGTTTATTTATTCGCCGCCAAATATTTCCCCGTCCAACTCTGTGCATTTTTCGCCATCTCTTTTGGCGTGCCCGTAGCCACCACTTCACCACCACGTTTGCCGCCTTCCGGTCCCAAATCAATAATCCAATCGGCCGAGCCAACAATTTCCAAATTATGTTCAATAATCAAAACCGTATTTCCTTTATCCACCAATTGATTCAAAACCGTGAGTAATTTTTTAATATCTTCAAAATGCAAACCTGTACTCGGTTCATCTAGGATATACAGAGTTTTGCCCGTTGAACGACGCGACAATTCAGTTGCCAATTTAATTCGTTGCGCTTCTCCGCCGGAAAGCGTGGTTGCCGGCTGACGCAAACGCAAATAACCCAGTCCCACCGTACGCAAAATCTGCAGTTTCTCGCGAATATTGGGCAAACCATGAAAAAATACAAAGGCTTCTTCCACAGTCATATCCAAGACCTGGGCGATATGTTTATAATGATAATGAATTTCCAAAACTTCTTTGGTATAGCGAGTGCCAAAACATTCACTGCATTCAATAAAAACATCATTCAAAAAGTGCATGGGAATCGTGGTGTAACCTTCGCCGCCACACGCTTCACAACGTCCGCCGTCTTTGACATTAAAACTAAAAGTCCCCGCATTCATTCCCCGCATCTTTGCTTCGGGCAATTCGGCGAAAACATCGCGAATTAAAGTAAAAAGGCCAGTATACGTCGCCGGATTGGAGCGTGGCGTGCGCCCGATAGGAGCCTGATCAATGGTAATTACTTTATCAATCTGATCAAGACCAACAATAGTTTCATGTTCGCCAGGCGTGGCGTGCGCGCGATAAAAATAACTGTTTAATGCTTTGCTTAAAATATCTATGACTAGAGTTGATTTGCCTGATCCGGAAACTCCGGTAAAACACGTTAATGTTCCCAGAGGAATTGACACATCAATATTTTTTAAATTGTGTGATTTGGCGCCAACAATCTTTAGAATTTGCCCGTTTCCTTTGCGTGGTTTTTGGCCATTGCCAATTTTGGCTTCGCCTTTCAAGTATTGTCCCGTAAGCGAATGTTGATTTTTTTTAATTTGCGCGCATGTTCCGGCCGCCACAATTTCTCCGCCATATTCACCTGCCCCCGGACCAACGTCAATAATGTAATCAGCCGCTTCCATGATGCTTTTATCATGCTCCACGACAATTACCGTGTTGCCGGCATCGCGTAATTTTTTTAAGGTGACGATTAATTGATCATTGTCTTTGGGATGGAGTCCGACCGATGGTTCATCTAAAATGTAAATCAATCCGGATAATCCGGCCGCCAATTGAGTGGATAAGCGAATGCGTTGCGCTTCACCGCCTGAAACGGTCGCCAGTGAACGATCCAAATTCAAATAGGGCAATCCTACATTATTCAGATATTCAATCCGTTTGATCATTTCTTTCACGATGGGCATGACCACGCTCGACAGGGAATTTTTTTGTCCGGCTAATTCAGAAAAAAAATTTTTAGATTCTTCAATACTTAAATCCACAATGTAGGCAATACTTTTTCCTAAAATTTTGATGTATATATTGTCTTCTTTTAGGCGGCATCCTTGGCAAATGGAACAGATGCGTTCGCGCATGTATTGTTCAATTTCTTTTTTGAGATAATCCGATTTGGTTTCCAAATATCGCTTATTGAGATTCGGGACAATGCCATCAAAATGAACTTTTTCTTTGGCCACTATATATTCGTCGCCATCAGTGCCATATAATAAAATATCCATCACGCGTTTGGACAGTGATTCCACGGGTATATGTGTGGAAAAATTATTTTTGGCCGCCACTTGTTCCAAAAGATCTTGGTAAAATTGTTGATTGCCCACGAGCCGTGTCCATGGCTGAACTGCGCCTTCGGCCAAAGTTAAACGTGCGTTGGGAATGACTAAATCCGGATCAACTTCCAATGTCACGCCAAGACCGGTACAGCGCGAGCACGCGCCATACGGACTGTTAAAACTGAATGATCGCGGTTCAATGGGTAAAAATATTCGGCTACAAGTGGAGCAGACTGGTTTGGTTGAGAAAATTTTTTCTTCTTTGTCTGCAGTTATTATCACACAATGGCCATTGCCCAGTTCCAAGGCTTTTTCCACCAAACTTGCCAATGTAGTTTTGCTGTTGTTTTTGATTGTGGCAATTATTACCGACACATCATAGACTTGACTATCGTGGAAAGAAAATTTTACCAGTGATTTCAAACTAACTTCCACGTTATTAATAAGTACGCGTTCCACATCGGCTCGCTCCAGTCGATTTTTTAAATTTTTAAGGGAAATTTTTTCCTGATGAATAATGGGCGCGGCCAGAATAATTTCTTGAGTGCGAGCCAAAGCGCGAATACGCTCCACAATTGCGCCTGACGTATGCGTTGCCACGGCTGTTTTACAATTCGGGCAATATTGTGTACCGATTCGAGAAAATAACAAACGTAAATAATCATAAATTTCCGTGGCAGTTCCCACCGTGGAACGTGGATTCACACTGTAATTGCGTTGTTGAATGGCAATGGTGGGAGATAGACCGGTTATTTCATCAACGTCCGGCTTATCTGCCATATCCATAAATTGGCGCGCATAGGCATTTAAACTTTCCGCATAACGCCGCTGGCCTTCGGCATAAATCGTATCAAAAGCCAAAGAGGACTTTCCTGATCCGGAAAGTCCTGTAATAACCACTAATTTGTTTTTGGGAATCTCCAACGAAACGCTTTTTAGATTGTGGACTCGCGCGTTCGTGATTTTGATGGTGTCCATATACTATATGAGATCTATATTTTGTTGTGTACTAGGATACCGTTTGCGAAGTATGTGTTATAGGGTTCAACATTGAGTACATTATAGGTCTCGACTTCCTTTGAAATATGGACAATATCTGTGATATTAACCCATTTTTTGTTATCTGTAAAGACTTCATCACCAACTTCTAATTGCATGACGTTTAGACCAGTTAATTTATGTGTCCCCGAAGGATTGTTAGACGCCCATCCAGTTTGTTTGTTTGATTTCTTTCTTAAGTATATAGGATGCTGATCAGTGACCCGAAGAAGGCCATGGTTTATTAAATAATATGCTTCACTATTTTGTTTGCGTACACCAGCGATTTTTCCGATATGGTAACTACCATCCTCAATATTATAAGAGATCACTTCGTCACCGGTTCCCAGCATTTCAATTTTTTTATTTCCAGCCGGTGTCAGAATTTCAGTGCCAGCTAGGAAGCAGAAGCCACCAGTATCTTTTTTTAGTTTTAATTTTACTTCAGCACCATCTTCACTAGATGTGTAATTTTTACATAACTCCTCGAATTCTAGATCATTTGGTCCACTCCAGTCTTCATCAGAAATTTTGGAGAACATGTTAAACGTTACGAGGGCATTTAATTCTAAACCAACCTTTAATCTTTCGTATACTTTAGCTGAATCTTCAGCTTTTACTTTATCAAAAACAGTTTTAAAATCTCCTATGTATGCGTTATTTCCTGACGAGGGTATGGCAATGTATAAATTAGGATCAGTGAATTTCCAGTTCTCGTCAAGTTCGGTTTTTATTATTATTCCTTTTAAATTCTTTAATTCAGTATCTTTACAAAAGGTACCGGCACCAAGGTCTCTAATCCCATGGTATATTCGTAAATAGTTGGAGAGAACTTCGCCCTCGAGAGTGCTCTGACTCATTTTTATTTTTTCACCACCGCTAATAGTTTGGTCAGATGAACAGACTCCATTATTTGGCATTTCACAAACTCCGTATATTACTAGATTATTAGTCAGCCATTTATCCTTAAGTTGAGCGAAGCCAATACCGAGAAAAGGAGCTTGGGAAAGAAAGTTATTGGCCATGTCTGCTGAAAATTTTATTATCAAATCACCCTCGTAGCATACTTTATTAGATGTCAATTTTTTATCTTTGATTGCTGATCCACATATTCCTCCTCCACAAATATTCCCTTGGCACGTTTGTCCGGACGTGCCATCCACAAAATACTCATAACCACATTTTGCATTTAGGTATGTTTCTTTATATCCTTTGCTTTCAACCTCTGCCAATTTAGTTGCTTTTATTTTTTCTTTTTCTATTTGTGAAGTATCAGATTTTGTAAAAAGAGATATTTTTGCATCTTTTGCATCGCTACAAAACGCTGCGGCCATGCCAATTCTGTTTATCATCCAGGTTTGTGGCAAACGTAATTGGACCAAATATGGATTGATTGTACTAAGAATAGTATAAGACAGTGCTAATAAAATAAGTCCGGTTACGGCTCCGGTAATTCTATTTTTGGCTGATCCGATCATATCAGAATTACCACCCGAAGCAGCCCACTGCAAACCGGAAATAACAATAAAAGCAACTGCCAGAATGCCGGCCAACCACATACCATAGCGGTAAATGTATTGGATAAATTCCCCGAAGTTGGCAAATGTTTGTTTTCCACCAAAGGAAATTTTGGTGATTGATTGGCCGGCTGGCAGACAAAAACCAGTAGGCTCTTTTCCACCTCCGGGGACTAGATGGTCTTTTCCACACAATTCTTGTGCATCAGATCCGGTATACAAACCTTCGCCCGGAACACCGCCAAATCCGGCTCTGGCACTTTCACACGCTGTTTTTGTCCAACATTTTGATGCTTTATTTGTTGAATCAACTGCCTGCGCTTGATTCTCAAACAAAAAAATACCAAACAAGAAACAAAAACCAATGATGATTTTTTTAAGCATATTATTTTTTTAAATTGCGGAGAATAATCGTGTCCCAAATGGCGCGATCCGCCACTCCTTCAATGACTTCATTATTAACAAAATAAGTTGGCGTGCCGCGCACGCCAAGAGCAATCGCGTCATTCACATCTTTTTCAATCTCTTTTTGGTATTTGGCGCTTTTTTGGCAAGTCGAGAATGTGTTGAGATCAAGACCAACTGCTTTCGCCGCGATCGTTAAATCATTCGCTGATAATTTTTTGGTATTAAATAAATAATTGTAATATTCCCAAAATTTATCTTGTTCATAGGCACAAGCCGCGGCTTCGGCCGTCGGCAAAGCATTGGCATGAATACTGGTTAA
The DNA here is from genome assembly GCA_001782805.1 of Candidatus Magasanikbacteria bacterium RIFCSPHIGHO2_01_FULL_41_23. Lineage (GTDB taxonomy): Bacteria > Patescibacteriota > Patescibacteriia > Magasanikbacterales > UBA922 > 2-12-FULL-41-16. The sequence goes on along the minus strand of MFPT01000004.1, from coordinate 76,512 downwards.
CGGCAATTGTTTAAAAACAATTTTGGCCGCACTACCGTAAGTTTCCATAACGGATTTGAAAATCGGATAGCCTTCTTGGGAAAAAGGACACTCAAAATCAATAAAGGCGATAATAGTAACCGGACTGGCCACACTGCCGAATGTCGGATTATCTTTGGTTACATATTCTGTCCAATTGATTGGCGCTTTTGGCTCTCCCTGATCGGGTTTACCCCGAGCGAGTCCCGACGAAGTCGGGACGAGTCGAGGGGTTAATTTTTGACTTTGAAATTCCAATTTAGTTTTGGCAATGTCTTCTCCGGAACCGTATTTGGATTGCCAAAGATAAAAAACAACCAAGCCGAGAAAAAACAACAATAGAATTATAATAATGCTGATCACAGTCAGGCCAAGAGTATGGTGAGCGCGTGATTTTGGTGGCAAAATTTCCATAGAATAATCTTTGATCAGTATAACATATAATTAGAGACGTTTACACGGTATCATTGACAATCTTCCTAGAGTTGTGGTATCTTTACCATTGTTATTTTATCGACTTCTTTTCATTCCGGTATGAAATTTACTTTATCAATAATCCAACTGGTATTTTCCGTTCTGTTGATTGTCGTAATTTTGCTCCAACAAAAAGGCGCGGGTTTGGGCGCGGCGTTTGGCGGAACAGGCGCGATGCATACCACTCGACGAGGAGTAGACAAAGTTTTATTCAATGCCACGATCGGCATTGCCACTGGCTTTCTCTTAATTTCATTGGCTTCGATATTGGCTAAATAAATTTCGCCTGCCAACTCGGCTTTAGATTTTTGTGTTTAAAAAATACAGACAAAAAATTGAAACGTACATACGCGCTATATTTCAGATACGCCAGCGACTGGTCAATCCGCGTTACGATTATATGGTAATGCAGAGAGCTCATGGCAAGTATATCCCGTCTTGGCGCCAAGTACGATTCATCAGCAAAGTCCTAACGTCTCGTCAGAAATTTTTGTTTCGGATGACGTGGATAACTCTTTTGCTTTCCGCGATTGCGTTAGCCGGGTTATTTTTGGCTCAATTTCGGATTCCGGTTCCCCAAATTGGCGGAGAATATGTGGAAGGTGTGGTGGGAAATCCGCGTTTGATTAATCCTATTTTTGCTTCAGCCAATGAAACTGATTTGGGATTAACGCGGCTTTTGTACAGTGGCCTGGTGCGTTTTAATGGTAAACAAGAAATTGTAACGGACTTGGCGGAAAATTATACGGTCAGCGAGGATAAAAAAATATATACTTTTAATTTGGTTTCCAATGCGCATTGGCATGATGCCAAATCAGTGACGGCGCGCGATGTTGCTTTTACGTTTGCATTGCTGGAAGATCCGACCCTGGCCAGTCCGTTGGCCGGAACATTTGCCGGCATTAAAGTGGAAACAGTTTCCGAATACACCGTGCGTTTTACCTTGCCTGAAGTGTATCCGGCTTTTTTATCCGCTCTTACAGTTGGTATTTTGCCTGAACATATTTGGTCAATAATTCCGCGCGATCAAATTCGCTTGGCCGAAATGAACCTCAAGCCAATCGGTTCCGGCCCGTTTCAATTCAAGCGCTTGATTAGAGAAGAAACCGGTTTTATTTCCCGCTATGAATTATCTCGCAATGCGGAATATTATCGTCAGCCTCCGTATATTAAGGATATGGTCTGGCAATTTTATTCTGAATATGAAGGAGATAATGGTATGTTGGAAGCGTTGCGAACAAAAAAAGTGTCCGGTTTGAATTTTATTCCCACGGCACTCAAGGAAAAAACCGCGGTGAAACATGTACGTTTGGCCACGCTCCAATTGCCTCAGTACACCGCACTCTTTTTTAATCTAAATAATGAGGGAATTTTGTCAGACAAGACTATGCGTCAAGCTTTGTCATTGGCCATAAACAAACCAAAAATTCTCCAAGAAACTTTGGATAATGAAGGCGCGGCCATTGACAGTCCGGTTTTATTTGGTTTTCCCGGATATAAAAATCCTCTATTGCAATTAGGTCTGCCTGAAGAGGCCAATGAATTTTTAGATAAAAAATGGTCGCGAATAAGCGCGGAGGATTATCGGCAAAAGTTGATCACTGAATATGTAGAAGAGCACAGTTCTACGAGTACAGCCAGCACTGATACCACATCCACGCTTGCGATTTCAGGAGCCACAGAAATTGAAAAGACTCTATCTCCCGCGCAATTATTTTATAGAATCAATAAGAATAAAACCATGGCGATTTTGAATTTGGTGACGGCTGACACACCGGAATATCGCGAGGCCGCGGCTTTAATCGCCGGGTATTGGCAGGATATTGGCGTCAAAACCAATATTACTTATGTCAGTCAAAAAGAAATTGCGCAAAGCATACTTAAAGATCGTGATTATGATGTCCTTTTGTACGGAGTGATTGTTGGCAGTGACCCGGATCAGTTTCCATTTTGGCATTCCAGCCAAGTCAAATATCCCGGTTTGAATTTGTCCGGCTATACCAATAAAAAAGTTGATGAAATTCTCTTGAAGATTCGCCAGACCAGTGACAGTCAACAATTAAACGATCTGTATCTTGAATTTCAAAAGTTGCTTGCCGAAGATGTGCCCGCGATATTTTTATACAGTCCAACTTACGTCTATGTTCTAGGCAATCAAATATATGGTTTTGCGGTTGAACGTATTGCGCATCCGGCTGATCGATTTGCCAATGTAACTGATTGGTATATAAAAATCGGCAGTGAATGGAAATTTAAAAAATAACAGAATTAAGGAGAAGGGGATATGGTGGAATTGGTAGACACGTGGCGTTCAGAGCGCCATGACCGCAAGGCCGTGAGAGTTCGAGTCTCTCTATCCCCACAGTTCGACAGACTCACTGTGAACAAATTAAACTCTTTGATAATATTTTTATCAGTTTATTTAAGATGTCTTTATGATACGACAATCAAATTCCGGCGCGCCTTTTCGTCGCCAGGACAGTCGTTCCGGCAATCGTGCCGGAGCTCGCCCACCGATTCATAATCGCGGAGGCCGAAATTTTAATCAAGTTCGCCCCCCGGTTTTTGGTGTGGTTGGTGGAACTGAAGAAACCGGCAACCCCAATGCTTTGCGCATAATTCCCATTGGCGGCTGTGAAGAAGTCGGACGCAATATGACCGTTTACGAGTATGGTCAGGATATTGTAATTCTTGATATGGGTTTGCAATTTCCCGAAGAAGACATGCCCGGAATTGATTATATTATTCCGAACATCAAATATCTGCAGGGAAAAGAAAAACGGATTCGCGCCATTGCATTTAGTCATGGTCATCTTGATCATATTGGTGCCGCGCCGATTTTATTGGAAAAATTAGGCTATCCGCCAATCATTGCCATGCCACTGACGCTCGCGCTCATTAAGCATCGCATGGAAGATTATCAGAAAGGTTCGAGCAAAAAATTAAAAACAATTTCGGTTTCATCCATGGATCAGCGCATAGCATTGGGCTCAATCACTATGGGTTTTTTTCAAGTTGAACATTCTATTATGGATTCCATGGGAACAATTATTGAAACTCCCGCCGGATCCGCGATTCATCCGGGCGATTGGACCATGGAACGCGATGTTGATGGCAATACACATGTGCGCTATGAACAGCTGGCTAATTTGGCCAAACCAACTGTGCTGATGTTGGAAAGTTTGGGCGCGACCAATGAAAAACGTCACGGCACGTACAATGAAATGTATGCTAATTTGCATCGCGTTATCAGTCAGGCGCCCGGACGCGTGATTGTGGCGACTTTTTCTTCTCAAGTGGAACGGGTTAAATGGATTATCCAAGCGGCCAGTGAACTCGGTAAAAAAGTCGCGCTTGACGGCTATAGCATGAAAATGAATATTGAAATCGCCAAAAAATTAGGCTATATTCAAGTACCCAAAGGAGTAATGATCGAAACAGAAACCATCAGTGATTTTCCGGAAGATAAAGTAGTGGTAATTTGCACGGGCGCGCAAGGCGAGGATAGAGCAGTTCTGTCACGAATTACAAGTGGTGAACATCGGAGTATTAAATTAAGCAAAAAAGACACGATTATTTTTTCTTCGTCCATCATTCCGGGCAACGAACGTTCCATTCAGCGTTTAAAAGACAATATCTATCGTCAATCCGATCATGTGGTTCATGGCGATTTAATGGATGTGCATATATCGGGTCATGCCACGCGACGGGATATTGTGGAAATGTTGAATCAAGTGAAGCCAACGTATTTTATGCCCGTGTATGCCAATCATTATTTTTTGAAAGAAGCGCGTTCGCTCGCGATTGCGAATGGTATGCCGGAAGAAAAAATTATTGTGCCGGATAATGGTACAGTCATTGAATTGGATCACAATGGCATTCGCGTTTTGCCCAAAAAAGTTATTACTGATTATGTGTTTGTGGATGGTCTGGGAATCAGTGATACGCAACACGTGGTTTTGCGCGATCGTCAGGTTTTGGCCGAAGATGGCATGATTGTGGTGATTGCGACCGTTGATTCCAAACGCGGAACGTTGTTGCAAAATCCCGATATTATTTCGCGCGGCTTTGTATTCTTAAAAGATAACAAAGAATTAATTGAAGACATTCGTCACAAAGTGAAAAAAATGGTCATTGAATCCAATCCCAGTAGTTGGGCGGATACCAATCAAATTCGGAATGATATCCGCGACAAAATTGGACAATATATTTATACTAAAACTGAAAAACGTCCTATGGTGTTGCCGGTGGTGATTGAGGTATAATACTAAAATATGAAATCAACGAAACCAGTTATTTTTTCCGGTATTCAGCCAACTGGCAATTTGCATGTTGGTAATTATTTGGGCGCGGTCAAAAATTGGGTAGAATTGCAAAATAGTGGAAAATACGACTGTTATTTTTGCATTGTGGATTATCATTCTTTGACTGGCAACCAAGGCGCGGATGAGCGACGAGTCAATACTCTGAATCTGGCGACTGAATTGTTGGCCGCGGGAATTGATCCCAAAAAATCTACTTTGTTTGTGCAGTCAGCCGTGCCGCAATGCACGGAATTGGCGTGGATTTTTAATACAATTACGCCGGTTTCAGAATTGTATCGCATGACGCAATTTAAAGATAAATCCGAACATCAGGAGAAAAATATTAATGTCGGACTTTTGACCTATCCGATTTTGCAGGCGGCTGACATTTTGTTGTATCATGGAAATTTAGTGCCGGTTGGTCAAGATCAAGTTCAACATGTAGAATTAACGCGTGATATCGCGCGTTGGTTTAATAATCGCTATGGAAATTATTTTCCGGAAACCAAAGTTTTGTTAACGGAAATTCCCAAAGTAATGAGTTTGCTTGAACCAACAAAAAAAATGAGTAAGAGTCATGGTTTAAACAGTGTTATTGAGCTGGCTGATGAGCCGGAAATTATTATGGCGAAACTTAAGAAAGCCGTAACCGCGACCAGTGGCGGAGAATTAGCGCCCGGAGTGGCGAATTTATTATTATTATTAAAACAGTTTGATGATAAAAAAGTTTTTGGTGAATTTGTATCAGCCGAACAAGCGGGAAGTATTCGTTATGGAGATTTAAAAATCGCAGTGGCAGAAGCAATCGCGCGTCATTTTGCCGGTTTTCGCGCTGAAAGAAAAAAATATCTTAAAAATTCAAATAAATTAAAAGCGATTTTGAATAAGGGGGCTAAAAAAGCGCGAATTGTAGCAGGAAAGACCATGAAAGACGTGCGGAAATTAGTGGGTATTCGGTAATGGATTCGGTAAATTTAGTCTAAAAATAAAATATGTATAAAAAAATCACGATTATCATTGTTATAATTCTTGGCTTGGCTCTGGCCGCAGTGTTCGCCAGCCGTTCAAAAGTAAATAATTTCGTGCCAAAATCGGCCAAAATTTCCGTCACGGCCAGTTTTTATCCATTGGCCTATTTTGCCGAGCAAGTCGGCGGGGATCGCGTATCTATACAGTCAATTACTCCGAATGGAACTGAACCGCATGATTTTGAACCAACGCCACAAGATATAATTACGCTTCGCTCCAGTCGAGTATTTTTTTACAACGGCAATGGGGTTGATGCGTGGGCTGATCGAGTGCAACCGGAATTGATCGTTGGAGGTGTAAAAGTCGTAGCAGTAAGTGATGCCGTTTCACTGATGCCGACTCCAGTTGAACAAATGGTTGACGATGAGAGAGAAGACAAAAGAATTTTTAATCAGTTTGATCCGCATATTTGGTTGGATCCAATTCGGGCGCGTCAAATTGCCGAATTAATTCGTGATACATTGATTGTAGTTGATCCAAGCGGAGCAGATTATTATCGCGGACAGTTTAGTGACTTGTCAGGCCGTCTAACCGCGTTGGATACTGATTACACTAAAAGTTTGGCCAGCTGTGCCACTCGTGATGTGATAGTTTCCCATTACGCGTTCAATTATGTGGCTGAACGATATAATCTGAAACTATACGCGATTGCCGGCATGTCACCGGAAGCTGAACCATCGGCCAAGCATCTGGCGGAATTAACCAGATTGGTAAAAGAAAAAAACATTACAACGATTTTTTTTGAAACGTTGGTTTCACCGCGTTTGGCCGAAACTCTGGCCAAAGAAACCGGAGCAGTTACCAATGTATTGAATCCCATTGAAGGATTAACCAGCGAAGATTTGTCAGCCGGGAAAAATTATGAAACTATTATGCGCGATAATTTGTCTGCCTTAACCACTGCCATGCTATGCCAATAACTCACGGCAATACTTGTATCTCTTTGCACAATGTTGGTTTTGCGTATACGAACGCGTTGGTTTTGGATTCAGTAACCGCGGAAATTCCGGTCGGTGATTTTGTCGGTATCATTGGCCCCAATGGTGGCGGCAAAACAACTCTGCTTAAATTAATTTTGGGTTTGATTGAACCAACAAACGGCCAAGTCGAAATTTTTGGCCATAGCGCGGCCACAGCCAAAACCCATTTTGAAATTGGTTATGTGCCGCAGCATATTGCCCAAGTGGATTTTTCATTTCCGGCCACAGTTTATGAAGTGGTTTTGAGCGGACGAACTCGGCGACGTGGTTTGTTTCATTTATTTAATAGTGATGACCAAAAACAGGCTGAAGAAATGATGGACTTGGTGGGAATTTCCGAATTAGCCAATCGACCGCTGGATCAATTATCGGGCGGTCAGCGTCAACGTGTATTTATTGCTCGCGCCTTGGCTGGGGAACCAAAATTATTAATTTTAGATGAGCCATCAGTCGGAGTAGATAGTGCCGCGGAAGATCAACTTGATCGTTTGCTCAGGAAGCTTAACCAAGAAAATAAGATGACGATTATTATGGTATCGCATGATGTGGACGCGGTTATTGGTCAAGTGCGACATGTTTTGTGCGTCAGTAAAACTTTAGTTTGTCATGTTCCGGCGCCTAATTTTGAAAAGGAAAAATATTTACACGATGTGTATGGTCATGATACCAAAGTGGTTGAACATTACCACATTTAAATTTCGTTTTTTGTTGGGTATTTTTTTGGCTGGTCTTTTTTTAATTGTCGGATTTGTCCAAGCCGATAATGCCGAACCGAGGAGCGAAGATAGTTATGCTCGTGGCAAAGTGATGTGGGTGATCAGCGAAGAAAAAACAATTGAACTTGGCGAACCTTTGATCACACAAAAATTGGAAGTTGAGATTGTGAGTGGTTTGGAAAAAAATAAAATCGTCACGGTTGATTATCAAATTCGCGGCGAATCACGAGCCAAAAAAATGACTGCCGGAGATGGAGTAATCGTTGTCAAAAATATTACGCCGGAGATAACTCAATATTACATTACCGAACAATTTCGCTTGCCGGCCATTGGTTGGTTATTGATTTTATTTGCCGGAATTACGATTGCTTTTGCCGGTAAACGCGGAGCAATGGCGTTTGTTGGCTTAGCCTTAACCATGGTAATAATTGGTTTTTATATTATTCCGCAAGTCACGAGCGGGAGCAATCCATTTGTGGTTTGTATAATCGGCACGGCACTCATCGCTTCATCGTCATTATTTTTGGCGCATGGCTTTAATCGGGAAACTTGTTTGGCCTTTGTGAGTATTATGATTACTATTGCCGGAGCCATGGGTTTGGCGTATTTTGCCGTCGAGGCAACACAACTTTTTGGCATGGGAAGTGAAGAAGCGTATTATCTGCAATTTGGCACTGAACATCCCATTAATTTGCGCGGTTTATTACTCGGCGGTATTATTATTGGTGTGCTCGGCGTGTTGGATGATGTAACCACTGCGCAAGTAGCGGCGGTAGCGGAATTAAAACACGCCAATCCGCAATTGTCTGCTCGTGAATTGTATAATCGCGCCGCGCGTATTGGACGGGAACATATAACTTCGGTTGTGAATACCTTAGTTTTAGCTTATGTTGGCGCATCATTTCCCTTACTTCTTTTATTTACTGTCTACAGCACGCCGTGGTGGGTGACGCTCAATACCGAACTTATCAGTGAAGAAGTGGTGCGAGCGCTTATTGGCAGTATTGCTCTGGTGGTCGCCGTGCCTTTGTCCACCATTATTGCTGTTCAATATTATAATCGGTCAACAAAACAAATCTAAAATATGCTGGAATTTTTAGCTTATGATTTTATGCAACGCGCTTTGGGCGCGGGTTTGGTCATTGCGGTGATTGCGCCAATGATCGGATTATTTTTAGTGGTGCGGCGCTATTCGTATTTGGCTGATACTTTGGCGCATGTTTCATTGGTTGGCGTTGCTCTTGGTTTAATCGCGCGCATCAATCCGATTATTTCTGCTCTCGGAGTGGCCATCGTCGCGGCCTGGGGAATCGAGCGTTTGCGCAGCAGTCGGCGTTTATTTGGTGAATCGGTTTTGGCGATTTTTTTGTCCGGCAGTTTGGCGATTGCGTTATTGTTAATGGGCGCGAATCAACGCTTTAATCAAAATTTATTCAGTTATTTGTTTGGCAGTATTACTACGGTAACGCAATGGGATGTATGGTTAATTGTTGGTTTGGGAATTGTGGCGTTAATTGGAGTTTTGTTTTTATACAAAGAATTATTTTTAGTCAGTCTAAATGAAGATTTGGCCGCAGCTGAAGGTTTGCGCGTGCCGGCTTTGAATTTATTTATGATCATGTTGGCGGCGGTAACCATTGCCGTGGCGATGCGCATTGTCGGCGTGTTATTAATTGGCGCACTGATGGTAATTCCGGTGACGGCGGCCATGCAATTCAAATCCAGTTTCAAAGTTACTTTGGTCATTTCAGTTTTATTTTCCATTATCGCCATGGTGGCCGGATTGTTAATTTCATTTTATCTTGATTTGCCGACCGGCGCGACCGTGGTGGTCTTAGCGCTCTTGGAATTAATTCTTTCCGGTTTAATTAATCAAACAAAAAAATAATATGATGTCTGACGCGATTCGTTTATTCCCGCAACAATTTTTATATCAGCCGGAGATTGTCGGAGATTTTCACGCAAAAAATTACACTCGTTTCGTTGTCGTTGGTATGGGCGGATCACATTTGGCGGCCGATGCCTTGGAACGTTTGCGTCCGGATATTGATTTGCTAGTTTATTCGGATTATGGTTTGCCAGTCATTCTTGATCCCAAAAATACCTTGATAATTTTGTCATCGTATTCCGGCGGAACAGAAGAAGTTTTAGCTGTCAGTGAAGAAGGATTAAAAAGAGGATATAATATGGCCGCGATTGCAATTGGTGGTCAATTGTTGGATTTCGCGCGTGCACATCAAATTCCTTTTATTCAATTACCCAATACGGGAATTCAGCCGCGATCAGCTTGGGCATATAGTTTGCGTGCGCTTATGAAATTGTTGGGTTGTGAAGCTGATTTGGTGGCAATGGAAAATTTAACTAATTTAGCGATTAACGATTTAGAAAAATCAGGTAAAAGTCTGGCTAAGCAATTGTTCAAGCGGGTGCCGATTATCTATGCGTCTCGACAAAACAAATCAATTGCTTATAATTGGAAAATAAAATGTAATGAAACCGGCAAAATTCCCGCGTTTTATAATATTCTTCCTGAACTCAATCACAATGAAATGAATGGTTTTGATGTGGCTGAGCCAACACGTGAATTGTCAGAACGATTTACGTTTATATTTTTGCGCGATGACGATGATCATCCCCAAATTCAAAAACGTTTTACTGTTTTAAAAAAATTATACGAAGCTCGCGGATTGCCAGTTATTGAAATTAATTTAATTGGTCAAAGCGCAATCGAAAAAATGGCTTGGGCATTGGTCTTGGCAGACTGGACTGCAGTGGCGATTGCCGAACAGTATGGTTTGGAATCGGAGCAAGTGCCAATGGTGGAGGAATTTAAACGATTGATTTCAAAATAATTTGATAAAATTTTTGCGAGAGGATACAATACTAGTATATCTTGGAATTTAAATCAACTGAATTTCAGTAGTAGGTAATTTTCTTTTCAGTAAAACTCGCTATTCTTCTCCTCTCCCTAGTTTCTATCCTTATTGATATATTAAATCTACTTTAACCAAGTAAGTAGTAAGAAAGCTCATACACATTACTGAAAAACAAAATTACCTACTACTGAAATTACCCTAATGCAACACCCAAACATTCAACTAAACTAATAAGCAAAATGGAGACGAATATACTTTTGCTGAAAGCTGAGTATGATGACTTGTTTAGAATGCATAATCCGTTAGACTATCAGTTGAAGAAAAGGATATCGTTGAATTTTGCTTAAGAGTTAGAATAAACTAAGTTTGCTTAAGACTTAGAAAAAATTTATTATATGAAATACTTCGTCGCCACAATCGTCGTTGTAATCGGCTGTTTAATGGTCATCAAAACCGAATGGTTTCTCGAAAATTTTGGTCACAGTGATTGGGCCGAGGAAAAATTAGGTGGCGGCGGATCTCGTTTAATGTATAAATTAATCGGCTTAGCCGGAATTATTTTGGCGATTTTAGCCGTAACCGGCGCTCTGGGCGAAATCACTATAAGCATATTCGGCAGTTTATTTGGCCAGCCACGCTAATTATATGACTTACACCACCGGCACAGCTTTGGTAGATTCTCGTGATTTATTTGAACGCGCGCATGTCCAGGCTGGTATGCACGTGGCGGATTTTGGTTCCGGTCGTACCGGACACATGGTTTTTCCTGCAGCCAAGATCGTTGGCGAGCATGGAGTAGTGTATGCCGTGGATATTTTGAAAGAAGTTTTGACACTCATCAAAAAGCGCGCGGATATGGAAGCCTTTGTAAATATTCATCCGCTCTGGGCAGACATTGAACGAGCTAACGGTGTTTCCATTCCCCGCGGTTCGTTGGATGTTATTTTTATGATTAATATTTTGCATCATTTGATGAATATGGCCGGATCATTATCCGAAGCTGAACGTTTACTTAAACCAAAAGGCCGAATTGTGGTTATGGATTGGACCGGTCGTTTGGGACAATTGGGACCAACAGAAGATAAAAAATTAAACTTTTCCGCAGTTCTGGAATGGGCGCGCGCGCATGAATTTGGTGTGCAAGATGATTTTATGCCCAATCAATATTTGCGCGGTTTGGTTTTATTTCGTCATGACTGAAATAAAAATTTTTATTTCAGTCGCAACAAAAAATGCCACAAAACAAAAAACAAAAGTTAGGATCATGGGGCGAACAATTGGCAGTTGATTTTTTATTACGGCAAGGCTACAATATTTTAGAACAAAATTTTATATGTGCGGCCGGTGAAATTGATATTATTGCTCGGCACAGTGACGCGATTTCATTTATTGAAGTTAAAACCAGAAGCGGCTGGACCGGCAGTGCCGAGCGATCCGTGGGATTTATCAAAAAACAACATCTTACTCGTGCCGCGCGGTATTATTGTCGACAATGGAATGTCAATATTTTGTCCACATCAATTTTATTTGAACAAATAAGCATTTACTGTAATCGAGGAAATAAACAAGTGCAGATCATTAAATATGTTTTGCCCGAATAAAAAATTTGACAAAAAATAATTCATCTGGTATCCTCTTGACAATGGCTAGCTTTATAAGAGCTGGCCTTTGTTTATCATCTATCATTATTTTTTAAATTAATTAACATTGAAACTATATATGTCGGAAATTACCAAAGCCATTCAGATTTTATGCGATGATAAGGGTTTGAATTATGAAACAGTGTTGGAAGCATTGGAGTCAGCGCTTGGCGCGGCCTATCGCAAAGATTTTGGCAATCGCCAGCAAAATATTCAAGTTAAGTATGATCCGGAAACCGGTGACATGAAAGTGTGGGACGAAAAATTAGTGGTGATTGATATTGCGGTCGAAGAATTGGAGCAAGCGCAAAATGAATTAAATGAACGCCGTGAACAAGCGCGCAAAGAAAACCGTGAATTGTCCGATGAAGAAGTGGCTGATTTGGCACAATTCAATCCCAAAAGCGAAATTATGGTGACTGAAGCGCGTGTTACCAAGTCGGACGCGCAAGTTGGCGAAACACTAATAATTCCGTTGCAAGTTCCGGGAGATTTTGGTCGCATGGCCGCGCAAACTGCCAAACAAGTGATTATTCAAAAATTGCGCGAGGCCGAACGTTTGACCGTTATGGATGATTTCAAAAAACAACAAGGATCAATCGTATTTGGTTTTGTCCAGCGTTTTGATAAAAATGGATCATTGATTGTTGATTTGGGAAAAGTAACCGGTCTTGTATTGCCAGCAGATCAAATTCGTCGTGAACATTATAAAATGGGCGCGCGGTTGAAATTTTTTGTGGTTTCGGTTGATATGGGTATGCGTGGTCCGGAAATTATCTTATCGCGTACTGATAAACGAATGGTGCAAACGGTTTTTGAACAAGAAATCCCCGAAGTCGGGAATGGCGACGTGGAGATTAAAGGTATTGCGCGCGATGCCGGCAATCGTTCCAAAGTTGCGGTTTATACAACGGATGACAATGTTGACCCGATTGGCGCTTGTATTGGTCAGCGCGGCAGTCGCATTACTACAGTCATCGATGAACTTGGCGGAGAAAAAATTGATGTTATTCAATATAACGATGATCCAATCGGCTATATCAAGAACGCCTTATCTCCGGCAAAAATTACCGAAGTGGTTTTGAATGAAAAAACCAAAGAAGCTTTGGCGCGTGTTCAGCCCGATCAATTTTCTTTGGCCATTGGCCGCGAAGGACAAAATGTTCGTTTGGCCACTGATTTAACGGGTTGGAGAATTACTGTTGAACAAATTGGTGGCGATACTCCGGTGGTTGGTGGAGAACCGGTAAATGAACCGGTAAATGAAAATGAACCGAAAGATAACTAATTTTTATGAAAGCACTCTTCACTACGCTCATTTATCAACCAATCTTTAATATTTTTGTCGGTTTTTACTGGCTTATTCCCGATATGGGAGTGGTTATTTTGCTGGTAACTATTTTGTCAAAAATTTTATTGTATCCGTTAACGACCAAATCAATCAAAGCCCAACGATCTTTGACCGAACTCCAACCAAAATTGGAAGAATTAAAAAAACAATACAAAGACGATCAAACTAAGATGGCGGCGGAGACCATGAAATTATATCGTGAGCATAAAATTAATCCGTTGAGTTCTTGTTTGCCCATTTTGATTCAGTTGCCGATTTTTATTGCTTTGTACTGGGTTTTGGAATCAGTGCTCAAATCAGGCCAGTTTGATTTATTGTATCCATTTATAAAAAATCCCGGAACCATCAAAACAGTCACATTTGGATTCTTGGATTTGCATCAGCCGAGCATTGTTATGGCAGTTTTGGCCGGCGCGGCTCAATACTGGCAAGCACGCTCAATGATCAACAAAAAATCTCCTACTTCGGTCAAGGCTCCTGGAGAAGAAAATAATATGTCTGCCATGATGAATAAACAAATGCTGTATTTTATGCCGGCCATGACCGTGATTGTGGGTTGGCAATTATCAGCCGGCCTTACTTTATATTGGTTTTTTTCCACTGTATTGACCGCTTTGCAACAAGAATACATCTTGCGTCGTTCAACATCGTCCGGCAAACTCGACAAAGTAATTGAAGGAAAAATAGTTTCATAATATGCGTCTTGCCGATAAAACTCTTCGTCGTCTGATTGTTAAAACTGTTTCCGGACAAGTGCTCGGACGTGTTCGTGGATTTGAAATTGAAGTTGATGATCAAATGATCACACAGTATACAATTATTTCATCGCTGTTACGTTCTCGGCAATATTTGGTCAGCCGCGCTCAAGTACGTTCTATCACCATGACGGAAATGATTGTTGATGATGCGATTGGTCGACAAGCAAAAGGCGTTTCGCGTCGTTTTTTTACGATTAAAACCGAACCCGCGGTTACGTCCGGTTCAGCGCGCACAGTTAAGAATTAATCAGAGCCGCGCGGATATTTTTGTTTATGGAGCGCGCGGATATTCTTATATCAATTAAACGAACATTGGCTTACTTTGATCAATTTTCTTATCCGCTAACAGCGGAAGAATTATTTGATTTTTTGTGGCAACCGGCCGAAAAAATTCAGTGGCGGGAGTTTTTGAACATCTTGGAAAATGCAGTTACCAATGGTCATTGTGTCTCTGTTTTTTCTTATTATTTATTACCAGGTCGCGAAGAGTGCGCGGAAAAACGTCAGCGCAGTTTACTTTTGGTTGAATCCAAATTGGCTCTAGCTCGTCGTGCAGCCAAACTGTTGGGAACAGTGCCGTTTGTGCGGGGAATTTTTGTTTGCAATACCGTGGCTGCGGGCTGGCCCACAACAGACAGTGACATTGATGTTTTGGTTATAGTACAAACCGACCGTTTGTGGTTGGCGCGTTTATTGGTGACCGGAATGGCCAGTTTATGCAATGTTCGTCGTGGTAAAAAATATATTGCCGACAGAATTTGCCTAAGTTTTTATTTGACTGACAGTCATTTAAGTTTGGCCGATGTGCGCATTGCTGCGCCGGATATTTATTTAACATATTGGTTGTACCAATTGGTGCCCATCTTTGACGAAGCGGAAATTTTGGAGAAATTGCATAGTGCGAATCAATGGACGCACGCATATATTCCGAACGCTGCTGTAAAACAAAAATTTCATCCGGATAAAATAATTATTTTGCATCCGGTTTGGCGTTTTCTAAAACACGGTTTGGAAAAAATAATTCAAAATAAAATCGGCGTGAGATTGGAAAATATTTGCCGCTCTTTCCAATTGAAGCGTATTGCCAAACAGCCGCACAATATTCCGCCGGCCGTGGTTATTTCCAATACCATGCTTAAATTTCATGAAGATGATCGTCGAGCTGAGTATCAGCATGTCTGGCTCGCGCATCCAGCAACATTCATTGACGTAGAAGAAAACACGATATGAAATTTTTTACATCCAAATATATTATTGCCAATGAGTTGCGCTTGTTTTTGTTTTTTTTGCCATTCCAAACTGCGTTTATCGCCAGTACGGTGTTTATCGGCGGGAGTATTTGGCAACAGGCCACGATTATTTTTTATCTGACTGAAATCCTGTTAGTATTGATGGGAATTCGTCATTGGTTTAATAAAAAAATTAATTGTTCAGGGTTAATTATTGTCATGCTGATTTATTTTTTTGTTATGATTTGGCATGCGTCCGATTCTTGGCTGGCGTTTCAAACTATTCGTCGAATAATTGAAGCGGGGATACTATGCATGTTGATTCGCGAGAAATATTTAAATAATCAACAAATTATTTTTTGGTTGGCTGTTGGAAGTATAGTGCCGGCTGTTTTGGGAATCGCACAATTTTTTGGCCAAACTACTTGGGGATCAACATTGTTGGGGACGACGACTCATTCTAGTTGGATTGCCGGCGCCAGTGTAGTTGTAACGAGCGCGGGTCGTTGGTTGCGCGCGTATGGTACATTTCCGCATCCCAATATATTGGGGGGTTTTATGGTAATTGTAATTAGTCATATTTTATTTTTTTTGCAATCAGAAGAAAAATTCCGGCAAATTAAAACAAAAAAATTAAAATGGTTTTTTATTGTTATTCTTATTATTTTAACTGTCGGATTGGTGGTATCATTTAGTCGTTCGGCTTGGCTGGCATGGGCGTTTATGATTATTTTTTCACATTGGCGGATTTTTCGCCAGCCATTATGTCGGGATTCATTTTTTTCATTGGGTGTTTTTGTTTCCGCCTTTAGTTTTTTAGTTTTGCTTGGCTTGTTGTGGCCGATTGTTACAACCAGATTTTCAATGGTCGAAATACATGAAGTTAATTCGATTTCCGAACGGGTTATCGGATATGCCGAGGCGTGGAATATATTTAAAAATAATTGGTTTTTTGGTGCTGGTCCAGGGAATTTTACGGTTTTTTTACAAAAACAAAATTCCGCACTCAATGGATGGCAACTTCAGCCTGTTCACAACGTTTTTGTATTGGGATTAGTTGAATGGGGGATCTTTGGAATGATTTTTTGGCTGTGGTTTATATATTTTATAGCCAAAAATATGCGGTTTAAATTAGAAAACGTAATCTGGGGATTGGGACCAATTTTCGTTTTATCTTTTTTTGATCATTATTTATATACCACATGGATTGGACTCTGCTTGTTTGCCATATCTATTTCATCCACTTGTTATCCACATCAGCGCTCTGTTGAGGCAAAAAATAGCCTGATTTATCCTCATTGACGGCTCGAATATAACGGAATATAATGCCTGAACTAAAGAATCCACAGTAGGCAGGGCGCAAGCGCACGCCAGGGAATCTCGGGTACTGACAGGCATCTTGAGATTTATACGGTCGTCGTTTGGGCCAAGCCTACCTTGGATTTTTTATTTGTGGATTTCTCTCTTGACATTTTTGAGGAAAGTATTAAAATGAGCTTATCATTTAACACTCGGTTAAGTTGAGTGCTAATATATTTATTTTTATTTGTTACAATATGACGATAAAACCGCTCGGCGACCACGTCGTGGTCAAACTTGTTAAGGAGGAAGAAATTACTGCGTCAGGCATTGTTTTGCCTGATACTGTGGATAAAGAAAAAAAAGCCGAAGGTGAAATTGTGGCCGTGGGTCCGGGCAAACTTTTGGAAAGTGGTGCGCGCGGGGCTATGGAAGTTAAAGTTGGCGATCGCGTACTCATTAAAAAATGGGGAGGCGACGAAGTGGAAGTGGAAAAACAGGAATATAAAATTGTCAGTCAAGAAGATATTCTGGCGGTTCTTGAGAAATAAACTCATTAAGGAAATTAAAATAAAAATTCACTGCAAATCTTTTTCTGAGACCCTCATAAATATCGGGCTCAAAAAAGCTACAGGAGTTTATCCCGACTTGTCGGGATTCCATTTTTATTTTAATCAACACACTTTAATTTTATTTATATATAGATATGGCAAAACAAATTATTTTTGACAACGAAGCTCGCGCCGCTTTGGTGCGTGGTGTGGATATTTTGGCTAACACAGTTAAGGTTACTTTGGGTCCCAAGGGTCGCAATGTTGTTTTGGATAAGGGATATGGCGCGCCAACTATTACCAAAGATGGTGTGACTGTGGCCAAAGAAATTGAATTGGAAGATAAAGTGGAAAATATTGGCGTGGAATTGGTCAAGGAAGTTGCCAGTAAAACCAATGATGTCGTGGGTGATGGTACTACCACAGCCACGGTTTTGGTACAGGCGATTGTTAAGGAAGGTATGAAAAATGTGACGGCTGGCGCCAATCCAGTGGCTTTGAATCGTGGTTTGCATAAAGCTACTGCAGCGATTGTTAAAATGTTAAAAGAAGAAATTGCCAAGCCGGTTGAAGCCAATGAAATCGCCCATGTAGCGGCTATTTCTGCCAATGACATTGAAATTGGTGAAAAAATTGCCGCGGCTATGAAAGAAGTTGGTGAGGATGGTGTGATTACTGTCGAAGAATCACAGTCTTTTGGTATGGAAATTGAAACCGTCAAAGGAATGCGTTTTGATAAGGGTTATGTGTCGCCGTATATGGTGACGAACGCTGAACGCATGGAATCCGAATATCAAGATGCCATGATTTTAATTACTGACAAAAAAATCTCTTCGTTGGAAGATATTTTGCCATTGTTGGAAAAAGTTGCCCAATCGGGTCGCAAGGAATTGGTAATTATTGCGGAAGATGTTGATGGTCAAGCCTTGGCAACGTTGGTCGTGAATAAGTTACGTGGCACTTTTAATGTACTTGCAGTCAAAGCTCCGGGTTTTGGTGACCGCCGCAAAGAAATGTTACAAGACATTGCGGTTTTGACCGGTGGTAAAGTAATTACCGAAGAAGTTGGTTTGAAATTAGAAAACGCCAGCTTGGAAGATTTGGGTCATGCGCGCAAAGTGATTGCCACCAAAGAAAACACGACTATCGTAGAAGGCAAGGGCGAGGAAAGTATGGTCAAGGATCGTGTCGCCCAAATTAAAAAATTAATTGAACAAACTGATTCAGAATTTGATCGCGAAAAATTACAAGAACGGTTGGCCAAATTAGCGGGCGGCGTGGCGGTGATTCGTGTCGGTGCGGCAACAGAAACCGAAATGAAAGAAGTCAAACACCGTATTGAAGACGCAGTTGGCGCGACCAAAGCCGCGGTGGAAGAAGGTGTTGTTCCTGGAGGCGGCGTGGCCTTAATTCGGGCGACCAAAGCTTTGGACACACTGCAATTAAATGATCCGGAAGAAGCGGTTGCAGTTGCTATTTTGCGTCGCGCTTTGGAAGAACCGTTGCGTATTATTGCCCGCAATGCTGGTTTTGAGCCGGCGGTTGTAGCGGATGAAGTCAAAAAATCCAGTGGCAATATGGGTTTCAATGCTGCTACTGGCGAATACGTTGATATGGTTAAAGCTGGTATCGTTGATCCGGCCAAAGTTACTCGTACTGCATTGGAAAATGCGGTTTCCATCGCGGGCATGTTCCTGACTACTGAAGCAGTTGTCACGGATTTGCCTAAAAAAGATGAACCATCGGCTCCGGGAATGGGTGGTATGGGAGGCATGGGCGGAGGAATGGGAATGATGTAAGGGTTCATTTATCTCAAAAATAATCTTCCAAAAAACCTGCCAACAGCAGGTTTTTTGTTAAAAAAATATAGTTTGTAAAAGCTCTTGATTTAATTTCAAGGTTTATAGTATACTACACCTATTGGTTTAATTAAAAAGAATTTTATTTTAATTCTCAGTCTGTAATTATATGCCAATTGATACTCCTCGAAGTCTTTCTTTTAGTGATAAGGGAGATTCGGCAAACCGTCGAGTGGAGATCGATCTCGATGAACTTCGCGCGGCCGGTGCAAATATTTCAGAAAAACCAAAAAATTTATTCGGGAAATGTTTGTACTCAAATTATAGATTTTATTAAGTCAGGTGACGTGGCTTCTGTGTCCGATCATCTTTCTGTTTACTTATCCCGCCACGACTTTAGTGATATCAGCGATGTAGTCGAAGAAGTTAGAAAAATTAGTAATTCCGGTGACGAAATTCGAGATTTGGATATTAATGATCTACCAACTCCTCTGGAACCTGTTATTGAAACCACAGTTAAGATAGGAGGGGAAGAAAAGAATATCGTGGTTAGATTGTCTTTATTGGATGCCAAATCCGGTTCAATTTTAGATATTAAAAGTGTTACTTTGCAAAAAGAACCGGTTGCTCCAGTTGATAGCGAATCCGGACAGACACGTCGCCCTATATCGGCTAATGAAAAAGGATCCAAACCAGTCGGGATTTTGGCGCGTTTAAAAAAATATTTTCTTGAGAATTAAGAATAATCGGATTGCATCAATATCCCCTTTTTTAAATCGGGGGATTGTTTTTTTGGGATTTTTTCTGTAGGATGAATGGATAAACACTATGATTGAACAATTATTGAGTCTTCAAACTAAAATTGCCAGTACAATCCAACTTTTAGATATACCAAAACATCGGCAAGAGATGAAGGAACTGGAAGGTATTATGCAGGCATCGAATTTTTGGGCAGATCAGGAAAAGGCGCGGAATGTGTCGCAAACATTTGAAGCACTGAAAAATGAGGTAACAGGCTGGGACAAATTGGCTTCTAATGTGAGTGGTTTATTGGCGTTGGCCGAAGATGTGGCCAAAAATCCAGATCAAGACATGATTGCGGAAATTGCCAAACAATTCAGTGAATTAACCGTTGAATTTAATCGTCGTGAATTTTTTATTTTATTTTCCGGACATCATGACGCGGGCAACGCGATTGTTTCATTTCATGCGGGCAGTGGTGGAACGGAAGCGCAAGATTGGACGGAAATGTTGGTGCGTATGATTCTGCGTTTTTGTGAAAGTCATAATTTTGCGGCGACTTTGCTGGATGAATCGCGCGGCAATGAAGCCGGAATAAAATCCGCCACGTTTAAAATTGGCGGTCGATACGCGTATGGTTACTTACAATCCGAACATGGCACGCATCGTTTGGTGCGCATCTCGCCGTTTGATGCGGAAAAAATGCGGCATACTTCATTTGCGCTGATTGAAGTGGTGCCGGAAATCGCGGCGGAAAATATTAGGATTGATCCTAAAGAATTGCGGATTGATACGTTTATGGCGGGAGGCAAAGGCGGACAGTCAGTAAACACGACGTATTCCGCGGTGCGGATTGTACATATTCCCACAGGCATTTCCGTGCAATGTCAAAATGAACGTTCGCAATTGCAAAACAAAGACTCTGCGCTGAAAATTTTGGCCGGTAAATTGCAAAAAATGCAAGAAGAAAAAGAAATAGCCGAACGCTTGTCATTGCGCGGCGAATTGAAAAGTCCAGAATGGGGAAGTCAGATTCGTTCCTATGTTCTTCATCCGTATCATATGGTCAAAGACGTGCGCACAAAATATGAAACTGCCGATACTGACGCGGTTTTGAATGGCGAACTTGACCAATTTGTGGAAAGCTATCTGCGTTGGAAAGTCGGACAATAAGTTGATCGTCAATTGATTGACCAAATCATGAATTTTCGCCATACTAATGGACACTATGCAATTATCGTGGAGTCACAAGCTTTTTTTCTTGGCGAATCGGTACAGCGGTCGCTGGAAATTTTTTGATCGCGCGGTGATTTTTTTTGCCAAGAATGCTATTTTTGCTATTGGGTTAGCCGCGGTTTGGCAAATTGGTGATCACGTTTCATGGGAATGGATTAATTTTTCTTTTTTGATCGGTAAATTTTTATTGGGTTCGGGTTTGGCGCTGGGGTTAAGTTGGCTATTCGGTTGGTTATATCCGCATCGTCGACCGGTTATAGAATTCCCTGAAGTTAAGGAAATTATTAAGCCATTAAGCCATTGGAAATCATTGCCTTCAGATCACGCGATAATGTCCGCGCTTTTGGCTTATTTTATTTTTTTTCTGCCGAGTGCGCCATCGATTGCACTTTCTTATTTTTTTTGGGCAATAATCATCAGTGTGGCGCGCGTATTTGCCGGCGTGCATTATCCGCGTGATATTGTCGCGGGCTGGATTTTAGCCACTACTGTTGCTTTTATTTTTTGGCGATAACATTTATGAATATTTTAATTTTCGCGGGCGGAGCCGGCACACGCTTGTGGCCGTTAAGTCGCAAAAATTCACCGAAACAGTTTGGTTTTTTTAAAGATGGACAATCAACATTGCAAATGACAATGACACGCGTCAATAATTTTGGTCGGGAAAATATTTTTATAATTACGAATGAACAGTACAAAGATCTGGTAAAAAAACAAATTCCGGAAATCGTAGAGGATCATATTTTGACGGAACCATGTCGTCGTGATTTGGCCGCGGCCGTTGGTTTGACTTTGGTTCGTTTAAAAAAAAGCGGTGCGACTGGCTCCGCCGCAATTATTTGGTCAGATCATTTTGTGGATCATCCACAGGAATTTGAATCAGTCTTGAACCGCGCGGAAGAATTAGTGTCGGCTGACCCGACAAAGATTATTTTTTTTGGAGAAAAACCGCGTTTTGCCAATCATAATTTGGGTTGGATTAAACTGGGCGAACAATCGGTCGGTAACTATCGCTCGTTCGCGGGCTGGAAATACCGTCCGGAAAAATCCCTGTGCGACACCATGTTTGCCAGTGGAGAATGGTTATGGAATCCCGGTTATTTTGTTTTTGATTTGGATACCATGATTAAGTGGTATCAAGATTTTCAGCCTGAACTGTGGCGGAATTTGGAAATTATGGCGAGCGATGAAGTCACGCTTAATCGTGAATACAAAAATTTACCAACGCTTTCATTTGATGAAGCGATTATTGAGCATCTGTCTTTGTCTGACGCAGTCGTGATGCCGGTAAATTTAGGTTGGAGTGATCCGGGAACTTTGTATGCGTTGAAAGAAGCTCTGTCACCAAAGCAAGAAGATAATTTTTTGTCCGGCAATATATTGGTTAAAAAAACTCGCGACTCTTTGGTATATAATGAAGAGAGTCAAAAAAAAGTGGTAACAATCGGTTTGGCTGGAATTGTGGTCGTAAATACTCCGGACGCGCTTTTGGTTTGCCACAAAGATTTTGTTCCGGAAATTAAAAATGTGTTGAAAGAATTGGAAGATGCGGGTGAAGAAAAATATTTGTAAATTATGCGCGTGGTTAAATTTGTCATTTTATCGGTGATTATCATTACTGTGGCCGGTTTGTGGTGGCGACAAACTGTTCTCAAAGATCGAGCGGAAAAAATTGTCCGCAATGCTCGCGTGGAAAAAACCATTACAATTATTCCGGGCTGGGATTTGCGCGACGTGGCGGAATATTTGGTACAACAAGAATTTGCTTCGTCCACTGCCGATGTATATGTAATTACCGGTCTGGCGGCCAGAGCAAATAATACTGCGTCCATAATTACCAATTCACTGTTGATCGCCAAACCGCGCGGCCTCAGTCTCGAAGGATATTTGGCGCCCGATACTTATCGTGTTTACGCGGATGCAACGGTTAAGAATATCATAAGCCGGCTGGCATCTCAACGTGAAAAAGAATTTTCTGCGGAATTACAAAATTCCATTAAATTGACCGATAGAAGCATTCATGAAATTTTGACCATGGCCGGTATTTTGGAACGGGAAGTGAAAACCAAAACCGACAAAGCCAAAGTCGCGGATATTTTTTGGCGACGACATGATGTGGGAATGGGTTTACAAGCTGATTCCACAGTTCATTATGCGACGGCCAAAGAGGGAACAGTATTTACTTCCAATGAAGACCGGCAAACAGATAATTTTTGGAATACGTATAAATATCCCAAACTTCCGCCCGGATCAATCAGTAATCCAAGTTTGGAATCAATTATGGCCGCGATTAATCCGGAAAAAAACGGTTATTGGTATTTTTTGACTACGCTGGACACGGGAGAAGTTAAGTATGCGCGGACATTGGCGGAACATAACGAAAATGCGCGACGGTTTTTGAAAAAATAATCCCGTCAAGTCGGGACAAAAAACCCAGAGAAGCAATTGACAATCGTCCAACAATCGTCTATAATTCGTCTATAGTCAATTACTTAAAACCTTATGTTTAAGCCAAAATATACGGTTTCTCCTAAATTGTTGCAAAACGTCAAACGGATTTCAGTTTTGGTGGCAGAATTGAACTATCAGCCATTGGCCAAAGTGGTCTTAATGGATTGGGAAAAAAAGGCACGGGAAATTTCCGCCCATGCCTCCACCAGTATTGAAGGCAATCCACTTCCATTGACCGATGTTAGGGAAATTTTGAAACACCGTCCGGAATTTATTCGCGACAGTGAGCGAGAAGTTTTGAATTATAATGAGGCTTTAATTGAACTCAATACAATGGTTAAAGAAAGTTCTTTTCATTTTGGTTTGCCCTTAGTTTTAAAAATACAAAAAACTGTAACACAAAATTTGTTGTCCGAGCATCGTTCCGGCGTACTTCGACAAGAACCGGTTTTTGTCAATGATCCGCGTGCGCGGATAACCGTGTACTGGCCGCCTGATCAGGCGGATGTCTCGGAATTGATGAAACAGTTGTTTGATTTTATAGAACGCAATAAAAAAATTCTTGATCCACTGATTTTAGCCGGGATTTTTCATAAACAGTTTGTTGTTATCCATCCATTTATTGATGGCAATGGCCGAACCATTCGACTGGCTACTAAAGTTTTGTTGGCGGGGATGGGTCTCAATACTTTTAATTTGTTTAGTTTTGAAAATTATTATAATCAAAATGTCACTAAATATTTTGCCACAGTAGGCGTGCGGGGAAATTATTATGATATTAAAAATGAGTTGGATTTTACGGAATGGCTGGAATATTTTACGGATGGAATTATTGATGAACTTTTGCGCGTGGGCGAGGGGTTAAAAAAATCCGCGTTTTCTCCAGCCGATGTATTGCAACCGTATCATCAAAATATTTTAAACTACATTGCCGAACACGAATACATTACTGACAAGTTGTATTCGCAGATAACTGATCGCGCCAAAGCCACGCGTAATTTGGATTTTAATAAATTGATCGCGCTGGGAAAAATTGTTCGCTTGGGAAAAGCCAAAGCAACAATGTATAAAATAAAATAATATGTTTACCGCTGATTTTGACTATAATTTACCCACAAGACTGATCGCCCAAAAACCGGTTGAGCCGCGTGATGTTTCGCGTTTGATGATAGTGGATCGCGCGCAAAAAAGTACAACGCATAAACATTTTTTTGATATTGTTGATTATTTTCAGTCAGGTGATTTGTTGGTCTGGAATAATTCCAAAGTTTTTAAAGCGCGGTTGTCGGGACAATTACTGTCGGAAAAAGGTGAACCGTTGCGCGATCATACTAAACCAGTGGAAATTTTTTTAGTTCGGCCCATGGAAAATCTCGGAGTATGGAAAGTACTGGCTAAACCCGGTCGGCATGTAAAATCAGGCACGCGCGTACAATTCGCGTCGGATTTTTGGTGTGACGTGATTGTTAAAGAAAATGACGGCACAATTTTAGTTCAATTTCCAGATACAGCGGAACAAGTTCGCGCCAAAGCCAATCAATATGGATCCGTGCCATTGCCGCCTTATGTAAAAGATGAACGACATGAACTTGATGTCTATCAAACTATTTACGCGAAACATGAAGGATCGGTGGCCGCGCCCACAGCCGGATTTCATTTTACTCCGGAACTCATTGAAAAATTAAAAAATAAAGGCGTGGAATTCGCGGAAGTAACATTGCATGTTGGCCTGGGAACTTTTTTGCCCGTTAAAACCGAACGCATCGCGGACCATACTATGCACAGCGAACAAGTGGAGATTTCCCAGGAAACAGCCGAGTCCGTCAATAAGGCAAAACACGATGGACGACGGGTTATTGCGGTGGGCACAACTACAGTCAGAACTTTGGAAGGCGTGGCGCAATTTTGTGCCAAATTTTCCGGTCAAAAAAATGGAAATTGGATTGAACCGTATCATGGCGATCTGAATATTTTTATTATTCCTGGATTTACATTCCAAGTAGTGGACGCATTAATTACCAATTTTCATTTGCCAAAATCAACGCTTTTAATGTTGACCGCCGCATTGGTTGGCGACAGAGAATTTATGTTATCTTGTTATCGGCAAGCGGTTGCCGATAAATATCGTTTTTATAGTTTTGGCGATGCCATGTTTATTTATTAGTTAGTGATTGTGCTGTATGAAAATTGGAATTGATTGTCGCCTGTTGGGGCCGGAACAAGGCGGATTGGGACGATATATTGAACAACTTGTTTTACACTTGAGCCTGATTGATCAGGAAAACGATTACGTTCTTTTTTTGCGTTCAGAGAATATCAATAAAGTAAAAATAGGAAATGAACATTTTAAATATACAAAAGTTTTGGCCGATATTCCGTGGTATGGCTGGCGTGAACAAATTTTGTTGGCAAGCATTATTAAAAAAGCCAAAGTTGAATTGATGCATTTTCCGCACTGGAATGTGCCATTATTTTATAATGAGCCGTTTGTTGTTACGATTCATGACTTATTGCTTTTGCAATATTCCACGCGCGCGGCCAGCACGCTCGGACCGATTGGGTATTGGTTTAAAAATTTGGCGTATCGGATTGTCTTGCGGCACGCAGTCCAAAGCGCCGAACACATTATCGCGGTCAGCGAATTCACCAAACAAGAAATCATTAAACATTTTCCGCAAACAACGAATAAAATTTTCATTATTTATCAAGCTCCCAGTTTTGAATCGCCCGCGAATGTCAGTGCATCGCAAAATACAATTGAAAAATTTGGAATCAACAAGTCTTATGCGTTGTATGTTGGCGTTAGCTATCCACATAAAAATTTGGCCGGTTTGGTGCGTGCCTGGAAATTATTGGTTGAGCGTCATGGCAATGATTATCAATTGGTCATCGCGAGTAAAAAAAATTATTTTTCCAATAAAATTGAAAAAATCGTGCAGGAGGAAAAAATTTCCCATATTATTTTTACCGGTTTTGTGCCGGATGAAGATTTGCCGGCTTTGTATAAAAATGCTGCGCTTTTTGTTTTCCCCAGTTTATACGAAGGTTTTGGTTTGCCGCCGTTGGAAGCGTGGATTTTTAATGTACCGGTCGTGGCGTCAAATCGTGGTTCTATTCCGGAAATTTTAGGCATGGGGGCGCTGTATTTTGACCCGGAATCAATTAAACAAATGGCCGATGTTATTTTTCAAGGATTAATTAATGACGAAATTCGTTACGAATTACGTTTGGCCGCGCGTCAAGAATCGCTCCGGTATTCTTGGAGCAAGCTTGCAGCGGAGACTCGGGCGATTTATGAAAAAATATTTCACAAGCGCTAGAATTTTGTGGTATAATTTATTAAATTGCATTAAGGAAATTAAAATAAAAATTCCTCTTTGCTAACTCGTAAGCAAACTTCGTGAGACCATTTTTCTCGACCCTCGACCCTTCGACAAGCTTAGGGTAAACAGGCTCGGGCATCGAGAAAAAGATCTCACTCCAGTTTGCTTCAAAGATTAAACCCTGTCTCGCATTGCAACAGCGAAACATTCGACTAAACTAATAAGCAAAATGGAGACGAATATACTTTTGCTGAAAGCTGAGTATGATAACTTGTTGAGAATGCATAATCCGTTAGACTATCAGTTGAACAAAAGGATATCGTCGAATTTTGCTTAAGAGTTAGTACGAATGAAATTTGCTTAAGATTTAGCAAAGAAGAATTTTTCTTAAGATTCAGAAAAAAAGTATTTTTTCAAATTTAATTGTGAATTATAAAAAAAATACATCATCGTTAAAAAACAAAACAGCGATTAATCGCCCATGTTCAGTTTGCCAAAAAATTGGGCATATAAAAACAGATTGTCCAGTAGCCGAAGCTCGGGCGATTCGCGCGACACATGTCCCCGTACATTTTTCCAGGAAGCCACGACAATCAGCTCATGTTGTGACGCTTAGTCAAAAAAAATCCATCAATTCACCGTTAAATTTTCCGATTTTTTCCGAAATTACTCCAGAACAACCCAAACGTGTTGTCATTGATTTTGCCAGCTTAGTCAAAAAAGCCAATCGCAATGAAGCTGAACCAAATCAAGATATTGACTCAGAATCCAGTGACATCGTCTCAAAAAAATCTTTTTTAAAACGAATCGCGGCAAGCTATATCGAATTTTGTGCTCGTCTTGAACTTCGTTTTTTTGTCTGGACCGCATTCGCACTCGTTGTTCTGTTGCTTGTGCCATATCCGGCATTTTCTTATTATCAAAAATTACGTCACGATAGCAATTATTTGGTTAGTGAAAGCGTGAATGCTTTTTTGTCTTTGCAATCATCCACAGCCGCGGCTTTGGCCACTAATTTACCCCAAGCTCAGCTTGATTTGAACGTTGCCCTTAATTCATTTGGCAATGTTGAAGCCATGATTGAAAAAGAGCATCGTGCTCTTATTTATATCGCCAGTATTTTACCGGTTGTTGGCGAAAAAGTTGTCAGTCGTCAGCATATTTTGGCGGCCGGACATATGGTCGCGCTTGGTAATACGTATTTGGTTAAAGGGATTGGTGAGGCAGCGGCATCTTCCAGTAAAGCTGATTTTTTGGAACGCATGAATATTTTAAAAATTCATATTCGTGGCGCTGTGCCGCAGTATCAAAACGCGCTCATGGAATTAGCACAAGTCAAATCCCAAACATTGCCGGTTGAATATCAAAATTCTTTTGCTGATTTTAAAGTGCTGTTTGCCGGTTTGATTGGTGATTTGCAAAAAATGACTTCGGTTATAACCGGATTGGAAACAGTGCTCGGAAGCGATTCTCCGCGACGTTATTTATTGGTGTTTCAAAATCATCATGAATTGCGTCCGACCGGTGGTTTTATTGGCAGCATGGCCATACTTGATGTTCAACGTGGCAAGATCATGAATTTGGAAGTGCCGCCGGGAGGCAGTTATGATTTGCAAGGCCAGCTGGATACGTTTGTCAAACCGCCATTACCATTACAAATCGCCAATCCTCGTTGGGAATTTCAGGATGCGAATTGGTTTCCGGATTTTCCCGCTTCAGCGCAAAAAATCGCTTGGTTTTATAAACATAGTCGTGACTCAACCGTTGATGGAGTGATTGCGGTCAATGCTTCGGTTCTGGAACGGATTTTAAAGGTAATCGGTCCACTTCAAAATGATCATTATCAATTGCAATTAACCGCGGCTGATGCTCTGGAAAAATTGCAAACCGAAGTTGAGACTGGCGAGGATAAGGCTTTGAATCGCCCAAAGGCCATAATTGGCGATGTGTTTCATCAATTAATTAATAATGCCGGAGTCATAAATTCCGGACAAATAATTTCATTGGTCAGTGAACTTGGCACGGCCTTGACGCAAAAAGAAATTCAGATTTATACCGTAGATTCCGCCGCGCAAAAGAAATTTTCCGAATTGGGATGGACTGGAGAAATCACTGCCACGTTGCCAACACAGGATTATCTAATGGTGGTTAATACTAATTTGGGCGGCGCCAAAAGTGACGCGCGGATTACCGATGAAATTGAGCATCAAGCTGTCGTTCAACCTGATCGAAGCATTGTTGACACGGTTATTATTCGCCGTAAACATAGCGGTAATCCCAGTGATGCGCTTTATGGTCGTCCCAACAATAGTTATGTCCGCGTTTATGTTCCGGAAGGAGCAGAAATTATAAATGCCAGTGGTTTTGTCTATCCGGAAGAAGAGTCATTTAAGGTTCCGGAAAAATGGTACACTGACGACGAGGATTTAAAGACTCATGAAACTGAGCGTGGTTTTCATGTCGGTAGCGGAACGCGCATTACCAATGAATTTAACAAAACTGTGTTTGGTAATTGGATCACTACCAAAGCCGGTGAGGATACTGAAGTTTGGTTTACTTACAAATTGCCTTTTTTTGTAACCGCGCCACCATCACGATACAGTCTTTTGGTACAAAAACAATCCGGAACCAACAGTAATTTTTCCACACAAATTATTTATCCGGACGGCTGGTCGCCGATATGGCGGAATCGCGATGATGCGGAAATTGGTACAAACGGTTTGCGTTGGGCAGATACATTAACTACAGACGAATTGTTTGGCGTAGTCATGAGTCAAAATTCCATTTATTAATTTTTTTATGTCTCGTTCAAAATCAAAAAAAATAACCGTGTCCGAGCCGCGTAAGATCGAGGAAAATTTGCGCAAGATTTATGAAAATTCCGATGGCAGTATGCCGGACATGAAAACGTTTGATCGCTCAAACGGCATCTGGTTTTGGCGTTTGTTGACTTGTTTTTTTGTTTTTTGCGGATTGGGAATTTTGGGCTGGGTTGTATGGCGATACGCCACGCCAAATTTAGTATATAATGATCAAATTTCAGTTAGTGTTGAAGCTCCCTCAATAATAGCTTCGGGTGATACGATTACCTACACGGTGCGTTATCGAAATGCGGAAGCCTTGCCCATTGCTCATGCCAGTTTGAGTTTTCAATATCCGCGGGGTTTTGTATTTGTAAGCAGTTCGCCCACAGTTTTGGGTGAACGTTCAACGATTGTTTTGGGAAGTATTCCCGCCGGATCAGGCGGCACGGTTATTTTGAGTGGTCGATTATTGGTTGATCAATTTGCCACATCAACACTAACTGCGGTTTTGTCATATACTCCGGGTAATTTCAATTCAGTATTTGAAAAAGTCGCCAATTTTCAAACAGTGGCCAGTATTCCGGCCGCCACTATTATTTGGAATCAGCCAACAGTTTTTAACGCGAATGTTCCAACCACACTTTCATTTACGGTTCAGCCAATTTATCCGTTTACTGAACCGGTGATTGTTGCGCTTCAACCGGATCAAAGTTTTTTCGCTCAGGAAATCAACCCCAAGCCGGATGAACCTGATTTGTTTCGTTGGACGTTACCTAAATTAACGACTATGACTACTTTTACCATTCACGGCCTGTTTTCCGGTGGAAATATCAATCCTAATTTTGTGACTAAAGTTTTGCATAAAAAATTTGTTTACTCTCAAACCGAAACAAATTTTACCTTAACCTCGTCGACGATCAGTGCTTCGGCCACAATGTTTGGAAATGCCGAACAAGTTACTATTCGTCCGGGTCAAAAACTCCCGATTCAAATTTCTTTTCAAAATTCAAGTGATACCATATATCCGAATTTGACCGCGGTCTTATACATTGAAGCGCCCAGCTATCAGAAAAAAAGTATTTTGGATTGGCAGAATTTAATTGATCATAACAATGGCGCTGTTAAAGGCGAACAAATAAACGAGTTCGTTCGTCGTGGTACTATTTTTTGGGGAAATGAACCCAATAGCCAACTTAATGATTTTTCCAATGGCGGAAAATCAATATTTAATATTTCATTGCCCATTAAAGATGGCGACAACACCAGTCTGGTTAATTTTAGTACGAGTACAGTGACTGTTTGGGGTGAAATTCGCAGTAATGGCGAAGTACTGGCTACTACCAATCCGGTAGTTGTGAAGATTTTATCTGATTTAAGCTTGAAAGCAAGTGTCTCCAGTGATTTGGATCTTAGTAATTTTTCCTTTTTGCTCACCAATAGTTTTCATGATTTGAAAAATGTGACCGTAAGCACGACACTCCTGGGTAATGTATCTTGGGATGAACAAAAACTTAATGTTCCCGCAGGTAATGTCGTTTTTTCCGAAGAAAGAAATGAAGTTGTCTGGACAATTAAAGAAATGCCGACGAGTCTGGATTTGTTGGCGATGGAGTTTGGCTTAATATTTAATAAATCAGATTCCAATTCCAATCAAAAGAATTATACTGGACCAATTTCAGTTAAGGCTACGGATGCTGAAACCAATGATTTGATTTCATTTACAGTTGATCCGATTGCAGTGGAATAAAAATGGTTTACCATGAGCGAAGGAACGTATGGACGAGTCGAATGGTGCTCCCGGAGGGAATCGAACCCCCATATACAGCTTCGAAGGCTGTTGTCCTATCCGTTGAACGACAGGAGCTTTTAGTGGGCCGGCTGGGGATCGAACCCAGGACCTTATCCTTAAGAGGGATCTGCTCTACCAGCTGAGCTACCGGCCCGTATCTTTTTTTAAATTTGTAATTTTAACCAATTGGATCGGTTTGTGTTCTGGTTATAATATCAACTTTCGGGCCTTTCCAGCCTTTGATACGCAAGGCTTTTTCCGCGGCATCAGTTTGCGCTTCTTGTTTGCTCGTGCCAAATCCTTCCGCGACTTTTTCTTTGCCCAGATATACGCCAATGACGAAATTTTTTTCATGATCCGGACCTTCTTCTTTGAGAACTCGATATGTTGGCGTGATTCCCACCACTTCTTGCGCGCCTTCCTGAAAGCGCGATTTGGGATCCATCCATAAACCAAGTTCCAAAACTTCCGGCAATTTGGTCAAAACCCAACGAGTGACGAATTGTTTGGCTATTTCCGATCCTTGATCCAAATAAATTGCGCCAATCACTGCTTCAAGTGCATTGGCCAAAATATATCCGCGTGCTTTAGTGTTGGCGTCTTTGGATTCGCCATGACTCAAAAAAAGATATGGTTCCAAATCAATTTCTTGCGCCACGACTGCGCACATATTCGCATTTACCAAAGCCGCGCGCCAATTCGTCAATTCACCTTCGGGATTAAGATAATTTTCAAACAGAAATTCAGTGACGATTAATTCCAGCACCGCGTCACCCAAAAATTCCAGTCGTTCATTGTGCGCCAAAGGAAAATTTCTATTTTCATTTAAAAATGACCGATGCACCAATGCTTGCACCAACAAATCCGGATTGCGAAAAGCAACGCCAATTTTTTTTTCCAGAGCCGGGAATTTTTTTTCCAAATAACTAGTGATTGGCATATTAGTAGTGAGCGCGAATTATTATTCTTTGGTCGGTTCAGCGAGGCTGACATCAGAATGCGGCATATCATTATACATCCCGCCCAAAATACCATTTATAAATTTTCCCGATGACGGACCGCCATAACTTTTGGCCAGTTCAATGGCTTCGTTAATCGCGACTTTTGGAGGGATATGATCGTTTAATTTAAGTTCAAAAACTCCCAGACGCAAAATGTTGCGGTCAACAATAGACATTTCAGAAATCGGCCAATTGGGCGCGTATTGTTTTATAATATCATCTATTTTTTCAACATTATCCAAAATTCCGCTGATCGTTTTGACAATATAGTCTTTGGTATCTTCAATTCCCGCGCCAAATTCCAACATTACTTGTTCAATAATCGCGGGTATGGCCGCAGTTGGCTTATCCTTAAAATCCCATTGGTATAGGGATTGCATGATAACCGATCGAGCCAAATGCCGTTTGGACATAAGTTAGACCGAAGGTTTGCGCAGTCGGCGTGCCGCGCGTTTGACTGCTTTGGTGGCCACGGTGCGGCCATTATATGATCCGGCTTTGGTGGCATGATGCGGCAAATGCGGATTGCCACTGGCATCAGTCTGGATCGTCGTTGGTTTAAGTGCAAAATGCGAAGCGCGATCGCGTTTGGAACGATTGGTGCGTTTTTTTGAGGGAAGACCCATACAATAATTTAATAAATTTTAAAACAATAAAACGAGTATAACCTAGTTGCCAAAGGAAATCAAGGGCTTGTCCTGAGCTTGTCGGAGGAGTATTCTATCCGTTAGATATGTCCATTATTGAGATTTTTGATAAGCCAGAATGGCCGTGTTCCAAGAGTTTTTTGCAATCTTGGGAATGGGGAGAATTTCAGGCAAGCGTGGGGAATACGCCACGGCGGTTTTTGGTTAATGATAAACCGGTGCAAATTTTTGTTCATCGTTTGCTTGTTGGCGTTTTTTGGTATATTCCGCAGGCTGATTTGGCTGTAACTGATTATGAATTATTAGTTGAATTTGTCAAAAAGGAAAATAAAATTGTTTTTATAAGAATTGAATCATTGTCCGCACTTCCAACATTATCTTCACAAGCAAAAGTTGTTAAACATCGACAGCCAGAACATAGTCTGATTTTGGATTTAAATAAAAAGGAAGAAGATTTATTGACTCAGATGCACTCGAAAACTCGCTATAATATTCGTTTGGCGGAAAAAAAGAATTTAATTATTTCTTGGGAAAAAAATGCGATCGTTTTTAATCAATTGCTGACTGAAACCAGCAGGCGCGATAAATTTGGCGCACATAATAATGATTATTATGAAAAAATGTTGACATGTAATTTGACTGAACAAGTCACGGTTTATTTGGATGATGAGCCATTGGCCAGCGCGATTTTTATTGAGTATGGCGAAACATACACATATCTGCATGGCGCGTCCGCGAACGCGCATCGGGAAACTATGGCGCCGTATTTATTACAGTGGTCAGCGATTCTGCGTGCTCAAGAAAAAGGATTCAAGATTTATGATTTTTGGGGCGTGGCTCCGGAAAATGCCGAAGCAGATCATCCGTGGTCGGGAATTACACGATTTAAAAGCGGATTTGGGGGAACGCGCTTAACACACGGCCAAGCTTTTGAATTACCGATTAGAAAATTACCATATAAAATATTTCTATTCCTTAAAATATTTTTAAACATTTTAAAGAATTCAAAATAAAAATTCCTTTTTGCTAACACGTAAGCAAACTTCGTGAGACCGTTTTTCTCGACCCTCGACCGTGCTCGGGCATCGAGAAAAAGATCTCACTCCAGTTTGCTTCAAAGATTAAACCCTGTCTCGCATTGCAACAGCGAAACATCCAATATACTAATAAACAAACTGGAACTGAATCCTCTTTTTCTGAAAGCTGAGTATATTGACTTACTGAGAATGCATAATCCGTCAGACTATCAGTTGAAAAAAAGAGGATCAGTGAAGTTTGATTAAGACTTAGGATAAACGAATTTTGCTTAAAACTTAGAAAATAAATTTATTATTAAATCGATATTGAAATTATAGTTATATGCGTATAATCCCAAGAGAAAAAGTCGTAATTCAAGAAATCGTGGTTGAATTAAAGGCTGGGAAAACAATCGTGTATCCAACCGAAACATGTTATGGATTAGGTTGCGACGCTTTGAATGCTGAAGCCGTGGTGAAAATTTTTACCAGCAAAGGCCGCGAAACAGGAAAGCCAATGTTGATGCTGGCGTCTTCTATCGGCGAAGTAAAAACATTTATTGAATGGAATGAAATAATTGAAAAATTGGCTTTAGACCATTGGCCCGGAGCATTGACGATTGTCGCGAAAGCAAAAAATTCCCGAGAATGGCCGGCCGGAATTATTGGTGCGGATAATACTTTGGCGTTTCGAGTTTCCAGTCATCCATTAATCACGAATATCCTTCAGGAATTTAATAATCCAATCGTTTCAACTTCAGCAAATTTTTCCGGAGGTGAAAATCCCTATCGCGTTGAGCAAATAATTAATTCGCTTGGTCAAGGGAAAACAAAACCGGATACGGTCATAGACGCGGGTGATTTGCCGTTACAATTGCCATCAACCGTAGTCCAAGTGCTTGACAATCATATAAAAATCCTGCGGCAGGGATTGATTGTGTTATAATATTTAAATATGCAACAATCTCGCGCGTACGTATTTTTTTTGATTGGCGTTATTGCATTCGCTGGATTTTTCTTTGCCCTGAGCAAAGCTGAAGGGTTGTATAAAACGAATGCTCAATCAAATGATCCGGCTCCGTTTGCCGATGAATCGGCG
The DNA here is from genome assembly GCA_001782805.1 of Candidatus Magasanikbacteria bacterium RIFCSPHIGHO2_01_FULL_41_23. Taxonomy (GTDB): domain Bacteria; phylum Patescibacteriota; class Patescibacteriia; order Magasanikbacterales; family UBA922; genus 2-12-FULL-41-16. The sequence goes on along the minus strand of MFPT01000004.1, from coordinate 41,381 downwards.
GATTTAATTCGTGAAAAGCCGGCGCGTAAAATAGTAAAAGGCGTGTATTTAACCGCTTCGGCCGCGACTAACCCCAAAAAGATTGCTGAAATTATTTCACTGATTAAAACCACTGAACTCAACGCGGTTGTTATTGATATCAAAGATTATACGGGAAAAATTTTTTTACGCGACGCGTCCGCGTTTATCCAAAAATTGCATGATAATGATATTTATGTAATTGCGCGCCAAACAGTGTTTCAAGATCCGGCGCTTGCGTTGCGGAAACCGGATTGGGCAATTAAAACTAAAAACGGCAAAATTTGGAAAGATAATCTTGGGCTTTCTTGGGTCGATCCTACTAAGCGGGAAGTGTGGGATTATAATATTGGGATTACCAAAGAAGCGATTGGTTTGGGATTTGATGAAATTAATTTTGATTATGTCCGTTTTCCCACTGATGGTGATTTGCGTAATGTGGTATTTGCTTCCAGCACGACCAAACAAAAAACTATGGCTGCGTTTTATAATTATCTATCGGATGAATTACATGATGAGCCGGCTTGGATTTCGGTAGATTTTTTTGGTTTTGTCATGGAACGGCATGATGGTGTGGGGATTGGCCAGCGTTTGGTTGATGCCGTGGATGTGGTTGATTATATTTCACCCATGATGTATCCATCGCATTATCCCAAGGGATATTTGGGGTTGGAAAATCCGGCGGAACACCCAGGAGCAGTGATCGCGTATGGTATGAAACAGGGGATTGGCTATTTTACGTCAACGACTCGTGCGCAAGTTCGGCCATGGTTACAGGCGTTTCATTTGGGAGCGCGTTATGATGCAGTGAAAATTCGCGCGCAAATTGATGCGGTGGAACGTTATCCTAATGCTGGCTGGCTTTTGTGGAATGCGAGTGCGCGGTATACTTCGGCAGGATTAAAAAAAGAATAATATTTTTAATTCACAAAAACTTTGTTTATTCTAACTCGTATGCAAACTCCGTTTTTTCTAACTCTTAAGCAAAATTCAACGATATCCTTTTGTTCAACTGATAGTCTGACGGATTATGCATTTTCAACGAGTCACCATATTCAGCTTTCAGCAAAAGTATATTCGTCTCCATTTTGCTTATTAGTATATTGAATCTTCCGCTGTTGCATTGGTGGGGAATTTCAGTAGAAAACAAAATTACCGATTACTGAAATTAATATTGAATATGAATTATCCTGATCTCCTTAAACCTCCAGTGTTAAAAGAATTGTGCGTTGAGTATAATTTTTCGCCGAGCAAAAAATACGGCCAGAATTATTTGATTTCCGATCGCCCAATTCGTGAAATGATTACAGCCGCGGATTTAAAAATAACTGATACGATTGTGGAAATCGGTCCGGGATTTGGCGTTTTGACATTGGCGGTTGCTCCGCTCGTGCAAAAAATAATCGCATATGAAATTGAAAAAAATTTACAACCATATTGGGAAGATATTATTAGAAAAAATCCGAATATAGAAATAATTTGGGGCAACGCGCTGTATGAATTGAGAACTCCGCCAAAATATAAAATCGTGGCCAATTTACCGTATCAAATAACTGCTTTTGCTTTCCGAACTTTTTTTGCACTTGATCCTCTGCCTGATGTAATTGTGGTAATGGTGCAAAAAGAAGTCGCAGACAGAATGTGCGCTCCGCCGGGGAAAAAAACTGCCACAACTAAAGTTTCCGATGTCAGCGCTTTATCGGTTTTGGTTCATTATTTTGGCACGCCAAAATTAATTACCAAAGTGAGTCGCGGTTCTTTTTGGCCCAGTCCCAATGTTGATTCGGCTGTCGTGGCAATAACAAATATTCGTTCAAGACCAGATGCCAAAACATTTATGTCTTTGGTTCATGCCGGTTTTTCGCATAAAAGAAAAATAATGCTCGGCAATATCGCGCAAGCCTTTGACATTCCCATTGAAACACTCAAAGTTATTTTTCAGAAGATTGACTTGAATGAAAAAATTCGGGCTGAAGCTTTAACACTCGAACAGTGGGAAGCGTTGTTTGCCATGCTCAAAGGAAAACTATCCACTGATTAGGATTTTTAATTGTTTGTTCAGATTTTTTTTGGTATACTATTATTGTTCTCCCTCGTAAACAAACTCCATTTTCTAACTCTTAAGCAAAATTCAACGATATCCTTTTCTTCAACTGATAGTCTAACGGATTATGCATTCTCAGTAAGTCATCATACTCAGCTTTCAGCAAAAGTATATTCGTCTCCATTTTGCTTAT
>MFPT01000004.1:0-39089 GCA_001782805.1 Candidatus Magasanikbacteria bacterium RIFCSPHIGHO2_01_FULL_41_23 | reverse complement strand
TTACCCTGAGCTTGTCGAAGGGTCGAGGGTCGAGAAAAACGGTCTCACGAAGTTTGCTTACGAGTTAGCAAAGAGGAATTTTTATTTTGAATTCTTTAAACGTATAATTAACAATACCATGGAACATTCGCCCGCATCGTCGTTCACGCGTGAGCAAAAAGTAGGATTTATCTTCATGCTCATTTTTGCTATACTAACCATAGGTTTGGGTGGTCTACAATTGCGCAATACCATTTATGGACCGTTTGTGATCAAAGCGACCAAAAATTCATTGGTCGGAGTTAGTACCAACGAAGAAACTCGCTTAAAAAATATTGATACGGATCATGATGGTCTAAGCGATTACGATGAATTGAATCAATATGAAACCAGTCCGTATTTGCCGGATACTGATTCCGATGAGATCAATGACAAAATGGAAATTGAAAAAGGCACTGATCCGCTCTGTGCCGAAGGAGACGTTTGTTCTTTAGCCGATGCCATGCCCATCACTCCGTCATCAACAATTGCTTCGCCACTTATTAATGAATCGTTGACCCCAAGTAATGTTCTGGGCATAACGGAAAAACTTTCTGTGCAAGACACGAGTCAGTCCAAGGTTGAACTGGAAGAATTAATTTCCAATCCCGCGCAATTGCGCACGGTATTATTGAGTACGGGGAAAATTGACGCGGCCACATTGGGAAAGATTGATGACGTCACGTTACAAAAAATGGCAGAGAAACTTTTTCTTAATCCCGGCAGTGTCGTGTCTCCTTAAACTATGTATAAACTTGGGAAACAAACCAAAAAAATAACCATCAGTCTGGCAGTATCATTTTTTTTGTCAGTTCAAGTTTTGGGTGTGTTTATTCCACAAGCAGTCTTGGCCGTTGGGGCGCCTGATGTTGTGGCCAAATTGGTTCAAAAGGATATTAGTGATTCAATTACCGAAGGTCTTTTGTCGGCATCTCTCGGCGCATTGGTAAACGGCTTTTCTTATTTTATGCGCAAATTGGCTTATGATACAGCCACGTATATTGCGTCCGGAGGAAAAGGTCAAGGAGCACTCGCTTTTAATAAAGGCGCTGCGGCTTATTTTTCCGAAGTGGCGCTTGATAGCGCGGCTTCTGCCATTGAACAATTTGGCTCACCGCTTGGTCTTGATTTGTGTAAACCTCCGGATTTAAAGTTTCAGATATTTTTGCAAGTAGGAATTAGAAAATTGTATGCTGATCCGGGAGCGGGCGGCGGTCCAACTCCAAAATGCAGTTGGAACGATTTTAAAACCAGTTGGGAAAAAGGTTTTGAAAATTTTGATGAAAAGGCCGGTGATTTTGCGTCACAGGCTTTTGTGCGATCTTTAAAAGTAGATCAATCGGATTTTGGTGTGGCGTTTGGCCTTATTAGCAAAGTCGACAGAATAAATGCAAATGCCAAAACAGGAGCCAAAACTTCGCGCGAAGAAGGTGGTGGATACAAAGCAGTCACTGATTTGATTTCCGGCAATATCAAAACTCCGGCCGATGTGATTCGCGAAGAAACCAAAGCTTTGACCGGTAAAAATCAAGCAGATCTTTCTTCACAACAAATCGCGGGTATTTATGGAGCAGGTCTGTGGCAAGTAATTCCCGCGGCCGCCGGAGTATTTGTGAATACGCTAGTTTCCCAAGTCATGCAAACCATTATGACCGAAGGTATATTGCCTGATTCTTCGTCCGGTGGTGGCGCGGCCACAGAAAGCGCAGTGTCTTCGGCTTTTAGTGAATATGCTGGCGTGATTAATAATAACAAAGCCGCGGCGCAGAATGCCTTTAATTTTTTGTTTACTGCCATTCCCACTCAACAATTAACCACGTATCCATTGCTGGAAGAAATGAGTGATTGTCTAAATCCGGATAACCCCGGTTTAAATAATTGTGTGCTTGATCCCGGGTTTAGAGATGCGATTAAACGGGCAAATACCGGCAAGGCTTTGACAATCCGCGAGGCCATGGATGCCAAAAATAATTTTTTGTTACATCCTGACTGGGCTTTAGTTCCTCCGAGTCATGAATATAATACCAATCCGCGCAAATGTTACAATGATAATTATTATTGTTATTCCAATATCCAAAAATTACGGCGTGCTCGTATTGTTCCGCTCGGTTTTGAAATTGCCGCGGCCAAAGCTGATCCGGATCAATTGCAAAATTGGACATTGGGCAAAGTAGTGGCCGGATTTTATGATTGTGATCCGAACGGTCAACCAAGTCTGGAGCATCCGTTTTGTCATTTGATTGATCCGGACTGGATTCTTCGTTTGCCCGAACCGCGCTGTGATGCCAAAGTGTTTGGTCCCAAATTATTGGCCAGTGGCAATCCGGCTCGTCGGGAAGAATGTGTGGGAATTTCCACTTGTCTTAAAGAAGATGAAAAAGGCCAATGTTTAGGTGATTACGGCTATTGTTTGCGCGAAAAAAATACTTGGCGTTTTGGCGGATCAATCTGTCCCGCACAGTACAACACTTGCACCACTTATACTAACACGGCAAATAATTCGCGCGTGTCTTATTTGTCTCGGACTGTAGAGTTTGGCCAATGCAATGCTCAATCAGTTGGTTGCAGAGTCTATAGCACTGAACCAAAATCCGACGGAACATGGCGCAATACCGGTCAGTCAGTGAATAAAACCAATGAAATAAGTACAGGCAAGAATCCGGCGATTTATTTTAATGACTCAATAAAAAATTATACGTGTCCGGCTTCGGCTGATGGTTGCAGTGTTTTATCCCGAGCCGTACCAGTTAGCGGCCAAGATCGTCTAGCCTATCTTAAAAAAGCTCCGAACACTTTATTTGACAGTTGTTATTTAATAACCAATCATATTTCCAATAAAAAAGTTTGGCCGGATAATGATGGTGACATTGCCGAACTGCTTAAGCGTCCAATAAATAATAAAGACACTGGTCTGTGTAAACCATTTGCTCCGGCTTGTACCAAAGATGAAGCCGGATGTGAAGCGTATAAACCGGTTACCGACAATGATGCAGACACAATAACCGGTATTGTGGGCGCCAATCAATGTTCGGCTCAATGTATTGGATATGACACGTTTAAACAAGAAATTCCCGTGGACAAAGGCGCGTTTGAACCGGCTGTTTTCCCTTTGCAGTTTATACCCAGTCAGGCAAAAAGTTGTCTGTCACAGTATGAAGGATGTGCTGAGTTTACCAATGTAGATGAAGCCGGAGCCGGTGGGGAAAAATTGGAGTATTATTCTGATTTGGAATATTGCGAAAAGCCAACCGGCACCAATGAAAAAACGTTTTATTCATGGGAAGGTTCAGCCAGTCTCGGCTATGTTATCCAAAATTATAAATTACGTCCGATAAGCAGTGATAAGACTGATCGTTACAACACCAACTATTTGGTTTATTTGACCGGCATTGATACTGTTCCATCGTATACCGGTATAAAAGCCGAATTTAGTGCCGGCTCACCCGCCTATGTTGACGATAGTCAGAGTGTTATTATTGCCAATTATCTTGATTGTAATAAAACCAGTTACGAAGCCGCGCTCAAAAATGCCTATGTCCAAGGAGCGCCAAAACCCGATTGTCGCGCTCTTTATGATGAATCAGGTAAAGTGTTCTATCGTTTGCTTAGTAAAACCATTGTTGTTTCTCCGGCCTGTCATCCATTGCGCAAGACCGAAAGTATTTTGCGCATAGATTTGGCCTTAAGTCAGCAGAATGAATTAATGTGTGAGGCCAAAGGTGGCAAATGGGATGATGGAGCTCCTGCTCTACAAAAATGCCAACTCTGTTACAATGGCGGCATATATAACAATGGCGTTTGTATTTATTGGACAACATCTCAGCCGGGTAAAAATAATTCCTGCGTGCCGGAAGCCAACAATTGTCGCGCGTACACTGGTCCGGCCGCCAATACCATTCAAAGCATATCGGAACAAAAATTTGAGCCGGAAGATAATTCACCGACTGCGTTGACTGATCTTTTGGCCGGATGGAGTTCGGGTTTACTGGTCAAACCGGAATCATTGACCGTTGGTCAAAACTCTTTGGAAATAAATATTGATCAGGCTGAATATACATTTGTTACGAGCACGCTGGAAACAGATAAATTTTATGAGTTGGAATTTTGGTCTCGCGGCGTACAACAAAATTTGGAAATTTCTTTTGTGGAAAAAGGAGTTACTCCCTCAACGGATAAAATTGTTGGTAATTTTACTTATGATCCCGTAACCGCTCAAACCGTCAAAGTACCGATTAGTCAAACTTGGCAATCATATCGGGTTGGTCCGGTTCAATTTACCGGCGATGGCACTCGCAAAATAGTTTTGCGTATTACTCGTACTGCAATGTCCGGAGTAAACGGCGCGTATTATTTGGATAATCTTCGTCTGACAAAAGTAAAAGAAAAACTCTATTTAATTAAAAATTCTTGGAAACAAGTGGTTGCTTTGGATAATGGAACAACTGTTCAGGCCGATGTTCCGTTAACCTGTGATGCCAATCCCACCGATGGTTTGCCGGGGAGCGCTTTGGGTTGTCGCGCGTATACTGACAGTCTAAATAATCCCTTGGCCATTACCGGTTTTGATCGACTGTGCCGAGAAGACGCTGTGGGCTGTACCGCATTCTATGATTTGCAGAATACTGTTAATGAACACGACACCACGGCTTTTAATTTGTGGTGTACAGGAACGCAAAATACCAAATGTACTTTAAAAGTTGGTTCCAATGAACTTGGTTCTTGTGATGTGCTGTTCGGAGAAACCGGTTGTTTTATCCCAAAAGTCGCGTTGGAATCAGCCGTCTATACGGCGTTATTAACTCAAGTGCCAAGCACCATTGTTAAATCAACCATAATTATACCGGCCGATACTCCCACGAGTTCACCCATTTATTTAAGTTATCGTCAACGTTATGCCTGTGATACGAGTAACGTTGGCTGTCAAAAAATCGCGTTGGAAGATCATATAATTCCCAACAGCACAGCCACAAGCGCGTATAAATTTACGGAAAGTTATATAAAAAATAATCCGGAAAATTATGAGCAAATTTTGTGTGCGCAAGAACAGCTTGGTTGCAGTGCTTTTAAATCAGACAATAATATTGATTATTTTAAAGATCCCACTGCTTCGGGATCGGCAATTTGTTCATACAAAGAAAAAACCAAAGGATTTGAGTATGCGGGCTGGTTCCAAGAAGGAGTGGGCAAATGTAGCGCCACTGATCCGGCCAAAAGCAGTAGCAATAATTTATGTAAAGAAACCAGTGATTGTGAAAGCGGTGAATCATGTACCGGCGTTGGCGCTGTGCCTTGTTACAGTAATTATTTAATTGCTGGAGGCGAATATGGCATTTGGTCAAATAAATCAGCCGAATATAATGGCGCGGTTGGCCGTTGCGCCGAACAATATAATCAATGCACGGAATTAATTGATCCCCTCGACTACGCTCAGGGCAAGCCCCTCGACTACGCTCAGGGCAAGCCCCTCGACTCCGGTAAATCGTATTATGTTATTTTTAACCAAAAATTACTCCAAGACGCGGGACAATGTGAGGGCAAAGTTAATCTCAAACAAGGTTGCGCGCTTTTTAATGCGACCAATAATCCCACATTAAGATACAACGCGGCCGAAACATATAAAATAAGTGATGGCGTCAATGCCCAAGGCACTGATAAATATGGACCGATTGACCCTATTACTACCGGCGCGACTGACACCAATGTTTTACTGAAAGTTAATCGTGACCGATCCTGTAGCGAATGGCTGGGATGCAAAGACAAAGTGCGCGTGACTGATCAAACCGGAAAACAACGCACCATTTGCGCTCAATATAAAGCCTGTCGCGCCACTGAAGTTGGCTCCAGTTGCACTAATTGGAGTCCACTCAGCACCGATGACATTAATCGTTTGACCGAAGAGGCCTATGTTGGCCGCGATGTTTCTTGGTATGGTGAAGATTATTCCGGCTATTCATTATTTAATAAATATCGGATTGGTAACACCATTTCAGTCGTGTTTGATGGTGACGCAGTGGCTTATTTGGCATTTTTGTTCAATCCGGCTGTTTTGGGGAATAATCAGATCGATATTGAAACCTATAGTTGTAAAAGTAAAAATGAATGGGCAAAATGTGGTTTTAATGATTTTGGCGGACGATGTTATGAGAAAAAATGTATTTATCCATTGTACGGCTCATTCCCCGATACCGTAAATTCCACAACCACTGCCGCCAAATATTTGGAAATCGGATCATGCAAAGCCTTTCCCGAAAAAACCAGTCCGTTTGCCAGTAGTATTATAGAAAATTTGGATGAAGGGAAAAAATATCAGGCTTTTGCTATCAATCAAATAGATCCCAAGTATACTCGTCTTGAGTCTCAAGCAAATCTTTCCGGTTTTGAGCGCGCCAATTATTGCCAAAATGGTGATTGTTCGTGCGAGTACAAAAAAATAACCTACAAAAATGGCGTAACTGATTATCGCACCGCGAACACCACCGAGTATCCCCAAGGTATTTGTTCGGATTTGGTGGGTGATAAAGCGGGTCAAGCTTGTAATAATGACGCGGAATGCAGTAGTGCTGGCGCAGCTGGCGCAGTTACTATTCCCGGAGTCTGTAGTCGAGTGCGTGATGTGGAAACGCACACTGGTTTGCGCGGTTTTTGTTTGGAACGCGATTTTAGTCGTCCGATTAATCTCGCAACCAATGAATATGCTTGTCTTACGTGGTTACCCACTGATACGGCGGCGACGAATTTTGATCAATATAACAAATTTCCCGGAGCTGGCTATTATCCCGCAGAAGATGCGGTCAAATTGAGTGTTACCGGTGAAAAAATCGGTGAATTTGGAAAAGTGTATTGTACTGAGGCGAGTGGGAATGGATTGGGGGTGTTGAATACAAATAGTTTTCCCAATAATTTTAATCCAGCGGATGATTATCCATTTAACAATTTAAATTCCTATACAGGTGCTTATAAAAATATATCCAATCCAGATGATTTTAAAAATCGTTCTTACGCTGTAGCCCAAATGTGGGCATGGTCTGGTGCAGAATTAAAACCATTTCCAAACATCACGGACAATGCTTACACAATTGTTGGAACGGATGGCTCCTTTACTTCAGGCGTGTATAACGAAACAAGTTTCCCTAAGCCTGGTGAAAATGGTTTTATGTCTCCACAGGATTTTGATACACAAGGAAAAAATAAAATTCCTACCAAGAATTTTTCAGTTACCAATTCCAGTGCTGTTGTTTTGTTTACATCAGGACTTTCGTTTAATACGTATTTTACTTTTTTAAAAGAGAGGACTGTGTCTGTTAAAAGTGAACCTGATATAAAAGGGGGACAAAAATTTTGCGAAGGACCAGAACAACAAGATCCAGAAACTGGGCAATATTATTGTCCAACTGTTTATAAATATCAACAATCTTGGTCTTCTTGTCCTCAGACAACAGTCGAAGGTCAATGCACTAAGCTTAGTATTTCAAAATATGAAAAACCTAGTGATTTTCCAGAATCGGAAATATCTTTTTTTAAGACAACTACGCAATATGGAAAAAGTTACAATATAACTAGCGATGTTACGATGTATAAAGATGAAATTGCCAAACTAAAGTTTGGTCCGATTTTGGCTCCACCAAACATTATGAAAAATATCAATACAGCTCAGGTTATGACTATCGACTTCGATAAACTAAATACGACTGATCCGAATTTTAGTGGAGAATACGGACCAACCACACTAAAAAATATTAAATATAAGTATACATACTACATTAACGGTTTTGAAAACAAGCAAAGTGGTTTATTTGTATTTAAGATTATGGAAATTTCGGATGGTGACCATAAAGATGAAACTATATACGGCGCAATTGCTTTGTCTGATGAAGGCACTCAATTAAACAAAATGCATTTTGGACAAGAGGATTTAGATTTAGCAAAGAAACCCCTTGATTTTTTTAAGAGATGGATGGATGAATTGGCTGGTGAAAATACAGTGAATTATCAAAATTCGTGGACGTTCGTGCCCACCCATTCATTTGTGCTTATTTATTGTAATTTTGACAAAAATGGTGTGAAAAAATATTGTAGTAATCAGATTGACTACGCTGATAATTATAAATGGCTGGAAACATATTTTGGCTGGAAATCAGACGTATCTTTTGCGACTCCGTATTTTGCCGAGATTGTTGAACTTAAACCACGCTGTACTGAATTTGTTCAAGTTTATGATGAAAATCCTACTGATTCTGCTGTAACTAGAAACAAGGCTTGGACGAATCGTGTATGGAAAGACGTATTTTCTGATTCTGATTACAGTAGTAATAATCCAAATATACCTTCTATTAATCGCAATGTTGATCTTCCTCCATTTGGTTCACTTAATCTTTCTTTGACTTCACTTTCAAGTTCTGGTTGGGAGAATGTTTTAAGGCATTACATCTTTGATGATCCTGCTGTTGACGGAGCGTTTTTTAGTTGTACTGGTGATGTATTAGATCAAAAACTGAAAGGAACCGCAGTCAGTTTTGAACAAATACTTGTAGTGAAATCAAATTACAGTTTTTGGGATAGTTATTCGTGTAACAAACCAGAAAATCCCAATGCTAAAATTTATAGTCAGATTGGTCCAGAAAATGAGACTTTCTATTATCAGGGTAAAATTCACCTAGGTAATTTATTTAACAAAATTTTTAAAGAATTTAATTTTAATAGTAAATCTGGGAGTGTGAGTTGGTCTGATGTAACATACGCTCTTGGTATTGGTGATTCAAGCACGAACAACATTAGTGTTTTAATGGCACAGCCTCCACAAATTTATTCATTAAATATAAACCGTTGTTATTCCAGCGACAATACTCAAAAATGTATTCCCGCCGAATCAAACGCATTTACTATCAATCGTCACAATGGCACCATCAACGAAGACATAGATAAAGATGGTCTAGCTGATCCCCTCATAAACCGTGGCAGTTTAACTGCAGTCGCCGACTTCTTTGCCTTTGCCGACCACAATCGTATGCCCATCAAACGCGTCATGATCAATTGGGGAGACGGACTTATTACCAATCAAAATCAATACGGAGAATATAAAAATAAAAAACCATTCTGTCTCACCGATGATACTGATCCCAATCCAAAAGTCGGTGAATGTAGCGTTTCTAAACAAGTAACCTGCCTAGTTAAAGAAGATTGTCCACTCACGAGTGAAACCTGTACCATCAATGGCCACAACTTTGGTAATTCCACTCGCGCCTGCGAAGCCAATTACTTTGAATATGTTCATGGATATTCGTGTTCCCAAGCTGACGCCGATATTGATGCCGACTATGTGTATAAATTTAATGAATTGAATAATGGTCAGGGTACTAACATTGAATCAAAAATCTGGGATGCCCTTAAAAAACAAGGATACACGGCCAGTGCCAATCCTTTTGTCTGTATCTTCAAACCCAAAATTCAGATACTGGATAACTGGGGATGGTGTACGGGGAGTTGTAATGGGGCGGGGAATACGGGGTGTTATACGGCTGTACCAAAAAATACGGGGGGTGTAAATGACCTGTGTGACTCAACTAACCCTGATTCATTCATTAAGTATAAAGGTACAATAGTGGTTGTGCCATAAACCTCATATTACACATTAACTATTAAAATAAAAATCCCCGTGTACTTGGGGATTTTTATTAATTCACTATTCTAAATTAATTTAATTCAATGAATTGCGCCGTGTTTTTGAAAGAGTCACGGCTACTCCTTGAGAATTTCGCATTGATCCTTAGCGAGATTCTCGGGGGTGATGGTGAGAGGATCCTGCGGGATGTCTTTCGATTGGAGAGGGGGATCTCCATTCGGATACTCCCCGCAGGACCACAGGCAGGATGCCAGATCCAGATGTAGGAAGCAAGCCACTTCGAATGGCTTACACAGCAGCATCATCCCCTCACGGAAGATCGTAGCGAGAGGATCGCAGGCAGAATCCTCAACCGCAGGGGAGTCAGTCACACCGTCTTCAGTGTTGTCCACGTCAGTGGACGTGGCCAGGTCATCTTGACCCGCGGTCGCTTGCCCCGAGCTTGTCGAGGGGTTGGAGTCCGCCGCCGGACTCGAGTTGATGTCATGGTTGGCGGCAACCAGTGCTCCATCAGTGGAGCTGGAAGTCGACTGATCACAGCCGACGAAACTGCCACCCCCCAAAACCAGGAGGGCGACGAACAACCGCGTCATGATAAACCTCCTATGTCGCGGAAATTATCCCGATAAAAATCGGGACATTTTCCACAACACAGTGGCGCACCATTTTTCTGTGTCTGCTTAGGCCTCACCTAAATTAGGAAAGAACAACATAAACGTATTAGATAGTGTTTTATACTGAAAGTCAAGAAATGTGGGGATAAACATTTCCTTGAATATCTGAATTTTGACGATTTAGAACTTGTGTAGTAAAATAAAAATATATGAAAAAAATTGTCAAACAAAAATCAATTTTAACTCTATCTGACATTCAAGCAAAAGCCAGACCGGTTTTTGTGAACTTTGACGTCAAAAAAGCTCATTTGTTCGGTTCATACGCGCGTGGTGAGGCAACGAGTAAAAGTGATATTGATATTATTATAGAATTTAAAGGACAAAAAAGTTTATTTGATCTTGTTGGGCTCCGCGATTCGTTACAAGAAAAATTGGGACGTAAGGTGGATGTCGGTACGCCGGGAAGCATACACCCAGCCTTGAAAAAAAATATTGAAAAAGATTTTGTTGCTTTACTATGAAAAAAGTACGAATGGTATCTGTTCTGTTACAGGATATATTAGTATCTTGTGAACTGATCTATGACTACATTAATGGATTAGATTATAAGGATTTTTTAGGATCAATAAAAGCACAGGATTGCGTAAATCGTCGTATAGAAATCATCGGAGAAATAGTCAAATCACTACCCACCATGTTACGCACAGAGCATCCGGAAATTCCTTGGAAGAGTATTAGTGGAATGCGTGATATATTAATTCACGAGTATTATCATGTTGATCTGGCTTTATCTTGGAATGTTTGTCAAGTTGAGATACCTAAGCTGGAACGCTTAATTAAAAAAATTCAAAAGAAAATTGATTCAGATAATAAATAAACTTTGGTTTGATGTAGTATGATCCGGTTTTTCAAAAAAATATTTTCACCGGTCAAGGATATCTCAACAAGTTCAACGCAAGCCAGTGCCGGGGAATTTTTTCGTACCGCATCAGAAGCAGAAAAACGAAAATTAATAATGGGCGCAATCAATGGTGCCAATGAAGATCAGCGAAAATTAATTGAACGGTATAATCAAAGTTGACATCGATCCCCTCATAAGCCGTGGCAGTTTCACCGCAGTCGCCGACTTCTTTGCCGGAGTTTACCCCGACTTTATGTCGGGGCCGATCATAATGGTTCGACTTCGCTCACCATGAACCACATGCCAACCAAACGCGTCATGATCAATTGGGGAGACGGACTTATTATCAAGCTAAATAATATTGGGAAAAAATTTGATTATCGATAATTATAATGATACAATTTTTATATCTGTTTTTATAAGGAGAAAAAGTCATGAGAACACTGCACAGGTTGCCGTGTACAGAACAACTGGTTGAGTGGAAGCGCGAGCTCGCGCGTCAAGGGTGGTTGTTCCTCTCCAAGATCGACGATGGAGTGGATCACGTTGCTTTGGCCACACTCACCGAAGAGCAACGTGACTATTGTCGGAACCAGTCCTACCAGTTCGTCTCGAGTTCAGGTATCCAGTCGAGTGGACTGGGAATGGTGGCTGTTCATCCATTTTTGGAAACCCTCGATGGTGAGGAACTCCTGCGTTACAGCTACAACTGCATGCAATACAGTCATGATCCCGTTATGACTGCGATCATGAAGCAGTGCTTCTACTGGTTCAATGAACATCATGTTGCGTTCTTCTACCAGTGCAACTCATTCCTGATCTGGGACAACTGGCGTGTGCTTCATTCTCGGACAGCGTTTGAGGATAATCGCCGGGAAATCAAGCGTGTGTTCCTAAAGTAGTGACTGTGGTGACTCTGGTCAGGGCTTAGCACGATTGTTGCGACGCTCTGACCCCCCCTCCAACAAAAGCATTTTTTGTTTAAACTTTATTGACAAAGAAAATCTTGTATAGTATATTTCTTATTAACTTTATGAAATTTTTTAAAAATAAAATCGTACCTCCGCCAATGCGCTATCTAGTATAGTGTTGTTTCTGCATATATATTAGATAGCTCCAGTAAACTCTGGAGTTTTTATAAAAATGATACGTTTATCTATGGACAATACACATATTACTCAGATAATTCTTGATCAAGCCAAAAAAGCAAAATTGGCATCATTCAAACAACGATCAATTTCTACAACACAGAAAAATCACGCGTTAAAAGAAATTGCTGATTCGCTTTTTAAAAACAGTAATAAAATTATTGACGCGAATAGGTTGGACATGGATGCTCTCATGATTGATAATCCAACGGTGAGTAATGTAATAAAAAATCGATTGTTGCTAACACCGGAAAAAATAAATGCCATAGCTAAAGGCGTGATGGATATAATTAATTTGCCCGATCCCATTGGAGAAGTAGTAAAAATGACAGTGCGGCCGAATGGTTTGCGGATTGGGAAAATTCGCATTCCGATTGGTGTCATTTGTTGTATTTATGAATCACGCCCTAATGTTACAGTGGACATTGCGGCTTTGGCTTTAAAATCCGGAAATGCGTGTATTTTGCGCGGTGGCAAAGAATCTTTGCACACCAATATTGTTCTTTCTAATCTTATCAAAGAAGCCGTACAATCGGCTGGCATTTCCCCTGATTTTTTACAAATGGTTTCTGTTACTGATCATGTGGCCGTGGCAGAATTGGCCAAACTTGATAAATATATTGATTTAATGATACCGCGCGGCGGAGAAAAATTAATTGACGCGGTTTGCGCGCATGCTCGCATGCCGGTTTTGAGTCATCGTCAAGGCATTACGCATATTTATGTATCCAAAAACGCTGATTTGACCATGGCCAAAAAAATTGTCTGTAACGCCAAAGTTTCCAATCCCTCAACTTGTAATTCCTTGGAAAAAGTTTTGGTTGATGAATCAATTGCACATATTATTTTGCCTGATTTAATAAAAGAACTGCGGGATGTCGGAGTTGAAGTCCGAGGCTGTGAAAAAACCCAGGCCATAATTCCCGATGTAATACCGGCGACTGACACTGATTGGGTGACTGAATATCTGGATTTAAAAATAACCATCAAAGTTGTAAACGATTTGTCAGAAGCGATTGATCATATCAATACTTTTGGCACTCATTTGGCTGATGGTATAATTACCGAAGATTATAATGAGTCGTGGAAATTTATTAATTCCGTAGATAGCGCGGCCACGTATGTAAATGCTTCCACCAGATTTACTGATGGCAATGAATTTGGTTTGGGCGCGGAAATAGGAATCAACACTTCCAAAATTCATGGTATGGGACCGATGGGATTGGAAGAATTGACCGTGACAAAATACATTGTATTTGGTCAAGGCCAAATTCGTTAGAATGATTTTATGAAAAGAATTGTGGTAAAAATTGGCACGCACACACTTATAAAAAAAAGCGGTGATATTGATCGCGCGATCATTGCCAAATTCGTTAAAGAAATAAAATTATTACAAACCAAAAATTGTGAAATAATTATTGTTACCTCCGGCGCAGTGGCGGCCGGAAGATTTTTACATAAAAATAAAACTGATTTGAATAAAAGAGCATACGCGGCCATTGGGCAAACGTATCTAACTTCTATTTATGCTGATGAATTTTCCAAAGAGTCGCTTTTGATTGCCCAAATTCTTTTGGGGAAAAATGACATGGCTGATATGCAGTCATACCACAATATGGGTGGTATGATAAAAGATTTGCTTAAGCACCGCATTGTGCCTTTGATAAATGAAAACGATGCGGTAACGAATGGCACAGTTGCCAGTTACAAAGATAATGATAGTTTGGCCGTAGTCATTGCGCTCGCGATTGAGGCGGATATGGTGATTAATTTGTCTCATGTTGATGGCTTATTTGATAAAGATCCCAGTAGATATTCTGATGCAAAATTAATTTCCAAAGTGGAAAATGTGACCAAAGAACTGATGCGTCAATGTGACACTGATGTTTCCCAACATGGCAGCGGCGGCATGATTGCCAAACTGCGTGCGCTGCGTTTAGCCTCGTGTTTTGGTATTACGATGGTTATTGCCAATGGTCAAAAAGAAAGAATCATTGAAAAAATAATTAATGGAGAATGCGAAGGCACGATTTTCTTGCCCAATCAAAAAGTTTTGTTAAAAAATCGTGATCGGTGGCTGGTGTCAACTAAAATTTCCACGGGATCCATTAAAATAGATGCGGGTGCGGCTGAGGCACTTAAAAAAAGAAAAAGTTTGTTGGCCGTGGGAGTTACCAAAATTTACGGAACCTTTAATAAAGGAGAAGTAATTGATGTCCTTGATGAGGAAGGAGACCAACTGGCAATTGGTATGGTAAAAATTAATTACCATGATTTACATGGATTGTTATTGAAAAAAGAAAAAATATATAATCAAGAAGTTATTCACGTTGATGATTTAATTATTATTTAAATATGTTTAAAAAAATCGGGATTGTTGGCGCCGGAGTGATGGGAGAAGTTTTCATTAAACAATTTATTGAGAATTTACAAGTTGATCCCAAAGATATTACGGCCTGTTCTCCTATAATTCCGCGTTTGGAAGAATTAAAAAACAGATATAAAATTGGTGTTTCAGAAAATAACAAAGACGGATTGGTTGATAAAGATGTGGTTTTGTTATCAGTTAAACCGCAACAAGCCAAAGAAATGTTGGAGAGTATTAAACCTTTTGTTGTGAATCAAGTATTTGTATCAATTATGGCCGGGGTTTCCATTCAGACGATTGAAAAAATACTGGGCACTAAAAAAATTGTGCGATGTATGCCCAATACTCCGGCGCAAATTGGATTTGGGATGACGGTGTGGAAAGCAGATATAATAAGTCCGGAGCAAAAAAAAATCGTACAGCAATTATTTTCCCAATTAGGTGAGGAAATGGAAGTTAAGATTGAGAAAAGTATTGATGCATCCACGGCCATAAGTGGGAGCGGGCCGGCATATGTGTTTGATTTTGCGAGTCATTTGATTGAATCAGCCAGAGCTTTAGGTTTCAATAAAATCCAGGCCAAAAAATTAGTTGTCCAAACAATAATTGGTGCCGGATTTCTTTTTAAAGGAAGCCAAGAAGACGCTCGTGTTTTAAGAAATAAGGTTACTTCCAAAGGCGGAACAACTGAAGCCGCTTTTAAAATTATTGATCCCAGTAATTTAGCAAAAATATATAAAAAGGCGACAAAGATGGCGTATAAGAGAGCAATTTTTTTGAAAAAGCAGATTAAATAAGATTTATTGACTGGATAATCGTGTCATGCTAGTCTGAATAATAAGGCAAGCACCACGGTGGTGTGTTGTCATTCACTTCAGAGGTGAAATATGCGTGTCTCAAAATTGGTTCCCGGCACATTGCGGGAGAACCCACGCGACGCGACGATTCCGAGCCATCAGCTCCTCGTCCGCGCCGGGTTCATCCGACAATTGGCCGCAGGACTCTACACTTACGCCCATCTGGGTTGGCGGGTGATCCAAAAAGCTTCGCGCATCGTGCGCGAAGAGATGGATCAGGCAGGAGCGGTGGAGATCAGTCTCCCCATCCTGCAACCGCGCGAGATCTGGGATGAGACGAAGCGTTGGGATGTCTACTCGGCGTCTCGTACCTTCTTCACTTCCCGGGATCGAAAGGGGCAAGACCTGGCTCTGGCACCGACGGCCGAAGAGGCAGTCACGGCTCTCGTAAGGGATAACGTGACTTCGTGGCGTCAGCTCCCGGTTAACCTCTACCAGATCGGCGCGAAGTTCCGCGATGAAGTCCGCCCGCATGGGGGCATCATTCGCGGCCGTGAGTTCCTGATGAAGGATGCCTACAGCTTCGATCTCGACGAGGCGGGCATGCGCAAGTCCTACGCGGACATGCGCGACGCCTACAACCGTGTCTTCACGAGGTGCGGTTTCAACTTCGTCATGGTGGAAGCTGACAGTGGCGCGATCGGCGGCACTGGCAGTGCAGAGTTCATGGTACTCGCTCAGACAGGCGAGGATTTTGTTGTTTCGTGCGACCAGTGTTCCTACGGTGCCAACCAAGAGAAGGCCGTGGGACTCTGCACCGCGAACGACGAGTCCGTCACCATGAAGGACGCGCATCTGGAAGATACTCCCAACGCGAGAACCGTGGAGGAACTCTCCCAGATGTTCAGCATCTCCGGAGCGCAGATGGTCAAGACGATCATCTATTGGGTGGACAACACCAAGGCCGTCGCTGTCTGCATTCGTGGTGATCAAGTGATCAACGAGACCAAGCTCAAGAACTTGCTCGGCGCAACCGAGCTGGAGCTGGCCTCGGACCAGATCGTGATCGAAACCACTGGTGCGCAAGTCGGATTCGCCGGCCCCATCGGGCTCAAGTGTTCGATCTACTTCGACGAAACCGTCAAGGGACTCCATAACTTCCTTTGCGGTGGCAACGAGACGGATAAGCACTGGCTTGACGTCAACGTTGGTCGTGGTGATCTGGCCATGCCCGAGCGTTTCTACAACTTGCGTAACGCACAAGTGGGAGACACCTGTGCCGCGTGTGGACAGGGAAAACTCGGCATCCAAAAGGGGATTGAGGTCGGGCACATCTTCCAGCTCGGCCGCAAGTACTCCGAAGCCATGAACGCCACGTACACTGATGTCAACGGCACTGTCCAGACCATCTGGATGGGATGCTACGGCATTGGTGTTTCGCGCATCATGGCCGCGGCCATCGAACAGCGACAGAACTACGACAACAAAGGGATGATCTGGCCAGAGGCTCTGGCTCCCTACAAAGTGGCGATCATTTCCGCTACTTCTGCTCAGGTCGCCGCCGCCGAGACCCTTTACCAGTCGCTTCTCAGGACTGGCGAGGTGGTCTTGGACGACCGTGATATCCGCATTGGCGCGAAGTTCGCTGATGCTGATCTCATTGGTTACCCCTTCCAGATCATCGTTGGCCGTCGGGCTAACGAAGGGATCGTGGAAGTCAAGAATCGCCGCACTGATGAACGCCGAGAGATGACCTTCGAGGAGGCCATCGTTCAGTTCAGTCAGCGCTAAGCGAGTGTCAAAAACAGTGCGAGAAAAGGCAAAGAAGGTGAATGTTATGCCTAACATTGCCGGTAAACCCCATGTCGCTGTTCTGGGCGCAGGGATTACCGGCTCGTACATGGCTTTGGATTTGGCCGAACAGGGCTACCAAGTCACTCTCATTGAGAAAGGGTCTCCGGGCAATGGTGCTTCTGGCCGTTCTGTTGCCGCTTGTCGACAACAGTTCAGCACCGAGAGCACTATCCGTGGAATGATGTACGCTGTACGGCAACTACGCGATTTCGCATCGCGTTACGAAACCGACCAAGCGTATTTCCCCCGCGGTTATCTGTTTGTCTACCGTGATCCGGAACAGTTCACGGTTGCGCAGACAGAAAATGCTCTACAACGCCAGTGTGGTCTGACCGAGGCCGTGGTTCTCACTCAAACGGAGGTCGCCGCGCGATTTCCGTATGTGAGCCGCGATATTCTCGGTGGCACTTGGTGTCCGACGGATGGCTTCATGAGACCAGAAGTCATCTACAGCACGGCATGCGAGGTCGCGGAAAGACTCGGTGTCGTGCACTACCGTAACACTGAAGTCCTTGGAGTGGACTTGAGTGGAGATCGTATCACACGACTGCATGCCAGGAAGGTTCTTCGGAATACCGACCTAGATGTCGTGGGATACGGCGACAAAGTTGATGTGGCCTGCGACTTCGTAGTCAATGCCACAGGACTTTGGACAATGAAGACCCAAGCACTTTGGTCCACGCCAGGTCTTTATCCCCAACCGGAGATAGAGCCTAAAAAGGTGTTTGTCTACTACCTCAGCAAAAACGGTCTTACAGTAGACTTTTCAGAGTGGCCATTCGTGGCTACTGACTGTGGAGCCTACTGTCGGCCTGAGCTGAGTGGTGACAAGATGATCCTGGGCTGGATCAGGAGGACAGATCCGTACCGAGCAGAGGCACCGGACAGGTGCCAAGACGAGGTCCCCGTGGGCTTTAGCGCACATGATCTGGACGGCTATGCTGTCGAGATGTGGCGCGAGCTCGCCGGGTGGCTTCCGGTACTCGGTGATTTGGGAATGGTTCAACATACGAGCGGGGTTTACGACAACGCTCCGGACCACAACCCGTTCATCGACAACGACAAGCACGTCAAGAACTTGGTTCACGCTGTCGGCTTTTCCGGCCACGGAGCAATGCACTCGCCGTTTACGGCTCGCATTGTCCGGCACAAGCTGGAAGTCGGTGGCAACACCATGGATCTCGACGGTGTTCAGTTGGACATCTCGGCCTACGCCATTGGTCGAGAATTCAAGCCTGAACACAAAGTGCTTTAGCTTGGGTCAAGCATTCCGTTTGCGGACGGAGTTTCGGACAAGGGGGGTCTGTAAACCGCAATTTACAGATCCATCTTAAGTTCATAAATTTTTATGATTTTAAGATGGATTAAATAAAAAAATTCCCGTTAGATTTATATCTTAGCAGGAATTTTAAAATTTTTTGATTGAGGAACCGAGAGATCAAGAGCCCAAAAGACCCAAGACCTCTCGGCTCCAAGTGCCGATAGCTCATTCGACACAGCAGATAACGAGACCATCGGCGTTCCACTTATCGCCGATGCCATACCACTCGTCCCACGAGTGACCGCCACCCCAGTTGGAACGAGGGCTGCCGTCCGCATCTCGCTTCGTGACGAGGTGGAAATCTTTGAGAGTAGGGTTGATCCATCGCAGATGAGCCTTGATCAACTCCCAATCCTTGTCACCCGCGATCACGCGGTTCTTGCCTCCGGTGCGGGCGAACATGGTGCTCGCATCGACCGATTCCTCGCCCTCGTCCAGGAAGCCGAAAGCGGCGTAGTTGCGACCCGGAAGTGGCAACTCGATTCTCATTTCCTTGTGCAAAGTGGTCATGAACCATTCTCCTTGTGATTGCTCGTATTTGTACGAGCATATGTATCTATACCAGAATCGTGGCTGATTGTAAATATTTATTTGAGTTTTAATATATCTCCGCTTGACAATTTAGATAATCTCTTGTTAGCTTACAATTGACCGCTATGTTTTTCGTTTGTGGTGATAGCCACAAAACCTGGAGGATGTATGACGACGCTTACTCTTGTGGTGTACATCGATAGTCGGCAGTTCTTCTGCCGTGATATCGGTGGTCTTGAACACCAGCCCCGTGAAGGGGAAAATATCACGTTTTGGACCGAAGATGACGACCCTGTTCACATCGGTCTCGTCACCAAGGTTCAGCACGTGATCGGGAAGCTCAAGTTTTTCGTAGTTTACGTGCGAGTTGAGCCGGCCATCTACAAGAAGTTGCCGTTCAACAGGTCGGATTGGTCGAAGCTTCTTCCAAGTTTCGTGCAGATTCCAGATCCGGTCTAGTCCTGTGCCGTGTCCGTGTTTTGTTCGCTCCAGCGTTGACGAAACACGGCGCGGACAAAACATATACTTCACCTATAAATGGGTGGTTTTTATTTTAGAGGTTTTTTAATAATCGTGAATTTGCCAAATTTGTCATAAACCGCTAAAATGAAGAGGCTTTTATCAGCTCTCTTTTTTTATATGTCATATCGTACAAATACTTGCGGCGAACTTCGTTCAGAACAGGTAGATAAAATAGTCACGCTTGCCGGCTGGGTACATAAGCGCCGCAATCTCGGCGGCTTAATTTTTGTAGATTTGCGTGATCGATATGGAATTACGCAAATTGTGTTTAATCCGGATATCACGGCTAATTTTGCGTTGGCCGATACTTTGAAATACGAATATGTTATTAAAGTTACAGGCACAATCGTGGCACGCGTTCCCGAAGCCGTCAATAAAGATTTGCTGACCGGAGCCATTGAATTAAAAGCGCAGAAATTGGAAATTTTAAGTCAAGCCAAAACTTTGCCGTTTGAAATTTTTGACGCGCACAAAGAAGAGGAAGATGAAGAATTGCGTTTGAAATACCGTTATTTGGAATTGCGTCGCGAACACTTGAAAAATAATATAATTTTTCGCGCGAAAATGATTCAATATATCCGCGCGTATATGGATGCGCGGGATTTTTTGGAAATTTCCACGCCGATTTTAACCGTGTCATCGCCCGAAGGCGCGCGCGATTTTTTGGTGCCGAGTCGGATTCATCCAGGGAAATTTTACGCGCTGCCGCAAGCGCCGCAACAATACAAACAATTACTCATGGTCGCGGGAATGGATCGCTATTACCAAATCGCGCCGTGCATGCGCGACGAAGATCCGCGTGCGGATCGCAGTCCGGGAGAATTTTACCAGCTTGATGTGGAAACCAGTTTTCTGGAACGCGATGAATTTTTTGATTTAATGGAACCGCTGTTTATCGAACTGACGGAAAAAGTGGCAGGCAAAATTGTGCAACAAAATCCCTTTCCGCGTTTGCCGTATCAGTATGTGCTGGATACGTATGGAACCGATCGTCCGGATTTACGCTATGATTTGAAAATAGTTGACGTGACTGATTGGGCAAAAAATACAGATTTTAAAGTTTTTGTAGAAGCGAAAGCTGTGCGAGTGATTGTGGTGCCAAGCGGCGCGCAGTTTACGCGCAAAGAAATTGATGAAGAATTTACTGAACTTGCCAAAAGGAATAAAGCCAAAGGTTTGGCTTGGTTAAAATATACGACTGATTTTGAAGGAACAATCGTGAAATTTTTTAAACCGGAAGAGTTAAATGAATTGCGTGATAAATTAAAAATAAAAACCAATGATATTTTATTTTTTGTGGCCGATGAACCGCTTCTTGCTTCCAAAGTTTTGGGCGCGGTGCGAACATTGGCAGCGGAAAAATTACATTTGGCTGATCCGAATGTAATTGCGTGGGCATGGATTGTGGATTTTCCGATGTATGAATGGAGTCCCGACAAAGTAGGGATCTCCGGTGAGGCCGGCGCTATTGATTTCGGGCATAATCCATTTTCTCTGCCTCAAGGCGGACTTGATACGCTTAACTCCAAGGATCCGCTGACTATTTTGGCTGATCAATATGATATTATTGCCAATGGTTTGGAATTGTCATCCGGCGCAGTGCGCAACAAAGATCCGGAAATTATGTATCGCGCGTTTGAAATAGCCGGCTACACGCGCGACGCAGTGAACAAAAAATTCGGCCACATGATTGACGCGTTTGAATATGGCGCGCCGCCGCATTGTGGTTTTGCTCCGGGAATTGATCGTTTGTTGATGTTATTTTTGGGTGAACCAAATATCCGCGCGGTGATTCCATTTCCCAAAAATCAACATGCCGAAGAGCCGATGATGGGCAGTCCAAGTACGGTTGATGATCGTCAACTGCGGGATTTGCATATTCGCTCTACTGATTAACGTTTATGCCCGTGACTTTTCAACTTGCTAATTTTACCGGACCGCTTGACCTGTTGTTGTCATTAATAGAAGAAAAAAAAACCGATATTTCCGAAATCGCGATTGCGGAAGTGACTGATGGTTTTTTGCAGTATTTAGAAACGATGGACAATCATGATGGGCAAGAATTGGCGGATTTTCTCGTTGTGGCTGCGCGTTTGTTATATTTAAAATCACGCGCGATTTTGCCCGCGTTTTTGCCACTTGAAGACGAAAAAGATTCGGGTCAGAGTTTGGCGGATCAGTTGCGTTTATATCAGCGATTTGTGATTGCCAGTCGCGAGATGAATCGACGTTGGTTGGCACATAATTTCAGCGCCTTTCGGGTTCAATCGGTTCGTGTTATTATTCCCGAAGGTTTGCCGAGCAATGTTACAATTGATGCTTTAAAAGAAAGTTTTGAGCGTTTGCTAAAAAAATTGCGTCCGCCCAAACCTTTGCCTTTTGCGACGATTGACCGAGCTGTTTCGATTAAGGAAAAAATTCAGCATTTGCGACAATTGTTGAGTCGTGGCGCGTTTTCTTTATTGGATAGTTTGTCGTCGCGCGAGAATCGCACGGAATTGATCGTTAGTTTTTTGGCGCTCCTCGAGTTAGTAAAAATTCGGGTTGTGAAAATTGACCAGCAAGAACAATTTGGAGATATTTTAGTGAGTAACGGATAATTTATGACATCACAACTCGAATCAATTTTATACATCGCTTCCAAACCATTATCACGTTTGGAATTAAAAAAAGCGCTCGGAGTGGACAATGAAACTTTGGAAACTGCGATCATTGATTTAAAAGAACGGTTCAATTCTCCGAATTCCGGCATTCACATTATTGATACTGGCGCTGATATTCAAATGGTAACTAATCCGGAAAATGTCGAGATCGTGGCCAAATTCACCACGCAGGAATTGATGGGAGAGTTAACGCGCGCTCAATTGGAAACTTTGACCGTAGTGGCGTATCAAGGTCCAATCACGCGTCCGGAAATTGAAGCGATTCGTGGTGTCAATTGCGCGATTATTTTACGCAATCTTTCTCTACGCGGTTTGGTGGAAGAAGAGGAATCAATTGACGCGTTAATGGCTGTTTATCGCGTTTCAGCCACGGCTTTGCGTCAGTTGGGTTTACATTCTCCGGAAGATTTGTCCAATTATTCTGAACTGCATAATCATGCGCACATTGTCGCCAGCGTTGAACCGAATAATTCTTCTGTCACAATTCATGATTAATTTTTTGCAAAATTTTGAACATAGAAATAATTCCGAACGCACTCGTGTCAGGGGATTTTTTTTATTAGTGATTTTTTTTCTGATAATTATATTCGGTTTCAGTGTAAGCGTGGAACAATATATTACTAGTCAGTGGTTGAATTTTGCCGAACGATTAGCCGGTAAGATTTCTGTTAATAATTGGTGGCGAATCAGACCATCATTGCCTGTTGTTCTTTTACCAACACCACTTCGGCCAATTCGTCGAGTTGACGCGCAGCCACTTGATCCGACCGCGTTTACCGGCCGCCATATTGTGGTACGCGATAATACCACGGGAGAAATGCTGTTTGGCAAAGCCGCGTATGAGCCATGGCCAATCGCGAGCATTACCAAATTATTGTCGGCATTGGTACTTTTGGAAACACCACTTGATTTTTCCGCCACTACCACGGCGGCAATTGATGCTGTTTATGATAATGACATTGTTGCCAATCAAACATACTTAATTAAAGATTTGTGGGGAGCATCACTCGTCGCTTCATCGAATCGCGCAATTTTGTCATTGGTTGACGCATCAGGATTTTCGCGCACTGAATTTGTGGAGCGGCTTAATCAAAAAGCCACTCAATTGGGGCTGACTAACACTCATATTGCAGAACCAACCGGACTTGATCCCAAAAATACCAGCACGGCCGCAGACATTGCGCTTTTAATTTTCGAAGCGTTTAAAAAACCAATGATTCGCGATTTTGTTATTTTACCGGAATATAGAATCTCAACCGTTGATAATAGATTCGCTAAAACATTAAAAACCACAGATTGGTTGGTCAGTGGCATTATTCCCAAACATGGTTTGAATATTCGTGGCGGCAAAACCGGCTCCATTCCCGAATCTGATTATAATTTTGCTTTCCAAGTGACTTCATCAACTAGCCATGTTGTTGATATTGTTGTCCTGGGCGCGGTCACTAATGATGCACGTTTTGTGGAAGCGCGAGAATTGGCCAAGTGGGTTTATCGGAGTTATGAGTGGAAATAATATGGTATAATTATAAACATTAACCTTAAGCATCCAAAAATTTTATGAATTCGGAAAATCCAGGAAACGATCCATCATTTAGTGAAACTCCTCCGGGTCAAAGACCAAAATTTACTCGACGTGAAATTTTTGGTATAGGTGGCGCTGTGCTCGGCGCAGCTACTTTAGGAAAATTTTTGGTAGAAAGATTTGGTTCTTCAGAAGAAGAAGGTGGTATGGAGCTGATAGATACAAGTTCGCCTGAATATTTTATTGATTTTCCTGATGGTAATTTTGAAACGACTGATAAAGCGGAACGAACAAAGACGATTGCGCCCGGAGTCAGAATATTTGACGACATTGGGCTGAAATTTTATATAGTTCAACAAGGGGATACAATTGATTATATACGTTTAAAACTTTTGGCAATTAGAGGATTTGAATATTTGGAAAACCAAACTGCAAAAATTAAATCTTTCAATATTCCGGAAAGATCACTTAGAACAAACATGTATATCCCTATCCCAATGGAAAATAAAGATAGAGAAATTTCCGATGAAGTGTTTGCCGAGCACGCACTGCGTGCTTTGCGCCATCTTTCCGAACATCCTAAATATGGAAAATTCATTCAACAACTTCGTGCGGGACAGACTGATATAGATATTGTGGCGGCCATGATTGCTTTTGCCAAACAAGAATCAGGCGGCGCGCCGATTGGTCAATTTGAAATGCATCGGTATGAACCAGGACATTCTGCTTTTTCATTTTCACTTTTCCATGTTCTTATGGTTGGGCCAGGTTTGCGCGCGCGTCGTGGTTTGAAAAGAACAGAAGGTCAGTTGTATCATCCGCAAAATGGCGCGGAATTATGTTTGGCGTTTATGATTGAAAAACTTGGTGAAATGTCGCGTTATTCAAATTTTGATTTGTCAGAAATGACTAACAAAATGACCAGTCAGCTTGTTAATGAGCTGACTCAATTGCTTGATTTTAATGAAGACACTGCTTCTTTTTATAATGGAAGAAGATGGAGGAATAATAATCCTCATTATCTGGAAAATATTCTTAAATACAAAGAAGACGCTTTAAGGATGTTACAAAAACAAAAGTAGGTTTTTAGTTTTATGTGTGCCGCGAGAGAGAATCGAACTCTCATGACCTTGCGATCGACGGATTTTGAGTCCGTTGCGTCTACCAATTCCGCCATCGCGGCATATTTTTAACTTCCGTACTGTAGCAAACCGTGGTGCTCCTGTCAATTATTTGTTATACTATTTTCAGTATTTATACCGAGTTTTTATCGAGATATTTATAGTGAGCTTGTTTACAATGAGCTTGTCGAATTGCCGAACTATGACAAAAATTATTTCTGTGGTAAATCAAAAAGGCGGAGTGGGCAAAACCACTACGGCTATTAATGTTGCGGCTGGCTTGGCAGACATGGGAAAAAATGTTTTGTTGGTGGATATGGATCCGCAAGCTAATGCTTCGAGTGGACTTGGTTTGACCAAAGATCGTGTTCAATATGGAATTTACGAAGCGCTTTCCCAACAAAAACGACTACACGATATTGTACTCCACACCTCACATCCTGGTTTGCGCGTGGCGCCGGCCACACCGCATTTGGCCGGAGCAAATGTTGAATTGGTAACCGTTGAGCGGCGTGAACATCGACTGAGTGATTTGTTGTCCGAAGTTCATCATGCTTATGATTATATTATCATCGATTGTCCGCCATCATTGGGACTTTTGACCATTAATAGTTTGGCCGCGGCCAATGAATTGTTGATTCCGGTTCAGGCCGAATATTATGCGCTTGAAGGTTTGGGGCAATTGTTGGAAACGATTGGTTTGGTGCAAAATCACATTAAACCTGAATTGGAAATTTTGGGCGCGGTCATTACGATGTTTGATAAACGCACGCGCTTGTCCGAAGAAGTTATGCGCGAATTGTATAAATATTTTCCCAATACGATTTTTCGTTCGGTGATTCCGCGGACAGTGCGTTTGGCCGAAGCGCCCAGTTTTGGAAAATCAATTTTTCATTATGAACCAAGTGGCAAAGGCGCTCATGCCTATGAACGTTTGGTCAGAGAAATCGCGGATAAACATGGGATTGACTAATTTTTTTTATTTATACTGAATGCGAAATATGGCACTAGGAAAAGGTCTTGATTCACTCATCCCAAACGCGCGGCAAACTATGCGCGATTCTTCCGCGCATAATAATACGGATCGTATCTGGCAAATTCCACTCACGGAAATTGTTCCGAATCCCGAACAGCCGCGGCGAATTTTTTCGCATGCGGATTTGGAAGATTTGGTGGGATCAATTAAAAAGCATGGAGTTTTGCAGCCGATTACTGTGACCGAACGCGCTGATGGCGGATATGAACTGATTGCCGGCGAACGTCGGTTTCGCGCTTCGCAAATTGCCGGCTTGGCAACAGTGCCCGCGATTGTGCGGACTGCCACTGATCAGGAAAAATTGGAGCTGGCTTTAATTGAAAATATTCAACGGCAAGATTTGAATCCGATTGAAGAAGCTTTTGCGTTTAAGCGTTTGATTGATGAATTTAATTTGACGCAACAAGAAGTGGCTGACCAAGTGGGCAAAAGTCGGCCAGTAATCGCGAATACGATTCGTTTACTGGAATTGCCCGAAGAAATTCAACGCGCGCTTATGGATGGCCAATTATCCACGGGCAAAGCGCGTGCATTATTAAGTTTAAAAAGTACCAAAGAACAACTGAATGTTTTTCATAGTCTTTTGACTCAAGGCACAACGGTTCGTGACGTGGAACATGCGGTCGCAGCGCATGGTCCGGCTTCGCGCAAAGGTTCGGTGCGTCGCGATCCCAATGTTAATATGTTTGAAGATATGATTAGCAAACGTCTCGGAGCCAAAGTGATTATTCGTCCGCGCGGCGATCATGGCACGATTGAAATTCAATTTACCAGTCGCGAAGAATTGCGCCGATTGGTTGATGAGATGGGAACATAATAATAAGCGATAAATAAAGCTCATTATTTTCTGGGCAACATGGCTTTCAAAAGTTTGCTGATCGTGGAATTATTTTGTTCCTTTATATTACTTTTTATTTGCGTTTTCGCCGTGTGAGTTTTGACAAATTGTAGCCAATCTTGACTCGGCCCTTTGCGATTTTTATCCGTAATAACTTCCACCACATCACCATTTTTTAATTCACTGTCCAGTTTTCCCATTTTGTCATTAATCATAACTCCCGTGCATTTGTCGCCCACATCACTGTGAATGTGATAGGCAAAATCAACGGCAGTGGCGCCTTCGGGCAAATCAATCACATCGCCTTTGGGCGTAAAAACAAAAATTCTGGTTTGCAAAAAATCCACTTTCATTTCTTCCAAATCAGACAATTTGTTTAATATATCTTTTTGAATTTCCGCCAATTCTTTGGCCCATTTGATTTCTCGTTTGGGCAAGCGCGAGCCAAATTCATCGTAATGCCAATGCGCGGCCACGCCATATTCCGCTTCGTCGTGCATTTTTTGCGTGCGGATTTGAAATTCCACGATTTCTCCGCCTTCACTGAAAACAGTGGTGTGCAAAGATTGATAGCCATTTGGTTTTGGTTGCGAAATATAGTCTTTGATTCGTCCCTTTAATGGCTTCCAAAGTGTGTGCAAAATCCCCAAAGAAGCGTAGCAGTCAGCCACAGTTGGCACGATAATGCGAATCGCGAACGTGTCATACACATTAGTGATTTCATTGTCTTTGCGGATTAATTTTTGATACAAACTGTACAAGCGTTTACTGCGTCCGTAGACATTGACTGTTTTGACTCCGGCTTGCTGTAATTGATTTTTAGTTTTCCCAATGATTTTTTCAAAGTAACTTTCTTTCCCGGCTAATTTTTCATCGCGGATGGCTTTGACGCGCTGATATTCTTTGGGATAGACATATTGAAATGACAAATCTTCCAGCTCGCCTTTCATATCATCCATTCCCAAACGATTGGCGATCGGCGCGTAAATTTCCAAACTTTCCAGCGCGATGCGATAGCGTTTTTGCGGAGGCAGATGTTCCAGTGTATTTAGATTATGAATTCTATCCGCGAATTTCATAATCATGACGCGCACATCCTCGGCCATGGCAATGAACATTTTGCGCAAATTTTCAATGTAGCGTTCCACGCCGCGATATTTTAATTTTCCCAGTTTGGTAATGCCGCGCACCAGACCGGCGATTTCACTGCCAAAATTTTTTTGAATATCTTCCAATGTTACTGTGGTGTCTTCGGGTACATCATGCAGAAGCGTAGCCGCGATAATGGTGGGATCAATTTTGGAATCAGCCAAATAGTGCGCCGCAGATAACGGATGAATAATATATGGCTCGCCGGATTTACGCGTTTGACCTTGGTGCGCCTCGGCCGCGAAATCATAGGCCAAACGAATTACGTCCAAGTCAGCGTTGGGCGCGTATTTTTTTATTTTTTCCAACAGTCCTTTAATCGTGGGATTTTTGGTAATTTCCATATTTTTCCATTAGTCCAAATCATTTTTAGCGTACCATTTTTAGGAAGAATTGACAACCGGAAATAGAATGGGATGAGCACGAATTATTTATTATATGGTAGTCGAATTTTTATGTTTTGCAATCGTCTCCAAAATATGTTCAATCGCGCGTTCAATCGGTCCCTCCACGGAAAATCCCGCGGCTTTGATGTGTCCGCCGCCGCCGAATAATTGCGCCCACGCCGAAACATCCACGTTATTTTTAGTGGTGCGAAAACTGCCTTTGATTGTGCCATCAGCGTGTGCTTTTAGTACCATGGAGGCTTGTCCTTCTTCTAAAAAATTCAAAAAATTGGCAATGCCATCCGCATCTTCTTCGGTCGCCGCAAAATTTTTCAAATCTTGATGCGTAACATAGGTATGAACAATGCCAGTGGGTTCATGCAAAGCCAATCGGCTCATCACCAATCCCCACAAACGCAAACCCGCGACTGATTTATCCGTGATCACTTCTTGTTTAATGAGGCGAAAGTCCGCGCCGCGACCAATCAATTCACTGCCAACCGATAACGCGCGTTTACTGGTCGCAGAATTAGTAAATATTCCCGTATCGGTTAAAAGACCAGTCATCAGTGATGTGGCCATGGGCATGGTAATCGGTTCGCGATTGACCAAGAAAAAAGTATACAAAATTTCATTGGTGGAAGAAGCGGTCGGGATCACCAAATTCATGTCACCATAATTTTTATTGGTCGGATGATGATCAATATTAATAATTGTGGGATGGTAAGGAAGTCGGGCAAGATATTCGGCTGAACCATTATAAACCAAGTCGCCGGAATCAACCGCCACAATCGTGTCAAATTTTTCGTGTTGCCATAATTCCGGATCGGTTTGCACTTTTTTCGCGTGCGGCAAAAATAACAGTCCAGATGGAGGCGGAGTTTTGCACCAAATTTGCCAGCCAATTTTATGATTATCCAAAAAAGTCGCGAGCGCCGTGGCCGCTCCCATGGCATCGCCGTCCGGACGCTGATGCGGCAAAATAAGCACGTTCGTGCTGGCCAAAAGTCGGCGATAAATTTCGTGAGCAATTCGTTCTTTCATATAGCGTTTAGAACTTGGAGGACAAAGCTCCACATCATATCGCCATTGCTCGCCTTTGTCAACAGTGTTATACTTTTTTCAAAATATGTATTTGAAAAAGCTGGAAATCTCCGGTTTTAAATCATTCGCGAATTCCACGGTTTTGGAATTTAATCCGCCTGCCAGCGGTCATTTTAGCATTACCGCGATTGTGGGGCCAAATGGGAGTGGCAAAAGCAATGTCGCTGATGCCGTCCGCTGGGTTTTGGGCGAACAAAGCATAAAACAATTGCGCGGCAAAACCAGCGAAGATATTATTTTTAGCGGGTCTGAACATCGTGGCCATTTGAGCGTGGCCAGTGTTTCCATGGTGCTGGATAATCATGATCAGCGTGCCGCGATTGAATATGAAGAATTAATAATTACTCGCCGCGTATATCGGAGTGGTGAAAGTGAATATCTCATTAATGGCAATCAAGTGCGCTTGCTGGATCTGCAATTGTTGTTGGCGCAAGCGCAATTTGGACATGGTTCATACGGTGTTATCGGTCAGGGCATGATTGATCGACTTTTATTGCAGAGCGCGAGCGAACGAAAAAGTTTTTTTGACGAAGCAGTTGGGATTAAAGAATTTCAAATTAAGCGACATCAAAGTTATTTAAAATTGTGTCGCACCAAAGAAAATATTACGCAAGCGGAACTACTGCTCGCGGAAATTGAACCGCATTTAAAAACGTTGAAGCGGCAGGCTAAAAAATTAACCGAACGGCAAGAAGTTGAGGCTGAATTAGTCCGTCTGCTAACTGATTATTATGCTAGCGTGTATGAACATTTGAGTGCGGATATTGAAACGCGACGGGTGGCCATGACCGCCTTGGACAATGAATATCAGACGCAGGAAAAAAATTTGCTGGGAATTCAAACGGAATTGGCAATATTGGCCAAAAGCGCGTCGCGCCAAGAACAATTTAATGAGTTGGAACGTGAATACCAAAATTTAACCAAAGAAAAAATTGAAATCGAGCGGCAAGAATCAATTATTACCGGACGTTTACATACGGAATATTCCAAAGTCGGCAAACAAAACGTGGCTTGGCTGGAAGAAAAAATTGCCACGCTCACAACGCGAGCGAGCGAGTTGTCGCTCGAATCAAATCGGTTGGAGCATACATTGGTCGTGGCGCGAGATGATCGTCAACGAACGGAATTATTGGTGGAAAAAATAATGCATGATCGAGCGGAAGTTTTGGCTCAAGTCAGTCGTTTGGAAAAACATTGGTTTGACGCGCGTCAAGCTGATCATGAAGTTTCTTTTTCCGGTTTGCGTTCGGCCGAAGAAATTTTGCGCGCGCGCCATCAATTCAATGGTGTTGTCCATGGCTTGGTCGCTCAGCTGGCGAGTGTGGAAGAAAAATTTCGTTTAGCTTTGGAAGTGGCGGCCGGCAGTCAATTATCCTCCATTGTTGTAGAGCACGATGGCGTGGCCGAAGCTTGTATTAATTTTTTAAAAGAACGCCAACTGGGCGTGGCCACATTTTTACCATTAAATAAAATTAGATCGCGTCCGATTCCCCATGATTTGTCCGATTACCTGCAACGCAAAGGAGTTCATGGCTTGGCAGTCAATTTGGTTCATTTTGGATCGGAATTAGCGGATATTTTTTCTTTTGTTTTTGGGGCCACTCTGATTGTGGATTCCATTGTCGTGGCGCGCGACTTGGGCATTGGTCGTTTACGCATGGTAACTTTGTCCGGCGATGTTTTGGAAATGAATGGTTCCATGAAAGGCGGATATCGTCGTTTGACCAATTCCGGTTTGCACTTTACTCTGGGTCGGCCAACCGTCGCGGCTTCAATGGATAATATTGAACATGAGTTAACCGAAACGCGAGCTAGATTAACTGAGTTGGAAAGGAATGAACGCGAAACGCACAAAAGTGTGAGCGAAGCGCAAGTATTAGAGCGAACTTTAGTGGAAAAATTTCGCTTCGCGCAAGACACGCAAACTGCTTTGTCCGTTGAATTGGCAAATTTGGAATCAGAACGTTCACTTTCAACTATGAATGAAAAAGAATATACGGTTTTTACTGCTGAATTAACCGAAGAACGTGAACAGATTGTGCAAAAAATAATTTCTTTGGAGAAAAAAATTACGACTGTGCGGGAACAAATGGGTGCTCTCAATCGCGTGGAAGAAGAAAAACGGCAACGCATCTTCGCGTTGCAAGATATTATGCAAAAATCGCAATCGCGCTTGAATGACACGACTGCTCAGAAAAATGCCGAACAAATGGAATTGGTTAAATTGGAAACACGGCGCGAAGATCTGGCGAGCGATGGTTACTCGGAATTAAAACAGTCGCCGGCTTTGTGGCAAACCAATCAGAGTCAAATATACGAAGCGGAACAATGGGAAATAATAAAAAATGAAATTGCCAAATTAAAATATCGTTTAAGTTTGATTGGCGGCATTGATGAAGAAGTGTTAAAAGAATATGAAGAAACCCAAACACGCTATGATAATTTATCCGGCCAATTGTCTGATTTAAATAAAGCGACGACTGACATTGAAACTTTAATTACGGAATTGGATTCAGTGATGAAGAAGAAGCATTCCGCCGCGTTCAGTAAAATTCGCCAAGAATTCGCGCGGTATTTTGCGCTTTTATTTGATGGCGGCAAAGCGGATTTGGTGGAAGTATATGGTGAAGAAGCGGAAAATTCGGAAATGGAAAATGCAGATGGCGCAAAAAATGAAGAAATAGAATCAGAAAATCCGTTTAAGAAAAAAACTAAAATTCTCATGGGCATTGATGTGGTGGCAATTCCTCCTGGCAAAAAAATAAAAAACATTGCCGCGTTGTCGGGAGGAGAGCGGACACTCACTTCAATCGCGCTCGTGTCCGCAATTTTGCACACCAATCCGCCGCCCTTTGTATTTTTGGATGAAGTGGAAGCCGCGCTCGACGAAGCGAACACGATTCGTTTCAATACTATTTTGCATGAACTGGCCACCCAATCCCAATTTATCCTCATTACTCACAATCGCGCCACTATGCACGCGGCAGATGTGCTATATGGCGTTACTATGGGTGCGGATGGAGTGAGCAAGTTGTTGAGTGTTAAACTACAGGCTACCTCTTGACATATCTAGATTACTTCGGTACACTGCCCCCGTTATCCGTCACAAACTCTCGTTAACTTTTAATTGAATTTTAGTCATTTGTGCTATGTTGGTTCTACGCTTGCAAAGAATGGGAAAAACCAAACGACCGTCATATCGTTTGATTGTCTCTCCCAAACATAAAGATACCCAGTCCGGCCAGATTGAAATTTTGGGTCAGTATGATCCGATTCAAAAAACCAAAGTCATTAATTTAAAAAAAGAACGCATTGAATATTGGTTGTCAGTCGGCGCGCAAATGTCACCAACCGTAAACAATTTGTTGATTAATGCGGGAATTGTCAAGGGCGATAAAAAGCGTTCAGTTTTCTTTTCCAAAAAACGGACGGCAAAATTAAACAAAGCCAAAGCCGATAAAAAAGCCAAAGCCGAAGCAACTGCCACAAAAACAGCCGAACCAAAATCAGCAGAACCGGTTGAAGTTGAATCAGTGGCCGAAGTTATTTCTGAAGTTAAAGAAATTGTCCAAGCTTAATTGAGTCGTATATGTAAAAAATCCTTTCTTGACGAGAGGATTTTTTTTTGGTATTCTAATCCGTGAACAAAAGCAATTCTTTTGGAATGCGTTTGCTTCATTTTACTCATTTAGTTAAGTAGAACGATATGTCAGATATGCACCAGGATCAACAGTTTTTAGAGTTCGTCGTCAAAGCGATTGTTAACAATCCGGACGCGGTCAAATCAACCAGAACTGTGGACGAACGCGGCGTACTTATTACGCTTGATGTTGCCCCGACTGATATTGGTTATGTCATCGGTCGTCAAGGTCAAACCGTTCGTTCCATCCGCATGTTACTCCGCGTTGTTGGCGCCAAAAATAACGCCAGTGTTAATTTGAAAATTAATGAGCCCATTGGCAGTCGCGGTCCGCGCTCTATGCGTCCAGAAAATAATGCTTCGGTTGCCAGTCCTGCTTCATCAGTTCCATCAGGCGATGTTGACACGAGTGCGATTGATGGGATTGATGATTTGGTTTTATAAATATTATCACTGAATTTTAGTTTAAGACCCGCTCTGAAAAAAAATCAGGGCGGGTTAGGGGTTTGTAGCTCAGTTGGTTAGAGCGTCGCGTCGACATCGCGAAGGCCGGCCGTTCAAATCGGCCCAGACCCACCAGTGGATATTTTAATGGGCGTGTAGCTCAGTTGGTTAGAGCGTTACACTGATAATGTAAAGGTCGATGGTTCGACTCCATCCACGCCCACCCAGATGGAAAGATTAAGGAAAATAAAAAATTCCCATTGTCGGAGGATTTTTTTAGTTCTTGCAGAAATTTAGAATTTCTAGTATACTTCATTTATATAATTATGTAGTTATTTATATCTATGCTTCAATTAAAACTTGCTAAGGAAAAAATTATCAATTTTTTTCAGGCACAAAAACATTGCCACCTTTCCCAAGAAGCTTTTATTGCTTATTTTAATAAATTACCGAAAGAGATTCAAGTTGAATGGACACGAGACGGCAAATTCATTGTTGGAAAAATAATGGCCGATGGTAATGAATTCATGACTCAAGGAGAATCTGCCGAAGAGTTTGTTGATATGGTGAACGATGCGTTATTTTCAGTCTATAATATCCCTATATCTTATTTTAGTCTTCTTGAATCAAGGAAGTTTAAACCTACCCAAAAACAATTTGAACAACTTGGTAACGTGGTGTATAAAAAATCTCAAATGAGTTGGCAGAATGAGTTGGCAACTGCATAATTGTGTATGGGAGAATTTACTGATGTGAAACGAAGAAAGTTGCTGAAGTTACTTAATTGGTTGAGTCAGAAACCTCATATGACGATCAAAGCCGGTGGTAAGCACCAGATTATAGTTAAGTATAATTTTTGGGATCGACCGTTTCCAATTCCTTTCAAACACAATACTGTCAATAAATATATTGTGAAAGCATTTATGGATAAATTGGTTGTTTCAAACATCTGTACTGAAGAAGAATTCCGAGATCATGTAGGATAGAATCAGGGCAGTACAGTTGGTTTTATGAGTTTTTGATTATATTTTTATTCGCATCCAATTCAATTTCATCCCCGGTTTTCAAAATTGCAGTAGCATTTTTCGTCCCGACCAAACATGGTTTTTTCAGTTCGCGGCAAACAATCGCCGCGTGCGACAAAATTCCGCCACGGTTAGTGATTACTCCGGCGGATTTTTGCATTAAAGAAATGTATTCCGGCGTAGTCATGTCGCAAACCAAAATTTCATTTTCCTTAAAATCAGTAGTCGCAATGTTTTCCAATTCCACAATTCGTACTTTTCCTCGCACTATTCCGGGATTACCAATTTGGCCGGAAATGGTTTGCTGGGATATGATCTTGGTTGTGGTTTGTGTAGACTGCGCCACAGAAAAATCATCATACATTTTTCCCAAAATACGATTGTAATCAATAAACCAAATGCCGAATTCATCAGTCGTAACCGTTTCAAAATAACCGAGCAAATAATCATGGGCAAATTCAGCGTTTAATTTTTCGTCCAATAATTTTTGCTTGGCTTTTTCAGTCACTTTTAAATAATCAGTAATCGCGCGCAGATGTTCAAGTGCTTCCCTGTTATCAGAGTCATCAGTATCACAGTGCCATTCATTCCAATCAAATGAAAACGCGACTGGTTGATGGTCAGTATAAAATCCTTGAGTCAGCTGATGATGTCCGCCTCGAATAATTTCCCCAAAAATACCATTCTCATTAACCACAAAAATTGTTGACCATTTATTTTCATCCGTATGCGGCACAAAATCCGCTTTGTAATTATTCGGATCAATTTTTTGCTCGGCAAACCAAACCAAAACATCACGAACAGATTGGCCGCGCATGCGCAATTTCGGCAAATCAGATTTAAGCGGAATCAAGCGCAGAGCACAGAGTTCATGTCCGCGCATTTTTAAAAATTCTTGAAATCCGGGACTCTGATCCGCCACTTCGCGCGCGGAAAATTGCGTGGGCTCATCAAATGGCAGATCAATTATCTGTTTAATTATTTTGAGTCGTTCGCGCTTGTTATTGTCTTCAATTCTCATCGCGGCGGTATCGGGATGGCCAATTTTTTCCAGCCATTCAGTGAGGGAAACCTGAGTTTGGTATAGCTTGGTGATATCCATAAATTATAATGATTGTATTGTATCACAGCTCTTGCTTTTTCCTGCAAAGACCAGTATAGTGAGCTGGTACTATTTTTTCTTATTTTATGATAGACCAATCACCAATTTTGGATACGATCAATGAAGAGCCGCCTCAAATCCATGAACCCGGATTTATTGGAAAATTGGGAATTTTGCTTTTGGAATTTATAAAAATCGCGGTTTTGGCCGGCATTACGATTGGTTTTGTTCGTTATTTTTTGTTTAAGCCGTTCTATGTCAAAGGACAGTCAATGGAACCGACTTTTGAAGAACGTGATTATTTGATTATTGATGAACTTTCGTATCGTTTTCACGAGCCTAGTCGTGGGGATGTGATTGTGCTTCATTATCGCCCATCCGATGATTATTATTTAAAACGCATAATTGGTTTGCCCGGCGAACGAATTAAGGTCGATGGAAATAAAGTTGTGATATATAATGAAGCTCATCCGCAAGGAATGGTTTTGCCCGAAGGATATTTGACCGAAGCCACGCCCGGATCAGTGACTATCACATTGGGCAATGATCAATTTTTTGTGATGGGAGATAATCGTGATGCCAGTTTTGATTCACGGCGATTTGGGGCAATTGATCGTGATGATGTTGTTGGCCGAGTATGGGTGCGTGGCTGGCCATTTTCTCGTGTCAGTACTTTTTCTCGACCCAGTTATAATTTGTAATTAATTGTTGTTCACTATGTTAATCAAAAAAGAAGCAAAAAAGAAATCGGTCAAAGTTACGCTGGCTAAAACCAAATCAGTGAGCAAACCTGTTTTGCCGGTCAAGCCGGCTGTGGCGTTGAATTTGGTGCGAGGTATGAAGGATATTATACCGCCACAAGGTGATTTGTGGTTGCGCATGACGCAAACTGCGATTGATATTGCCACGGCGTATGATTTTCATTATTTTGAAACACCTGTCGTTGAAGCAACTTCATTATTTGTTCGTTCGCTTGGACGAGGAACTGATGTGATTGACAAAGAAATGTACGCTTTTGAAGATCGTGATGGCGGTAAAATTTGTCTTCGTCCGGAAATGACTGCGAGTGTGGCGCGCAGTTATATTATGCAAGGCATGCAAACTTTGTCTCAGCCGGTTAAGTTGTGGAATATTGGACCACTGTTTCGCTACGATCGTCCGCAAGCCGGTCGTTATCGCGAATTTCATCAGTTTGATTGTGAAACCATTGGTGAATCCGCTCCGGTTATTGACGCTGAATTAATCGCGGTCGCCTATAATTATTTGCGTGATTTGGGTTTGACTGTTACGGTGCGTATCAATTCTCTGGGAACTCCAACCGATCGTGCCAATTATTTGGTTGAGTTAACCGGATTTTTGCGTGGCAAACGCGGTTATTTGTGCGATGATTGCAAAAAACGTTTATTAAAAAATCCGTTGCGCGTTTTGGATTGTAAAGTGGATGGATGCTCGGCAGTTGTGGCCGAAGCACCGCAAATCGTTGATTGGTTATCGGAAACTTCCAAAACATTTTTTATGAGTGTGCTGGAATATTTGGATGAGCTGGCCATTCCCTATGTTCTGACGCCAACTTTGGTGCGCGGATTGGATTATTATACGCATACGGTATTTGAATTATTTGAAGATAAACACAATGAAACCGCCCAGAGCGCGCTTGGTGGTGGTGGACGATATGATTTATTGATTGAACAATTGGGCGGACAACCAACACCAGCCTCCGGTTTTGCGATTGGTATGGAGCGAGTGATGCACGCAGTGCAGGCTTTGCCTAACCTTGAACCGCAAAAAATATCCAGCAAGCCAATAATATTTTTTGCTCATTTGGGTGAACAGGCGCGACGACGAGTATTGAAAACAATTGAAGAATTACGGCAAAATGGCATTGTCGTTCGCCATAATTTGGCCAAGTCATCGCTCAAAGCGCAATTGGAATTGGCCAATAAATATAATGCGACTCACACGTTAATTCTTGGTCAAAAGGAAGTCCAGGATGGGACAGTGTTGGTGCGCAATATGGAATCAGGTATTCAGGAAATTGTTGATCAAAATAAAATTCGCCAGACTATTGTTAAGATATTAGCCAGTTAAATTTTTAATTTCACATTTTTTATTGACAGCTGTTTTTGGCTGTGATAAACTGAACTTAGTTACATTTACTACGAGAGTAGGTTCATATGGTTCCGTCTATATGTAATTGACTCTTACAAAAAAGCCCACTATTTGTGGGCTTTTTTGTATTCGAGTGCTTGTCTCATTCTATTCATAAAATCAATTTTTTCAGAGAATATTTTTAATAATCCAGAATAACGATGTGCGTCTGGGATCAACAAGCGTAATAATTTATTTTTGTGTTGCAAATAATCTACCAAACAATAAAAGTCACCATCTCCAGTTACAATAACAGCCTGATCAAATTTGTCATAAACAATCATTGTGTGCAACACTAATTCCGCATCAATGTTTCCTTTAATGGGTGTGTGGGAGTACGGTAAAACTGGTTTAAAAATTAAAATATACCCACATTGTCTGAGATAATTATACAAACTTTCATATTTTGGAATATATCCAAAAAAGAGAAAAGCTTTCTTTACTTGATATTTTTCTTTCAAATATACAAAAAACCGTTCATAGTCCAAGATCCAACCTTGATTTTCTATGGTCTTATTTAAATTTTGACTGTCAATAAACGCAAAATTATTTCCTCCTTGTATCATAGCGTAACAAAATATTAAAAAATAAAAATCCCCTTCGACTTAGCTCAGGGGACTGAAAATAAAATATAATTTTCTCAATTGTGCCCTTCCTTATGTATAAGAATATCGAGAAAAAAGTCAGTTGTCAAAGGCAAATTTTAAGGAGCGGGTTGTCAAGCCTATTTGACATTTAAGGTTATTTCATGGTATAAAGATCGGCCAATGTGTTCCTTTAACTGGTAAGCCGTAGGTTTGGGCATGGTGTCTGAACAAGCGGTAAGCTACTAGTGTGAAAGGAGAAAACTCAATGGCTCGTCCAAAGAGTGATCTTCTCAGTTGGGAGGGGAGTTGGCACGAGATTGCGAAAGCAATCGCGAATGCGGTTCTCACCCAGGGCGGCACGGACGAAGATGTCCGTGCGATTCTCAAAAACAAGCAACTGGCGACAGACATCGCTAAGTTGCTCATTGCCGCCCGGCCGGGCGCAGTCGAAACGGCCAGTTACTCCGTGACGGTTTCGGATCGCACGCTCGCGGAGATGATTGAAGCGGGCCACTACGACTGGGTCAACTCGGACATCATGTTCGAGGAGTCTGTAAAATACTTTGTGTAAATGGAATAATAGAATAACTCTTATTCAATTAACCCATGGACACAATATATGTCAAAG
>MFPT01000003.1 GCA_001782805.1 Candidatus Magasanikbacteria bacterium RIFCSPHIGHO2_01_FULL_41_23 | reverse complement strand
ATAGCGAGTTTTACTGAAAAGAAAATTACCTACTACTGAAATTCAGTTGATTTAAATTGATTTATTTTTTAATGATGACTCGCAAAAAAATCCTCAAACTCTTTCATGACTTTTTTCTCATCAAAAATACTAATCTCCTGCTTATTTTTTAGCGTATGCAAAACCAAATACACATCACGCAAAGATAATTTATCTTCGTGCTCGTGTTTCTTATGCAAAAGAGCCGTTTCAATCGTCGATTCATCTTGTTGCGTCAATGATCCTCCCGATCGAGAGACCAGTTTACGCAGTTCAATTTCCATGACCGGATGTCGAACTTTGGAATATTTTTCTTCAGGAGAGGAAAAAAACAAGCCCATATTTGAAATTAACAAACCGAAATTAATTATCTGGATAGTGGACTACTACGTCCAACCGGACCCGGATCAAAGCCTTTGGGTGCGGGAATAACCGCGCGAGTTTTGGTATTGTCTACTCCGGAACTAGGTTGGGAAAGGACTGGAGCCGGACTGGGACCAACATTTCCGCCCGGAGCAGTGTCACCGATTGGTACTGGAATAAGGCCTTTTTGTTCCAAATCACTTCCACCGGATCGTGGACTTGGCGATGGTTGTGGTGCCGGTTGTGGCAGAGGATTTCCGCCAGGAGCAGTATCTTTGATACTTCGTCCATCAAGACCAACTGGTCCCGGATCAAAGCCTTCAGGGACAGGGATAAGTCCTTTTCTTTCCAGATCACTGGTTCCTGGTTTAGAGCCGGAATTAGGACTTTGGTCAACTCCTTCGGGAACGGGAATCAAACCACGTTTTTCCAAATCACTTCCTGGCCCGGTGCTACCAACCGGACCCGGATCAAAACCTTCTGGCACAGGAATAAGTCCCTTCTTTTCTAACTCACTGGTTCCCGGTTTAGAGCCGGAATCAGGAGCCGATTTTTCGACTGGCTTTGATACTGGTTTTGGCGCTGATTTTGGTGCTAATTTTAATACTTTCTTCGGTGCTGGTTGAGGCAGAGGATTTCCGCCAGGAGCAGTATCTTTGATACTTCGTCCATCAAGACCAACTGGTCCCGGATCAAAGCCTTCAGGGACAGGGATAAGTCCTTTTCTTTCCAGATCACTGGTTCCTGGTTTAGAGCCGGAATTAGGACTTTGGTCAACTCCTTCGGGAACGGGAATAAGGCCTTTTTGGCGCGCGTCTTCCTGTGTAAAATGCTTGACTTGTTTGTCTATGGCACGGTCAAAAATTTCATTCCCTTCTCCGGCATTCCCACCAAAATCTTCGGGATGCGCCGCAAATTCTACTTTTAATTTCTGTAAAAATTGTACATGACTCGGATCGTCGGATACTACGGCGTCAAAAGATCCGGCCGTTCCTTGGCGCAAATGTTCCACAAAACCTTGCTCTGCCATGCTCTGCGCCACTTCCATTTGTTCCACCAAAGAACGTTTCTGCGGATCGCCCATGGTTTTTTCTTTTATCTCGCCGACGACTTTTTCCAGCAATTTTACTTTTTTGAAATCTCCATCCGCGGCCGCAATCCGAATCTCTGATATTACTTGTTTGGCTCTTTCCGCATCTTTCTCAGCATCGGGAAAAGCTTGGACAAATAAATCTATTTGTTTTCCTTCTACAATGTCCATTTCTTTTTCCAGTCTTTCCGATTGAATATTACTTTTAAATTTGGCCATCATTTCAAAACGATCGGACATATCGTCCATCAGACCTATTTGAAATTCCTTTT
Source organism: Candidatus Magasanikbacteria bacterium RIFCSPHIGHO2_01_FULL_41_23 (assembly GCA_001782805.1). Lineage (GTDB taxonomy): Bacteria > Patescibacteriota > Patescibacteriia > Magasanikbacterales > UBA922 > 2-12-FULL-41-16. The sequence continues at coordinate 116,612 of MFPT01000003.1, read as the reverse complement.
TTTCGCTTCCTTCTTTTACCTGAAATCTATCCATCATGTTTTCGCGAATCCGACTAAGACGAGTTTCGTCTTGCACTATATTTTCCATTTTTTCAAATTTATCCTGAAATGCTCGAGCGGAAAAATCGCGCGCGTCTTTGATATTTGCTCTGGCCTGATCCGGAATTTCATTGCCAACAAAATTATCTTCAAATTTGTCCAAAAGCTCAAAACGAACAACTTGATCACCACCAAAATCATGCATATAAGCATTCAATCGCGTCCACTCTTCGTCATTCTTAAATTGGCCGACATGTTCCTGTAAACGTTTAAAAGCATTTTCCTGCGCTTTTTGGATAGCACCACGCGCTTGTTCGGGCACTTGATCTTCGATCCGTTTTAATACTTCCAGATTACGCAAATCTTTGAATTCACTGCCAGTTTGATTTTTCAAAACTCTGTCAAACAAATCTTCGTCTGTTTTAACATCTTCCAGTACATCGCCCACTCGTTCAATCATCCGATTACGAATTTCTAAAACACGTTCGAGTACTCGTTCGTCATCGGTCTTGCTTTCAATATACGCAAAAAGTTTTTGTCGTTTCATTTCCGAATCCACTAAATGCTCAACAACGTTATTTCTGGTTACAGCGTCTTCTTTGGCCAAACCAGGAGCTTGCTCGGCAATTCTGGCAAAACGCTTGTCCACGCGCTCAAATCCTTTTAACACTGCATCGGAAACTTTTTCTCCTTTTTCATCCAGTAAACGCGTCAAATCAGCCAACTCTTGATTGGTATCTTGTATATCATACTCAACTTTTTTTGCCTGACCAAACGCCAAAGCCCGACGCACATTTCGGCCGATTCTTTTTAGAGCATACAGAGGATTATCAGGCAAAATACGAGCCTGATTTACTCGCAAATCTTCATTGGTCACTGATTCATCTTGCCGTGCCGCTTCTGATTGCGCCAAAGAAGTCGCTCCCCAGCTCAAAGAAAAAACTATGATTAAACAGAATAAAAAAATCTTTAACCGGTTCATATAATAAAAATAAGAGTAATTAATATACTCTGTATAGTATTAGATTATGGAAAATAATTCAATAGGGAAGATTAAACCCGATCGTATTCGTACATCGTCAATTGCGCTTCAATTTGTTTGGTTGTTTCAATCGCCACACTCACCACAATCAGCAAACTCGTGCCGCCAATCGCCAGTGACTGCGCGCCAGTGAATGAACGAACAATCAAGGGCAAAACCGCAATCAAGCCCAAAAACAAAGAGCCTGGTAACAATAAACGACTCATAGTTTTGCCCAGATATTCGCCCGTTTCCCGACCGGGACGAATTCCCGGAATAAACGCGCCTTGACGTTGTAAATTTTCGGACATTTTTTGCGGATGAAAAATAACCGCGGTATAAAAATAGGTAAAACCAACAACTAACGAAAAATAAAGAATTGCGTAAACAGCACTTGTATCACTGAGCACACTCACTACCCATTGCGCCAATTGCGCGCTTCTGCCAGTTCCATTTACAAAAAATTGCGCGATCATTGACGGAAACAAAATTACCGAAATCGCAAAAATAATGGGGATTACTCCAGCCATATTCAAACGCAAAGGCAAATGCGTTTTGGCCCCGCCAAAAGTACGATTGCCGCGGATTTGTTTGGCATAATTGACGGGAATATTGCGTTGACCTTCACTGATTACTACTACCCCAACAATAGTTACAATGGTCAAAACCAGATAAACCAAATATAAATACACATCAGATGAAGTATAGTTAGCCAGCGCGCTCTGCACCATGCGCGGCAACGAAGCCACAATTCCGGCAAAAATCAACAATGAAACTCCGTTACCAACTTTTCGTTCGGTAATTAATTCACCAATCCACATCAAAAAAATCGTGCCCGCAGTAACCGTAATCATAATCGACACTAGCTTGAACATTGACAAATCAGTAATGATTCCGTATTGCGCGTTGGACAAAAGTTTAATCATGCCAAACGCTTGCAAAAAAGATAATGGTACTGTGGCCAAACGCGTATACAAATTAATTTTCTGCTGACCTGATTCCCCTTCTTTGGACAACTCTTCCAAACTGGGAATAACCATGGTCAAAAGTTGAAAAATAATTGAAGCGGTAATGTATGGACCAACGCCCATTAAAACAATGGAAAAATTTTCCATTGTGCCGCCGGAAAAAATGTTCAGCAAACCCAAAATTTGATTGCCTTCCAAAAAACGACGTAAATTTTCCGTGTTAACTCCGGGAACCGGAATATGCGCGGCAATGCGAAAAATAACGAGCATGGCAACAACAAATAATATGTTGTTACGCAAGGCTGTGGTCTGCCACACGCGACGAATTTTTTCCATCATACAATTAAATTGCAAATAGATTATGAGACGATTTTTCCACCGGCTTTTTCTATTGCCGCGAGTGCGCCTTTTGAAACCAAACAATCTTTAATTATGACCGGTTTGGTAATCTTGCCTGTTGCTACAATTTTAACCGGCAATACCGCACTTGACACTATATGAGCGGCGACCAACCATTTTGGCGTCACAAATTGATCGGCCTTAACCATGGCTTCGATTCTAGCCAAAGTTACGGTTTGGGCTTGCGGTTTAAAACTCTTAAAACCACGCAACTTGGGAATTTTCATTATATTTTTGCGCAGACCTTTTAATTTCAAACCACCGCGTCCGCCAGAACGAGATTTTTGACCTTTGGTACCGCGCCCGGCAGTTGTTCCTTTTTGAGAAGCATTGCCACGACCAACTCGTTTAGCGGATTTAGTGCGTTGTGAACTTAATGTATGAGGAGCTAATGGCATATAAAATTAATTAGGCGATTCAGTATCTACGTCGGTAACGGCATCAATAACTGTAGTCGGTACAATTTTTAAATCTTCCAAAACTTCACGACGGATTGGCCGAGATTTTACTTTAAACCGTGATAAAGCTTCAAACACTGCTTTAATATTGGCAATTTTATTATTGGTTTTGCCCAACATTTTGGCAGATGCGTTAGGCACGCCGGCCAATTCCAAAACACTGCGCACCACACTCCCGGCAATAATACCGGATCCGCGAGGAGCAGGCTTAAGCATAACTCTGGCCGCTTTGAATTTGGCTTCCACTCGATGCGGAATAGTTTCACGAACTATGGAAACGGTAATCATATGTTTCTTGGCGTTATTTACAGCTTTTTCCACGGCGAACTGCACATCTTTTCCCTTTTGCACACCATAGCCAACTCGGCCATGACGATCACCGATCAAGACACAAGCACGAAAACTTAACTGTTTACCACCTTTCGTCACACGCGTTACCCGAGCCAAATCCACAATATACTGATCAAATTCAGGTTTTTCTTTGGCCGGTTTGCGACTGCGATTGTTTCGTTTTTCTTTTTCCATAATATTTATAGTGAGCGCGAACTAAAAAACCAAACCACCGGCGCGAGCGCCGTCTGCCACTGCTTTAACGCGACCATGATACCGGAATCCAGCTCGATCAAATACCACCTCAGTTACACCTTGAGCTTTAGCTTTTTCGGCCAATTCTTTACCAACCGTAAAGGCCACTGCGATTTTTCCCGCTAAACCTTCGGCATTTGCTTTGACACCTTTACTGTGAACGCTGACAAGAGTAACACCGCGCGCATCATCAATTAACTGAATAAACAATCCGGTATTACTCCGAAAAACGGTCAAGCGCGGTCTTTCACTTGTCCCAACAATGCGAGCACGAATCCGTGCCTGTCGGCTTGATCGTTGTGCTTGTTTGGTGCGTGACCGTTTCATAGTACTGTAATTATAAAATGTTAAGCGCCTTTGGAGGCTGTTTTACCGGCTTTACGGCGAACAATTTCAGTCGTGTATTTAATTCCTTTGCCTTTATACGGCTCTGGTTTGCGTATTGCCCGCAATTCAGCGGCAGTTGTCCCTAACAATTCTTTATCAAAACTAACCAAAGTAATCACATTTTTTTCCACACTGGCCTGAATAGCCAATGGAATGGAAAAAATAACCGGATGGGAAAAACCAACTTCTAATTTTAAATCCTTGCCTTGCATAGCGACGCGATACCCAACGCCATTAATTTCCAATTGTTTTTTAAAGCCTTCGGTTACGCCAATTATCATATTGGAAATATGCGAACCCCAAGTTCCCCACAAGGAACGATCACGTTTTTCTTCAGGATGAGGAACAGTTAAAGTAACCGTGTCATTTTCAACAAGAATAGTCACAAGACGATTAAGCGGACGGTTTAATTCGCCTTTTGGACCTTTTACTATAACATAACCAGTAGTGATAGTTACGGTCACGCCAGCAGGAATTTTTATAATTTGTTTACCGATTCTTGACATACAAATTTCATTAATAAACCGAACAAATAATTTCACCGCCCAAACCAAGTTTACGCGCTTCGGTACTCGTCATCAATCCCTTGGAAGTTGATACAATCGCCACGCCAAATCCATTCAAAATAGTGGGCATTTCATCTGCTCCGCGATACATTCTATGTCCAGGCTTACTCATCCGAGTTATTTCTTGAATGGCCGGTTTTGTACCACTATATTTTAATTGAATGGTTAGCTGTGGTTTGGTATCAGTGGTTTTTTCTACTGCTCCCACATATCCTTCGCGCTCCAACAATTCGGCAATCGTCCGTTTCAAATTTGAATACGGCATAAAAACCGCGTTCTTACGAGCGTGCTGAGCATTTCTGATGCGTGTAAGCATGTCTGCTATAGTATCGGTCATCATACAAATTTCAAATTCAAAAGTGAAAATTACCAACTGGATTTTCTGACCCCAGGGATGAGGCCGGAATTTGCGAATTCACGAAAACAAATGCGACACAATTTGAACTTACGCATAAAGCCGCGTTTACGACCGCATTTCCAACAACGACGAACTAAACGAGTGCTAAACTTTGGCTTGCGAGCTGATTGAGCGATTTGCGATTGTGTTGCCATACTGTATTCGTTTATTTTTTACGAAAGGGAAAACCGAGCGCTGACAAAAGCATGTTACCTTCTTTCTTATTTTTGGCATTGGAGCAAACTGTAATTTCCAAACCATGAATAACTTCGCCCATATCAGCTCCGGTAATTTCGGGAAATGACAAATGTTCTTTGAATCCCAGCGTATAATTGCCGCGCGCATCAAAACTGTTTGGATTTAAACCGCGAAAATCGCGTACGCGCGGTAATGTCAAACTAATCAAGCGATCCAAAAATTCATACATTCGCTGACCGCGTAACGTAACAGACGCGCCAATCACCATACCTTCACGAATTTTAAAATTGGAAATTGATTTGGTGGATTTATTACGTACTGGTTTTTGTCCCGTAATCAAAGTCAAAGTGCGTTCCACACTGTCAATATATTTTTCTTCTTTGGCATGTCGGCCAAAACCAACATTAAGCACCACTTTTTCCACACGTGGAACTTGCATAATATTAGTATAACCAAGCTGATCTTTTAGAGCAGATGCTATGGTTTCTTTGTAGCGAATATATAATCGTGATGACATACAGTATTTTAAGAAATTGTTTCGCCGCTTTTTTTGGCGACCCGAACTTTGGTTGTTCCTTCCAGGCGATAACTGATTCGAGTTGGTTTATTGGTTTTGGGATCAATCAACATAACTCGAGACATTGGGATCGGTGCGGGTAATTCAATAGCCTGACCTTTTTCGCCATTTTTGCGCGAACGCAAATGCTTTTTTAATTTATTAATGCCTTCAACCACAACACCGGCTTCTCCATTTTTGCCAAGCAAAATTTGGATGACTTTACCCGTCTTATTTCGATCTTTCCCAGCCAAAACTTTAACTATGTCATTTTTTTTAATCTTCATATAATTCTAGAGAACTTCAGGAGCCAAGGAAATAATTTTTTGGTAGCCGCGACTTCGTAATTCACGAGCGATTGGGCCAAAAATACGCGTTCCTTTTGGTTCTTTATTTTTTAGATCAATAATCACGGCCGCATTTTCATCAAATCGAATATAGGTGCCATCTTTGCGACGCATTTCCTTGCGCTGGCGAACAATCACGGCATGAACCACTTCGCTTTTTTTAATAGTGCCTCGTGGAGCCGCTTCTTTGACTGCGCAAGTAATAATATCACCAAGAACAGCAAAACGCTTTTTGTAACCGCCAAGCACCCGAATACACATGAGTTTTTTGGCTCCGGTGTTATCAGCTACTTTTAACATGCTTCGATGTTGGATCATATACAATTATTCATGGCGAGCTTGCCGAACCAACACTTCAATTAAACGCCACCGTTTATTTTTGCTGATTGGTCGACATTCCTCAAATAGCACAGTATCATCAACTTTGGCCACGGCATTTTCATCATGCACTTGATAGGTTGTTGTATGAGTATATTGTTTGCGATATTTGGGATGCATCATTTTTTGTTCCACTTCAATCGCAATGGTTTTTTGTGCTTTTGCCCGAACAACAATACCAACAAAACGACGATGTTGAGCAGTTGATTTGGTGTTAAGTTCTTGCGTCTTCATATAATAAAATTAACCTCGTAGAACAAACTTTGCCTTAAGCGGCAATTTATACGCTGACAAAAGTAAAGCAGTCCGCGCGTCTTTTTCCGGTATTCCTTCCATTTCAAATAATACTGTTCCTGGTTTAACCGTGCTCACATAATGATCCGGCGATCCTTTGCCTCCACCCATGGGAACTTCATTGCCTTTTTTAGTGACTGGACGATCAGGAAACACTCGAATCCAAATCTTACCTCCGCGTTTCACATAACGAGTCAACACGCGACGAGCCGCTTCAATTTGGCGAGAAGTAATCCACGCATGATTCATTGATTTAAGACCAAAGCTGCCAAACGCCACAGTGGTCAAACGAGTAGCCACGCCTTTTTTAGCGCGACGCGGTTTGTGCCATTTACGATGTTTTACTTTTTTTGGTAACAACATACAATAAAATTAAGCGCCTTTCTTTTGGGAAGTAATCTGATTGGCATCAGCCAAACGATCCACTCGACCAAATGATTCACCTTTATAAATCCAAACCTTTACCCCAATTGCGCCCTGCAAAGTTTTGGCGGTCATACCGGCATAGTCAACATTACTGCGAAAAGTTATCAAGGGAATTTTTCCTTGCGCCATTTTTTCACGACGAGCGATTTCCACGCCGTTCAAACGACCGGCCAAAGCGATCTTAACCCCTTGGGCGCCTGCTTTCATGACTCGTTCCATATTTTGTTTGATTACTCGACGAAACGGCAAACGAGCTTCGATATCTTTGGTCACGCCTTCGGCCACTATTTGCGCGGACAATGAAGGAGACGCGACTTCTTGGATATTCAACTTGACTTTGCGCGTCATGTGCAAAAACATACGTTCAATATTTTTGCGCAATAAATCCAAACCTTGTCCACCGCGACCAATCAATACACCTGGCTTAGCGGAAAAAATCGTAATAGTTACATTTTTGGCACTTCGTTCGATATGGATAGAATCAATTTGCGCGTCTTTCCCTTTCTTTTGTAAAAATTCTCTCATCTGTATATCTTCGCGCACTGTATCAGCGTAATTGGTTTTCATAACCCAACGAGAAGTCCAAGGGAAAAGGACTGGCATTCGATGAATTTTGGGGTGAACTTTGTGTCCCATATATTACTTAGTTTGTGGTTCGACTTCGCTCACCACAACTGGCTCGACCGAAACTGTTTCTAAATTAGATTCTGTTCCAACTAATGTGATCGTAATGTGAGACGTTCTTTTGCGAATTGGTGTGGCACGACCCATTGCGCGCGGCATCCAGCGATGTAACGTGGCTCCGCCATCAACAACCGCATTTTTAATTATCAATGTTTGAATCGCCATTTTATGATTATGTTCGGCATTGGCAATCGCGGATCGAAGTAATTTTAAAATCGAACGCGCCGCGTGTTTACGCGAAAACTCCAATTGTTGCGCCGCTTCAATAGCACTCATTCCCTTAATGAGATCAGTAACCAAGCGTACTTTACGCGGAGCCAAATGAAGATTTTTTAAAGTTGCGGTCGTTTCCATATTATCAAATAAACTTATTTCTTTTTAGCCGGAGCTGCCGCGCCTCGTGCCGGTGTCGAAGCAGAGGACGTAGACGCTGTACTACTTGCGCCAGCCGCAGTCTTGCTTTGTTCTTTTGCCATTTTACCACCATGAGCGATAAACTTGCGCGTTGGTGAAAATTCTCCCAGTTTGTGTCCAACCATATTTTCTTCCACAAATACTTTAAGAAAGTTTTTGCCATTATGAACTTCAAACGACATTCCCACCATTTCCGGTGTAATAGTTGAAGCGCGCGCCCAAGTTTTAATCGCTTTACGATCATTTTTTTCTTTGGCGCGTGTTACCTTTGCCATTAGTTTGACATCGGTAAACGGTCCTTTTTTTAAACTTCGTGACATACAACTTTAAATAATTAACTTATTTCTTGCGTTTCTTGCGTCGTTCGATAATCAATTTATCACTAAGATGATTACGGCGAGATTTAACACCCATGGCTTTTTTACCCCATTTAGTTTTGGGACCGCCTTTCAAACCAATCGGATTACGTCCTTCACCACCACCATGTGGATGATCAACCGGATTCATAACTTTACCACGGACAACCGGACGCCAACCCTTGAGACGCATTCTTCCCGCTTTACCCAAGCGTATCAATTTGTGATCGGAATTTCCCACTTGACCCACTGTCGCCAAACATTCTTTGAGAATTAAACGAACTTCGCCCGATGGCATTTTAATCTGAGCATAACGGCCTTCAATAGTTTGCAATTGAGCGCCCACACCGGCGCCACGCACCAATTGTCCTCCTTTGCCAGGAGTTAATTCAATATTGAATACAAATAAACCGGTCGGGATAAATTCCAATGGCATTCGTGAACCATTATTTGGTTCAATGGCTTTTTGTGATGATAAAATTTTGTCTCCAACCTTCAAACCTTGCGGAACAATAATATAACTTTTTACGTCATTCTCGTAATCAATTAAAGCAACACGAGCACCGCGATTGGGATCATATTCAATCGTGGCAACTGTACCAAAAACATCAAAATTTGTTTGTTTGAAATCAATCATCCGGTACAAACGTTTGACTCCACCCCCGCGATGACGAATAGTAATAATACCTTGATTATTACGTCCGCTATGCTTTTTCAAAATTCGAACCAATGGCTTGAATGGTTTGGTAACAGTCAAATCAGAAAAATCCGAAGCACTGGCTTGGCGGCGTCCATTAGTGGTTGGTTTGTATAATTTAACTGACATATTCGTAAAATAATCTCATTATACGCCGCTATGAATAGAAATCGTCTTGCCTTTGGGCAAAGTGATAATGGCTTTTTTCCAACTTACTCTGCGGCCAATACCCCGAGCCGATCGAGTTGCTTTACCTTCTACAACACTAGTACGAATTTGAATTGGACGCACTTTATAAGCCACTTCCACTGCTTGGCAGATTTGCGTTTTGGTGGCGCGCATCGTGACGGCAAAAGTATACACACCGCCAGCTTCAGCTCTGGTGCTTTTTTCACTCACAATAGGATGAACCAAAACAGAAATCGGCATACAATTATTTTAAACGTTTTTCCAAAGCGCGAATCGCGGCTTCACTGGCAACTACAAACTGATGGTTAAGTAAATCAACGACACTGACATCACTAGCGCGAATGACCGCTAACTTTTTCATATTTGCGGCCGCACGCAGAACCGGTTCATTTTTGCCATCAGTAACTATCAAAAGCGAACGACTCTTGCCGGGCAAATGAGCGCGCAAAAGATTCATATTTTTTGTTTTGCCTGTTTCCGGAAAAACATCAACCACTGCCAATTTGCCTTCGGCGCATTTATCGGACAAACACATACGCACCGCCAAAGTATTGGTTTTCTTATTAATTTTTTGGGTATAATTACGAGCAGACAACGGACCGAATGTTACGCCACCGCCCTTCCAAATTGGCGAACGAATCGAACCATGGCGAGCCCGTCCAGTTCCCTTTTGTTTCCACGGTTTTTTGCCACCACCACTTACTTGACTGCGATCTTTGGTATCAGCCCATGATTCTCGAGCATTGGCCAAATGAGCCAAATACACTTGATGAACAACCGCTATTTTGGGCGCCACATCAAATACGGCTGGAGCTAAATCAACCATTCCTTTTTCGCTTCCTGTTGTGGAAAATAATTTTACATTTGCCATATTCCCCGATTAAACATTAGTTATTTCTTCGATCGCTTTCGCTTCGCTTTTTTCTGTTAGTGGTTGTTCAATTTCAATCGAGCCACTGTCAGTGGAAACAAAAACTAAACCATTACGAGCTCCGGGAATCGCGCCCTTAATCCACAATTCATTGGCTTCTGGTTTAACCATAACTATTTCTAAATTTTTAACGGTTATTTGCGCGTCACCCATATGTCCGCCCATACGCATATCTTTAAATACGCGTTGCACACCACCCGCGCCAATACTTCCGGGCATACGCAAATTATCTTTGTGTCCATGACTGGCCGGACCACCGGCAAAACCATGACGCTTAACTACGCCTTGGAAACCTCTACCTTTTGAAGTACCAATTACCGCCACTTTTTCACCGGTAGAAAATATACCAACCGTAAACACATCACCTCGTTTGAGTGTTGAACTTGTTTGCGGAACTTCACGCAAAAAACGAACAGAAATACCCGGCTCCCAATTGATTCCAGCCAAATGTCCTTTTTCCGATTTATGTAAACGAAATAATTTTTGTTTATCAAAACCAATTTGAACAGCATCAACACCATCATGATCTTTGGTTTTTATTTGAGTTACAACACAAGGACCGGCTTGAACGCGCGTTACAGGAACAACAATACCATTGTCCAAAAAAACCTGTGTCATCCCAATTTTTTTTCCAAGAATAAACTTCATACAAAACGATTATCTTTTCTATTCTAATGTTATTCTTCCTCACTCACTTGTTTATAAAAAAACTAGAAGAGAAACCACTATTACATTCATAAGAATGTACATTTGGTCTACCTTCTAGCCAACACACAAAGTGATTTTGGCTTGTGTAAATAATTTTAATCTTTTCACCTATATACTAAGTCGGACATTCGCTCCAGATGTTTTCCCCGAGCTTGCCCCGAGCGTAGTCGAGGGGTCGAAGGAGATCTTATCTGTTTTAAATTCTGACTTTTACTAACGTGGCTAGTCTACTATTTTCTTAAATGATTGTCAAGAGCTTTACTTTGACTGTTTAAAGCATCTTGATTTCTAATTCCACTCCACTGGGCAAATTCAGATTCATCAGCGCGTCCATGGCTTTGGGAGAAGGATTAACAATATCAATCAAACGCTGATGAGTACGCATTTCATATTGTTCTTGCGCTGTTTTATGTACAAATGTCGCGCGATTAACACTGTATTTCTGAATCCGAGTTGGTAATGGAACCGGACCGACTACCATTACATTATTGCGTTCGGCTGTTTCCATTATAGTCTTCGTGGCGATATCAATAATTTTATGATCATAGGCCTTAATTTTTATACGCATCTTGACGTTAGCCCCCTGGACTTCCACAATATCTTTTTTTTCAGTTTTCGTTGACATAATTTAGTAATGTACATTAAAGAGCGAACCCTTCGACGCGCTTCGCTTGCTCAGGGCAAGCCCGACGTCGAAGGGCTACTTAAATTAGTAGTTATGCAATAATTTTAGTTACTACTCCAGCGCCGACTGTTTTTCCACCTTCACGAATGGAAAAACGCATTTTTTCTTCAATAGCAACTGGAACAATTAATTTGATTTTAAGATTGGCCGTGTCGCCAGGCATAACCATTTCTGTGCCAGCTGGCAATGTAACATCGCCGGTTACATCGGTTGTACGAATGTAAAACTGTGGTTTGTAACCATTAAAGAATGGTTTGTGACGTCCGCCTTCTTCTTTGGTCAAAGCGTAAACTTCAGCTTCAATTTCAGTATGAGGTTTGACTGATCCGGTTTTAGCCAAAACCATACCACGCATAACATCGTCTTTCTTAGTACCACGCAAAAGTATACCGGCATTGTCTCCGGCCAAACCTTCTTGCAAAGATTTATTAAACATTTCCACGCCGGTTACTGTAGTCTTCATGGTATCAGCTTGCATACCGACAATTTCAATTTCATCACCAATTTTTACCCGACCACGTTCAATACGACCAGTTACAACAGTTCCACGACCTTCAATGGAAAAGACATCTTCAATTGGCATGAGCAATGGTTTTTCCAAATCACGAATCGGTTCAGGAATATATTCATCCAAAGTTTTTAAAAGATCCAAAATCGGTTTAGCCGAGGCTTCATCGGTTGGATTTTCCAAAGCCTTAAGAGCTGAGCCACGAATAATTGGCGTGGTGTCTCCGGGAAAATCATATTTCTTAAGCAAATCACGAACTTCTTCTTCTACCAAATCAATCAATTCTGGATCGGATACCTGATCAACTTTGTTTAAGAAAACAACTATATAAGGAACACCAACTTGACGAGCAAGCAAAATATGTTCGCGGGTTTGAGGCATGGGACCGTCAGCCGCGGAAACAACCAAAATTGCGCCGTCCATTTGAGCGGCTCCGGTAATCATGTTCTTGACATAATCCGCATGTCCAGGACAATCAACATGAGCATAGTGGCGATTGTTAGTTTCGTATTCAACATGGGCAGTGGCAATCGTAATACCGCGCGCTTTGGATTCCGGCGCTTTATCAAGATCATTAACTTCTTTCAAATCAGCGACCATTCCATGAGCGGCCGCAACTTTTAAAATTGCCGCTGTAGTCGTGGTCTTGCCATGATCAACGTGGCCAATAGTACCAACGTTCAGATGGGGCTTGGTCCGCAAAAATTCTGCCATACGATTATACCTATCGCACTCATCGAGGTGACCCGATGAAGTTTTGTCAACCAGCGATATTGTTTTAATTAAATAATCAGAGACTAAAAAAGGTGAAAAACCTTTAAATAAGCCACATATTTTTTATCTTAACAGCGTCCTTGATTATAATGGAACTCTTTTTTTCCGTCAAGAGCACAAGTTTATTTAATTGGGGATAGTTTACTCCACTGGCTCTTCAAAAAAAATCGGTTCATCATCCAGAGATTCGGTTTTCTCGGCTTGTGGAGTTTCGGCCGGCTCATATCGAATTTCCGGCATTTTGGGAGCGGGCTGATAACGAGCCATGACATCGCCAAATTTATGCCATGACGATGATGCCGCAGGGAGTAGCGATGCCGCTGGCGAATTAAGCGGTTCTGATATTTCTTTTTCCACCGCTTCTTTTTCCGTAGTTGACTTTGGTTCTTCTAAAATTTCTTCAGGCAAATCATTAAAATCATGAATAACATTTTCCGCCTCTTTTTTTTGCGCTTTATTTCGCCATTCGGCAATTTCTTGATTTAATTTTTGGATCAATTCATGATCTTTGTCAGCATCGTTATCATTGGGTATATTTTCCTTTTTTTCCGGCTCAGTGACCAACGATTCAAATTCATCAATCCCCATAACTACCAGATGTTTGCCAGCTGTACGATCAAAAACAATCAACCGACTATTGGTTTTCTGCGCTAGATTGAGAACACGTTCAAAATTTTCATTCATATAAAAATACTTGGTGGATGTATACTACGACAATTTTCAGTCAATCGTCAAGGTGGGGATAATAAAGCAAAAAATGGCATTCTTATATATTATTTCTCAATCCGTTTTGCACTTTCCGGCTTGGATAAAAAATTTTTGTTTGTAACCACGGATCGACCTAGACGTTTTTCCAAATTCTTTCTTGCTCCACCGGCAATATCTCCACCAGCCTTCGCATCAGTTTGTAGTTTTGGTACGCCCTGCGAATCTTCTACCCGATGAATTTCGGTCGTTGCCCGCTCACCGAGCATATTGAAAATTAATTCAAAGTCATCCATGTGATCACGCAAATTTTCTCGTTCAATTCCTTTCAATTCTTTGTATTCGCTCGGAGTTACGCCAAAAGTTGCTTTGGAAATTTCCGCGGTCAAAATTTCATAATCTCTGCGTTCATCAGCACCACGTTTTTTCCATTCGTCCGTTAATTCTTCACGGATCACGATTCCGCGCATTCGTTTTTCAATCCAGTCGTCATTGTAGCCTTTAAGTTTGTAAAGTACCCGCGTTCGCTTAGTAGCTAACTCTGGATTTTCTATTTCCTGGATTCGTTCAAATCCGACTTTGGCGAGCCAACGTTTGAAAGGCTCGGCTTTGGGAGAAGGGACAGATTGAATGATACGAAAAATACCTTCAACATCAGCACAATCAGTCTCTCGCATTTTGCCGTCTGGAGCCTCCAATTTCAACCCGTGACAAAATGTCACGACTTCGCTTCCTTCTCCTATGAGTCTTTCTTTAAACTTTCTCCAGTAAGCACCCGGATCAGGGCTTTCGGTGAGAATGGCGCAAACGTCCACGACCGAAAACCACCACTCATTGTTATATATGGTCTTCCGAATTTGTTTGCCTTTAAACAGGGCAACTTTTGTTGTATCCAAAAAATTTGCATTCATAAAAATTCAATTCAAAAATAAGAATCATGGCATCCCTAGCATTTTTAGTATATCAAAAATTTGTTGATTGTAATTTATTAACGTGTCAAGGATTTTATACAAAAAACTCCACCTCGACAGACTCGGCATAAACACTGGGGAGAGTCGAGGAGGAAGTTTCAATCTGAATACGTATTAACTCAAAACTCAAATCCTGCGCCTGATGATTTTTCAGCAGCTAATTTCTTTGCGCGTTGTTGTAAAACTATTTCATAACAACCACTAAGATTTGTACCTGGAATACTATTAAAAAAAGTAAAACCAATATTAGACAAAGAACGTATAGTAATATCAGATGGATTATCAGTAGCATGGCCAGTAGCCACTGCTGATGCCGCAGGATCACCCATATCACTGATACGTTTCATATCTATTGTGCATTCTTTCAAAGAACCATCTTTAGACTTAAAAAGAATAGTAAAATCTGGCTTATTATGAATAAACTTGAATAAACCAGGCGGATACTTTTCAAAACTTTCAGATAAATTATTATTCCCATCCAAAGAAAAAGCTTCTCTTATCTCTTCCGCCCCAGCCGCAACAAAAGAATTTACCGAGATATACGAACGCAAATCCGCAAATGGCGCTCCCTCTGATTCTAATCTAAGACGATGTATAGCCGCTTCTTCTCTGGTTCCAACAAATACCGCAGCATCATTATCATCACGCTCAGCACCTTTCTGGAATCCTCCTTGATTTAATTTCCTCTTAACCTCATCATACTCTGCTGTACCCGGCTGTATTCCTCGTGAAATTCCTTCACCCATATAAAATTAATTATTACTGAATTAAATTCCCAGTAATAATACCCCCCCCCCGTTTGTGTTTGTCAAATTTTTTAAATTTTTATTTTTGTAAATAAAAAAATCCCTTGGTTTTTCCAACGAGGGATTTTTTTTGCGATAAGTTCACTCTATAAATGTGACAAGAAGATAATCATCTGTAGTTGAAATTATTCCGATTCCTCGGAATTAACTCCAGAAAGGAGGTGATCCATCCCCAGCTTCCGCTAGGGATGCCTTGTTACGACTTCACCCTGATCATTGACCCTGCCTTCGTCCCCCTTGCGGGAGCCTTTGGGCATTGCCAACTTTCGTGGTGTGACGGGCGATTATATTCTAGAAACTTAGAATTGATGTTCCCATCGTGCCTGCGGATTTCCCGCACACGACGAGCTCTAATGCATTTTTTGCTTGAGATTAAAGATTTTCCTGAGGCCTATGTCTTTCAGGTGGTCATTTCTCATGACCATCTCCATAATCCGGCAAAAAAATTCAAAGTCACGGCTCTTTGAGCGTAATCTCAAAGAGTTACTTTTGAAAAATGGAATAATTATTTTCTGCAAATCATTTCTATTGGCGACTTCATAGCGATAACAATCTTGATGATTGGCTCGTTTATCTTTTTGAAAATAAACATTGCCACAGCCAAAGAATTTTTTCAATTCATAGAGAATTTTTTTATCTTTCTCAATGAGTTTGATATAAAACCTTGGCTCAACTTTTGTTCTTCGCTTGACCTCTTTGGACATATCCGGATTTTTTACATAAGCTGTAAAACTTCCTTCCCCGTCCGTTAGACCAACGATATAATTTGGATTTATTTTTTCCATATGATTCGAGAGAATCCTTCATGTCGACTAGTCGACACTACTACGATTCAGCTGACTTCTTATGCCGTGTAAGTTACATTATTTGATTATACTATCATAATAATCAAAACGGCATAAGATCTCCTGGGGTTATTTAATATTCTATTCCTCGCATTCCAATCAAACCTGTGTAAGTGTATTTTCCCTTTGCTCACCGCCGATTCAAAGGTCAATACGGTTTTTTTATGATTGGACTGTGATTTGCCTTCAGATCCTTCACCGCCTCCCTCGCGGAAGACGACTATCTTTCGGCTACGCTCTACAGACGTTGTAGAGGGAGAGATTTTAACTCTCTAGATTATTAAACTGCCCAGCGCTTTTATTGTGAGTACAAGACCCGAGAACGTATTCAACGCGCCGTGGCTGATGCGCGTTTACTAGTGAATCCAGCTTCATGTGGGCGAGTTGCAGCCCACAATCCGAACTGAGATTAGCTTTCTGGGATTAGCTCCACCTTGCGGCTTAGCTTCCCTCTGTACTAACCATTGTATCATGCGTGTAGCCCGGGACGTAAGAGCCATGCTGATTTGACGTCGTCCTCACCTTCCTCCTGCTTGCGCAGGCAGTCCTCTGTGTAAATTTAACACAGAACGAGGGTTGCGCTCGTTACCCCACTTAAGGGTACACCTCACGGCACGAGCTGACGGCAACCATGCAGCACCTATCTAGCACCTTCAAAAGCGGCCCGACTTTCATCAGGCTTGCAGCTAGTAGTTGAGCCCCGGTAAGGTTCGTCGCGTACCATCGAATTAAACCGCATGATCCTCCACTTGTGCGGGTCCCCGTCTATTCCTTTGAGTTTTAGCCTTGCGGCCGTACTCCCCAGGCGGTGTGCTTAACGCGTTAGCTTTTTTAAACGGCACTGAGAGGGTCGATACTCCCAATACCTAGCACACATAGTTTAGGGCGTGGACTACAGGGGTATCTAATCCCTTTCGCTCCCCACGCTTTCGTCCCTGAGTGTCAGAGTTGTTCCAGCATATTGCCTTCGCCTTTGGTGTTCCTGCCGATATCAACGCATTTTACTACTACACCGGCAGTTCCATATGCCTCTCCCAACCTCGAGCCATACAGTATTAGAAGCGGTTTTCCGATTAGGTCGGAAGATTTAACCCCTAACTTATATGGCAACCTGCGGACGCTTTACGCCCAATGAATCCGGACAATGTTTGAGGTCTCTGTATTACCGCTGCTGCTGGCACAGAGTTAGCAACCTCTTATTCATAGGGTACCGTCACAAATTCGTCCCCTATAAAAGCAGTTTACACCCCAAAGGGCTTCATCCTGCACGCGGCGTCGCTCCGTCAGACTTTCGTCCATTGCGGAAGATTCCTGACTGCAGCCACCCGTAGGTGTCTGGGCAGTTCTCAGTCCCAGTGAGGGGGATCACGCTCTCACGTCCCCTATCCGTCGTCGCCTTGGTGAGCCATTACCTCACCAACTAGCTGATAGACCATAGGCCCTGCTCTAAGCGAAAAATCTTTAAACGCGAATGACTTGTGTCCCCGCGTTACTATCGGGTATTAATCTTCCTTTCGGAAGGCTATCCCCGTCTTAGAGGTAGGTTACCAATGTGTTACTCTCCCGTCTGCCGGTCCGTATCGTATTGCTACGATCGATCCCTCGACTTGCATGCCTTATACACGCCGCCAACATTCGTCCTGAGCCAGGATCAAACTCTCAAATAAATCCCGAAGGATTATTGGAGTAACCCTCTCTGATAAATCAGAAAGGAGTTGATCTTGATTTTGGATAGACGATTATTGTTTCTTGTCACATTTATAATGTGAACCTTATCGTAATTGCAATTTGTTGCAGATTGCAATTGTTGTGTAAATTGTAATGGACAAACTCAAACCCTTAATAATGAAAAAGAGAACCGCGGAGGTTACTCTTTTTACCTCAGTATCTGGAGCCGGAGGCGACATCCCGACTTTTGTCGGGACTACATCCTTTTCTGGACTTAAAGCAAGCTAATTTGTAGGGAATTTAAGTGCTTGGCCATTGTATCTGTTGAAAGATAAGCTGTCAATAGATTAGATAATGAGCAAACTGGGGATAACTTATTGTATTTTCTTTCGCAATGATTTGCGCCACTCGTCAATTTTTTTATGATCACCGGACAGTAAAATTTCCGGTACTTTCCAACCTCTAAAATCCGCTGGCTTGGTGTATTGCGGATATTCCGCGTCATCACCAAGGGTTTCTTCAGTTAATGATTCGGGATTACCCAATACTCCGGGCAATAACCGTGCAATGGCTTCAATAATTACTAAGGCTCCCAATTCTCCGCCGGCCAAAACATACTGGCCAAGGGAAATTTCTTCATCCACCATGTATTCGACAACTCGCTCATCAACTCCTTCATAACGGCCGCACACAAAAGTAATTTCGTCTAATATGCTTAATGATTCAGCCATTGATTGAGTAAATTGACGTCCGCGCGGTGATAATAAAATCGTTCGTTTTCTTGTTCTGAACGAAGTCGAAGAGTTGCCAACTAAGACTCCAAATAATTTTTTAATTTTTGTTAGTCCACCAGCCTTAGCAAAAGGAATCGCGTCTAAACTTTTGAGCGTCTTATATAATGGTTCGGGTTTCATTACCATTCCTGCTCCTCCGCCATACGGCGTATCATCAATCGTATGATGGCGATCAACGGTAAAATCCCGTAAATTGATTGCCCGCACTTTAATTATTTTATTTTTCTGCGCGCGACCCAAAATACTCTCATCCGTATAATTTTTAATGAGATCCGGAAAAATAGTAATGACGTTAAACTTCATGATGTAAAAATGAGCCAAAGCAACCTCTAAAAGAAGTTAACCACTAAATATTTTTTAAATCCGGTCATGGGTAAAGTGATATAATAAAAATCACTTTCCTCATTCGGTGGAATTGAGCTGTATAATTCTCCGGGCAAAACTCCGTAACTGACTCCGGCAATACTAAGCCAGCCTCCTTTTAAAGTAGCCAAATGCGTCGCGCCTCCCATAGAACGATACGTTGTCGTGTAATTATATTTTGTGGGCGTGCCCGTTACCAATGTTACCTTAATTGAACCCAAGATAAGTTTGGCGGCCGAGGCTTTTTTAATGATTACCAATCCCCAAATCATGGCCGCAAAACTAATGAACGCGTAAATTCCAATCATTGCCTGTAATCCTCTTTGAGTCGGTCCCCACTCACTGAATAAAAATGCCGGACCGGCAATCGCCACTTGAAACAATTCACAAAAAAATAAAATATAGCCGGTTATTTTCCGTGCACGCAACATCAATTCAATGGCCTTTAATTGGTCATCAGACAAACGACCATTTATATTTTCCGGCAAAGCTGATTCAAAATCAACGGGAAGAAAAAATGGCATATGAAAAGATACATTAAGTTTATTTGAGTTGAATTTTACCCAAGAATTGACCAATAAATTCCGAACTCATTTGCGCTCTTCCTAAATCAAGCTCGTCCGTATCTTTAGCTTTAACATTTTCATTATTAACAAACGAAGTAATCAGCCATGTCTTTGCAGGAACTTGAGTAATGGCAAACGCATGATTTTTCCAAACTTTGGTATTTGTCCCGACTTTACACATGGATACAAAAGTTACCAAGCCAAAACGATTACCACCATAGGTCTGATAACTGATATTTGACGCAGTCAGAGAACAATTTGTTTTCAGAGTGAAATCGGTCTTGAAAAAATTCTGATACAAATTGGCCACGGCTTCAGTCATACCTTTCGCGCCTTCCAGTGGCATAATTGCTTCGGTCGCGTCAAAATCCGACTCATACAAATCAATGCGCGAAAAATTCAAAGGAGCTTTGCCCGTATTATGAACACTTTTTTCAAAACCTCTTTCTCCGATTGGCACACTCCAAGTATTCACATTTTTACTACTCAAAAGACTTTTGGGATTAGTCGGATCTTTTTTATATTGGACACCACGCATCGGCAAATACACAGCTTTAACACTAGACGCTCCGGATAATTCAGTGTTCTGATACCAGCCGTCTGTGTCATATTTACTCAAATCAAGTTTTTTGAATTCATCGCAATCATAATAAAATACCGCTCTCTGACCATTGAATGATTCAAAATAACCTTGACGATAGCCTTCCGCAAAATAATTGACATCACCAGAGACATTGATTGGTGTATCGTCAAAATACGGAATAATTAATTTGGATTCTTGTTCTCCGCGCACCCGACCATAGGCATAACCGGATTCCCAACTTGAACCTTTGCTTCCTTGTACAGTCCTAGTTTTATCCAAACAAACCAATTCTCGTTTCGCGTTGGTTAAAATATTAAAACGATAAGCTCCTGATCCGGCTGGTTCTTGATATTCATCTTTGCCATAATAACCTTTCACAACTACGCCTTCCGGAGCGGGAAAAGTTCCAGTATAATTTGCATCTTGATAAACCAAACCATCTTTTGTCACCGAGTTACTGTCAGTGGTTTTAGTGGTATCAGTTTTGACAGTATCCTTAATTGTATCGGTAATTTCTTTAATTGGTTCAATCGACGGACCAATGATAGTTTGCGGAATGGGAATATTCAGTATATCCGCGACTTTTATACTATCGCCAACTTCCACTGAATCAAATAATTCAGCGGAAACGATCCGAACATTCTTACGCAGAATAGCCGGCAAATTACCTTTCACATATCTTAATTTTCCATCCCAAACATAATGGACAAACTTATCATTTTTTTCTTTTACCAACATGCCATCATGCAATTGTAAACCGGTTAAATCATCACCTTCAGTAAACAAATCAAATTCCGTTAGCGCAGAATTTTTAATTAATTTTTTCCAATTAGCCCCATAAAGAGCTTTGGCGATGTCAGTATTCGGTAAATTATACACCATGTTGTTTGGCCCAACAGCAAAAACTCCGGGCTGATCAACCGGTTTCAGAAGAACTGATCCGGGACGATATCCCACAACACCGGCTTTGGGATATTTTTCCGCGCAGGCGACATTGATGGTTTTGACCGCGGCCGTTGACCATGTGGCAAATGCGGCTTTGCTGGTAAATTCCCAACGATACGAGTCACTGATAATGGATATTTGGCCTTTGGCACCGAATTTAACGATTCTTCCTGAACCTAAATTAGGACAAACAACAGCCGCTGAAACGGAAATTGGCAGAACGACCAAACCAAGAGACCAGACTATCGTTGAAATCACGACAGAACAGTGGATAAATTTTTTGCTGATTTTTTTAAAATTCGGCATATTCATATTAAAGATTAAAAGATAAATAAAAAAATTAAAGAAAAATCGCGTAAAAAAAGTATATCACGACAATTAAATTAAGCAAATTATTAGTGTGAACAAAAAACCCTGCTTTATGAGCAGAGTTTTTAAAATCAAAACTAGAATTATTTTTTACCCGCCACAATCTCCGCTTCAATATTTTTGGGACATTCGGAATAATGATGAAATTCCATGGTATAACTGGCGCGACCTTGCGACATAGAACGCAAAGCAGTGGCATAACCAAACATACTGGAAAGTGGAACCATGGCTTTGACGATTTTTGATTGACCTCGATCAGTCATTTCTTGAATTTGACCGCGTTTGGCAGACAAGTCCCCAATTACATCACCCATATATTCTTCCGGAGTAATAACTTCCACAGCCATCATTGGTTCCAAAATAACCGGCCGCGCTTTTTTGGCCGCTTCTTGAAACGCAATGTTTCCCGCCATTTTAAACGCGATTTCACTGGAGTCAACTTCGTGATAACTGCCATCAAATACAGTGGCTTTAACATCAACCAGAGGATAGCCGGCGACAACGCCCTTACTGACCGCTTCTTTCACACCCTTTTCAATCGGGGCAATATATTCGCGCGGAATCAGACCGCCTTTAATTTCATCCACAAATTCAAAACCTTTACCTTCTTCCAGTGGTTCAATGCGCAACCAACAATGACCATATTGACCACGGCCACCCGATTGTTTAATATATTTTCCTTCGGCTTCCGCGCTCTGGCGAATGGTTTCTTTGTACGCGACTTGCGGAGCGCCAACATTGGCCTCCACATTAAATTCACGCTTCATGCGATCCACAATAATTTCCAAATGCAGTTCACCCATTCCGGAAATAATGGTTTGCAAAGTTTCTTCGTCTGTGTGAATTCGGAAAGTCGGATCTTCTTCGGCCAATTTTTGCATGGCCATTCCCATTCTTTCTTGATCGCCTTTGGTTTTGGGTTCAATCGCAATATGAATAACCGGCTCGGGAAATGTAATATTTTCCAATAAAACTTCACGTTTCTCATCGCAAATCGTATCGCCCGTAATAGTATTTTTAAGACCAATCGCGGCCGCGATTTCACCGGCAAAAACTTCGCTCACATCTTCGCGCGCGTTCGCATGCATCCGCACAATACGACTGATGCGTTCTTTGGAACCGGTACGAGTATTGACCACATAAGTTCCGGCGGATAATTTACCGGAATAAACGCGAAAAAAAATCAATTTTCCCACAAATGGATCGGTGGCGATTTTAAATGCCAAACCCACAAATGGTTCATCATCCACCGGATGAATTTCCACTTTATTTTCTTCATCCTGCGGATCAGTGCCAAACGTTGTGGGAACGTCCGATGGCGAAGGCAAATAATATGTAACCGCGTCCAACATTAATTGAACACCTTTGTTACCCAAAGCCGAGCCACACATCACCGGATACATTTCATCGCGCAAAACCAAAGTACGAATCGCGCCGCGAATTTCTTCAATCGTAAATTCTTCACCATTCAAAAATTTATTCATTAAATCATCGTTAGCTTCCGCGACTTTTTCCAAAAGTTCAGCGCGATGTTCTTTTACCAAATCCAGCATATCCGCCGGAATGTCAAAAGTAGTAATATTCATGCCATGATCACCGTCAAATTTAAAGGCTTTTTGTTCAATTAAATCAATAATCGCGGAAAAGGTTGATTCTTGACCAATCGGCAATTGGATAGCACAAGCTTTTTTGGCCAAACGATCTTTAATTGATTTTAAACTCATGTAAAAATCCGCGCCGATTTTATCCATTTTATTAACAAAACAAATGCGGGGCACACGATATTTGTCCGCTTGACGCCAGACGGTTTCCGATTGCGGTTCCACGCCTTGTGAACCGTCAAATAAAGCCACTGCTCCATCCAACACGCGCAAACTACGCTCCACTTCAACCGTAAAATCCACATGGCCCGGCGTATCAATAATATTAATGCGATGATCTTTCCAAAAACAAGTGGTGGCCGCGCTCGTAATGGTAATACCTCGTTCCTTTTCTTGTTCCATCCAATCCATTTCGGCCGCGCCTTCGTGCACTTCACCGATTTTATGTTTGCGGCCGGTATAAAACAGAACACGTTCCGTTGTCGTGGTTTTGCCGGCATCAATGTGCGCCATGATGCCGATATTTCGGGTTTTTTCTAAAGAATAATCTCGGGGCATAAAGTCTGATTATTTACGATTAAAGCGAGCAAAGTGGGCAAACGCTTTATTTGATTCCGCCATGCGATGCACATCTTCTTTTTTCTTAATCGTGCCGCCAACACCTTCCAAAATATCCATAAATTCTCCAGCCAATTTTTCTTGCATAGTATGACCTTTGCGCGCCCGCGCCGCCGTAATAATCCAACGGAAAGCCATGGCATTTTGGCGACTGCCGGACACTGGCATTGGAACTTGATAATTGGCACCACCCACGCGACGAGACCGGACTTCCACTTGCGGACGAACCGTTTCCAGTAAACGCTCAAATAATTCCAGAGCATTCCCCTGTTTTTTGGCCGCCAATATTTCCAAAGCGCCATAGACCACTCGTTGCGCCGTATTTTTTTTACCGCAACTCATGATAAAATTGGTAAATTTGGCCACCAGCAAATTACCGTATTTTGGATCCGGTAAAATTTCGCGTTTAGGTACAGATTTTCCACGAGGCATATTATTATTTTATAGTGATTTTACTTGTAGTGAGCTTGTGTCGAACTATTTCTTAGCTACTTTAACTGCTTTGGGACGCTTGGCACCATAAACCGAACGACTGCGTTTACGATTGGCTACGCCTTGAGTGTCGTAGACTCCACGAACAATGTGGTACCGAACACCGGGCAAATCTTTCACTTTACCGCCACGAATAAGCACAATGGAGTGTTCTTGTAAATTGTGTCCTTCACCCGGAATATAGGCAATGATTTCACTGCCATTACTCAAGCGAACTTTGGCGACTTTACGCAAAGCCGAGTTTGGTTTTTTGGGAGTGGTCGTATAAACCTTGGTACAAACTCCACGTTTAAATGGAGCACCCCGCTTTAATTCCGTGCGTTTACGATGCAAAGAATCATAGGTAAATTGCATGGCCGGTGATTGTGATTTACGCTTGAGCGGCGTGCGACCTTTGCGTAAAATTTGGTTCATTGTTGGCATAGCTACAAAATGAAAATTTTAAATAAAAATCCGAGCATGCGCTCGGTTCGGGACTATAAAAATATAGTTTTTCCGAACGTCTAAATCAGCGCGTGATTTGCTTCGCCCCAGCTTGCCCCGAGCTTTTGTCGATTTGTCGAGGGGACAGAGTTACTCCGTTCTTTTTCCTTTATTTAAAGGATGCGAGGATTATATAGAAAGAGGGAAAATATGTCAAATATCTGACAAATTATTTTCAAATAAGCATATTTAGTTATCCCCAAGACTTCCATTGTAATCTCTCTCTTTCTGTTATAGTCACTCGTTCTTGGATTCATACTGGCGAAAGTGACACAGGGTCACTATCCCAGATGATAACAACAACTCGACGACTGATCCGAACAGTCGTCGCCAACCTATTAATTTTAATCTTAGTTGAAATCAATAGGTTGGATACGAGTCACAAAGACTCGTCATCTCAACCTGGACTCGATGTCCAGATTAAGGAGATTTATGAGTCGTTTGCTTCTCGCGCTCTTCATCTTGTCCGGCCTGAGCTGCGCCGGCACTATCAACAACTCCAAGACGACACAGGGGGTCGTCGCCCAGTACGAGAAATGCGGCTCCTTCTACAGTTACAGTGAGGAGCGGGGTGTGCGACAGCTCTACGATGACCTCCGCTACGGGCTGGGTCAGACCCAGTGCGATGGCCGGGAGTTCACCGGGAAGCTGTCGCTCGACTTCGACAAGAACGGGATGAAGACCTGTGTGTCCGTCAACGTCCAGTCGATGGAGTGCGCCGACTACGCCAGGCTCAACCCTTACGACTACGAGCCGTACGAAGCGCAAAAGCGGCTGTACGATGCGTCGCCGGTGAACGAAACCCGTTACAAAGAGTTCACCGCCTACAAGGGTCGAGACTACTACATGAACAAGTAGCCGTCTCAGACCTGCCCCACCATTCTCCCTCCCTCGGGCAACCTGTTGCCGCGACCTCCGTCGCCGACTCTCTTGCCCAATCCCCTTAATTTTTATCTTGAATGAAGATTAAGGAAAATAAAAAATCCTCTTTTCTGGAGGATTTTTTTATAACTTAATAAATTCTTCAACAGTTAAATTTGCTCTTTTGATTATCTGTTTAAGCGTGCCGATTCTTAATTCTTTATGTAAAGGCACGCTTACAGGCGGAAAATTCAAAGAATTATTGTGCAATAACCGAACATGACTCCCTTTTTGGCGCACAATATAATATCCGATACGCTCTAATTTTCTGATGACAATATCACCAGAAACCCCTCCTAAGATACCCATATTTATTAAATTGGCAAAGGATTAAAACTAGAACTAGAATTGGAATGCGAAAATTCCGGCCGGTTTTCTTCTTCCTGTAATTCTAAACAAAGTTCAATTACTTCCTCAATATTTTTCATTGCATCTTCAACAGTATCACCTTCCGAATAACAACCACCAAATGAAGGACACTCAACCCAAAAACCACCGGATTCGTCAGGATGAATTAAGACGGGGAAACCTTTAACTACTTTTTTAATTGTTTTTGCTACCATATCCATTTATTATACTGAAATTTTTAACATTGTCAATACCTAAAACCCCATCAAAATACCAAACAGCCAAAAAATAATCGGTGAAATTATGGAAGAAAAATAAAAAACAAAAATCAACAAAACAAAAAATCCATACCGTTCCAAAAATTGCGCGATTGGCGAATCAACGGGCAAAAATAAATATAAAATTTTGGAACCATCGAGCGGCGGAATCGGCACCAAATTAAAAACCATGAGCGACAAATTCGTAATAATGATAATGTGAAAAAATTGACGCATCATTTCCCCGACCGGAACCATACGCGCAATAAACGCAAACACCACTGCCAACATAAAATTCGCCACTGGCCCGGCCAAACCAACGGCCAACGGTCCCCAGCGTTGATTTTTTAAATTATATGGATTGTACGGTACTGGTTTGGCGTACGCGAACAAAAAACTGCCGCCCGAACTTATGGACAGTAAAATCGGCAACAAAATCGTGCCAAACAGATCAATGTGCGAACGTGGATCCAAAGTCAAACGGCCAGCATAACGCGCCGTCGGATCCCCCAGCTGATCCGCAGTCCAACCATGCATATATTCATGAAAAATCGCCGATGGCACGGTCACCAAAAAATAAAGCCCCAAAGAAAAAAAATCCATACATTCGGCTTGACAATAAATTAAACTCCCTATATAATAGCCCCAAATTATATTTTTGACAACTCTACATATATGTCACTCACCTGTAACCTGTGCTTTAAGCGTTCGCAAAAATCAGCGACTCGCAGCCATTCCAACATCAAAACCATTCGCCGCCAAAAAATAAATTTGCAAAAAGTAAACGGTGTTTGGCTGTGCACTCGTTGTCTCAAAACCTTGGCCAAAAAAGCCGCTTAATCCAAAATTTCCCGTTTAGTCTCACATCAATGAGAAACAAAAAATCCTTTTAATCGAGGATTTTTTTATTATTCAAATAATAAATTTTGCCCTATCTTTTAATAAGTGGTACAATTAAAATACTTTTAAATCAAAAATTTTATATGGCTAGACGTACAAATGAAGTACCAATATTTAAAACAGATCCTAGTATAGGAGATCCTGAAATAAAACCAGAGCTTCATCCAGCAGGACTTCATCTGGTAACAGACACTGAAGAATCTTTGCCAGTTTTTGCAGACGAAGCGAATGAACCAACCGGATCAGTATCGGTAGATAATAAAGATCAAGCAATGTTACGCGAATGGGAAGAAAAATATTCTAGTTTAAGGAAGGACTATGACTCGTTGGAAAAAGAATTTTCAGTGTTTAGTGATATTGTAAAATCACCGGATCTTCAGAAATCTTTGGATAGACTAACAGACGGCATGGAAGATGTAAAATTATCAATTGATTTAATCAGTGAACTTATTGAATATACTAAAAAAGATTCAATCGGAACTGGTACTGAAGATTACTGGTACGGTGTAAAAAATAAATATACAAAAGCAAAAAAAGATATAGCAAAAATTATAGAGGATGCCAAAGAGCCACTGTTAGAATTAAAAAAATTGGAGGCAAAAAGAAAATTAGACGAAAGATTACAAGCTCAACGCAAAATTACCAGAAATATAGTAAAGGGAATGGGATTGAAAACTAATGAAACAACAATCCCTCCTAAAAATGTAATTGAACTTGAAGATAGCGATCTGGAAGAAGTAACCAATACTACGCCGCCTCCGCTTCCCCATGAAGTACATGAAGTAGTGGAAGCAGTAATTCTTCCGACATCTAACGCTCCTGACCAAGAACCAAAAACTCCTGAGTGGCCAGCACCGCTTTTGAGTTCTATTGATACAGAAAAAAAACAAATTATTTTAGCAGATGACAGCCAAGTAGACTTTGATATTCCTGATTTACCTCTTTTTAATCCCTTTGTAATGACCAAAGAAGATAGAGCCTCCGGACCAACGGCTATTAGCAGAGATAATCCAAACCCTTTTATTTTTCATTTGAGTCTTGAGGAGGAAAAAGGAAGTAGAGGACTCAAATACGGAATCGAATTTAGTTACGACAAAAGAGGAAAACTCACTGGTTATACTCAATATGAAGCAAACGGTTGGAATAGAAAAAAAGGAGGAGCCTTAGAAACTCATCACGAAGACACCAAAGTCAATGCCTCCGATGACTTTAAACCTAGCGACTTCAAAGTTATTTTGGAACAATTCAAAAAATATGTCGAAAAAAGAATAGCTCAAAATAAAAAAACCGAAAATTCAAGTGGAATTTCCACGGATATTGCAGTTGATAATGAAGAAGCTACTGAACCTGATCTTGAAGCTCAAACAAATCCTGATCTTGAACCCCAACATGACACAGTGCCTGCAATGGACAATTTTTCTACAATTCCCGAACAAAAAAATTCAAAAGAGGATCTTGAACAAGAGCTAGAAGCAATGATATCCGAAGCCAAAATACTCATG
Organism: Candidatus Magasanikbacteria bacterium RIFCSPHIGHO2_01_FULL_41_23; assembly: GCA_001782805.1. Lineage (GTDB taxonomy): Bacteria > Patescibacteriota > Patescibacteriia > Magasanikbacterales > UBA922 > 2-12-FULL-41-16. The sequence continues at coordinate 87,910 of MFPT01000003.1, read as the reverse complement.
AAAGAATTAATGAGAAAAAAAGAAGAAATAGGCGCCATAGACACGGAAAGGAAAATGGAAAAACTAAGAGAAAAATTCAGAAAAAAGCATGAAGAATATAACGATGCCAGTCCTACAGACGCTAAAAAATATAAACCTGATTTATACGAGAATTTTAAAGATGAAGACAGTGATGAAATTCTAGATGCGTGGTCCGGATCTGATAAAAGATCAGATGATGAACTTGAAAATGAGCTAGACGCTAATCCTTCTCGACAACCTCTCACAAAAGAAGAACAAAATAAACCGATTAGAGCCGGATTTTGGGGTGGACTTCGTAATAATATTAGAAAATTGGCCATTGTCACTGGCGTATTGACTGTTGTTGGCGTTGTTACTAATAAGGATAATAAGAAAGAAGAATCAAAACCGGCAGACGCAGGAGTAAAACCTGCCCCAAGACTTGTTGTACCAACTTATGGAGCAGAAACAGAAGATACTGGTGGAGGAGCGGAAGATTTATTCGTTAATATACAGCCTCAAACACCCGAACCGAAAATTATTGTGCCACAAAAAATAAAAAGACCACAAAAACCACCACTTACTTCTCGCAGAGTGGGATTAAGAGATGGTGGTAAACCAGGATCGCAAACACTAGCACCCACGGGGAGTACTCGGTTTAGAAGAGAGTTAGGCGCAGGTGGACAACTAGAACCAATCAATATTAGACCAGCACCAGAAAGAGAAAAATCAAGAAAAGAATCCTTACAACTTCGATATGACATAAGCAGGAAAACGGATTTACTCTTTGATCTTCTACCTGAAGGTCAATATGATATTGAAGATATTGATCTTTTGAAAAGTACTTTAGCGGAAACAATTTTTAATATTGCGCAAAAGGCTATATTTCCGGGACAAAAGGGTGAATTAAAAATAGAATTAGATACAGCAAAGAATGAGGCTCGAGGTAATTTACCGGAATTTCTTGCTAAAGTATATAAAATTGGCAAAAAATATGAAGCTTCAACCACAGACTTAGAAAAAGCAGCAAAATTTTTATAGATAATTAATACTACTATTCAGGATTATCGACAAATTATGGCGACAATAATCCAATCAAAAGATGAACCGCTTCGCGTCGAACATTGTCGCGCGCGCGACCTTCGAGAGATTTTAATTCATCACGGATGGGTCCATTTAAAATAGGAATTATATCGTCTTTAGTTTCTGCCGCATCAATGCTATCGGCCAATTCACCAAAAATATGAACTCCGGGTTTTTGGCCTTCACTAATAATTATTAATTGTACTGCTCGAACAACAGATTCAGGTAATCCTTTTTCACCAAGAATTCTGATTTTATGTATCTGATTGGCTGCGAACAGTGGATCTGCGGCTATTTCTCTACATACTCTGGACACATCGTTTTTGGTTTTGGCTTCATCATATAAAGCCTCAAATACAGAATGAGGCAAATTGCCCAAATAATCCGTGGTGGCAAAAGTATGACTCCCGCTATTTTCCGCACTAATATTTTTTATATAAAGAAGTCCTTCCATTTGTTCCGGAGTCCATTCTTTCAAATCGCGATCTTCAGCCGGAATTCCGGCCGCCCATTTTTGGGCGATAATCATGGCTGTGGATTCTGAATCTTCGGTATCAATACTTGAAACGCCGGGATCTTGGTGGAATTTCGTTTCGGAATCGGACATAAAAAAAATTAATAATGCAAATATAATTTATAAATTGGTCGGGCTGACAGGACTCGAACCTGCGACCTCATGCACCCCATGCATACGCGCTACCAACTGCGCTACAGCCCGATAAAAAACTCTCAAATTTCAGTAGGCGCAGATGGACTTGAACCATCGACCCCGTCGTTATAAGCGACGTGCTCTAACCACTGAGCTATGCGCCCTCATTAGATTAAATACGATTGCATCGTACTCTTTATTTATTAATTTTTCAAGTAATCCTTCGACTGGTTCGAATGGGTTTACTCCGAGTGGAGTCGAGGAGCTCATCACAGGTCAGCTAAGTATAAACAAAAAATCCCCGACGTGTCGGGAGATCTTTTGGATCCGGCCAGAACAGCAAAATCATTATCCCTATAAAATAGGTGGGTGGCCGCAACCCTAGTCCACGGACTAGAGCGATATAAGCTTCCCATGACAATGATATGTAGAATAAGATTTGCTGTGTGTATGGCAGGATCTATTTTGAGTATAAAATAACTTAATTTTTGTGTCAAATTAAAATTAAGTGGAAAATTCCCTCCGCTAAACACAGCAATGTTTAATGGAGGGAAGGCAACAGAGGAACTGTGGCCAACCCCGGAACAGTCGTAAGGAGTAACTCTTAGAAAGAGCGCTCTCCCCACTTCCGCTCCTCGAACAGTTCACGCGCGACGACGTCGGCGCGAGACGGCTTGCGACGCAAGCGTCGGCCAGTCTTGTCGTCCCCCCCCGTCAGCGGAGTCATCGTACCGGTCATGCTCGTCGGAGCGAGAGTCGTCGGCTGTTGAAGCAGGAGCTCTTGCCCCGAAGAAATCGAAGAATTACTCATCGAAGAACCTCGTACAGGGGAATTTAACCCCAACATGGTCAGCATTGCACAGAACCCCCTCGGTCCCACACATCACCAACCGATGTATCGAGCAAGAATTTTTCTTAATCAATACATGGGTTGGTGTTTTCCTCTGTTGCCTATTTTTTAAAGAACTATTCTCAAAAAAAATCATCCCGACTACGTCGGGATGATTTACTTTTGTTCTGGTTGTTAGCAGTTGCCACTGCAACCACAATTTTCACCATCAAAGCATGTCACCCCGATACCCCGCACATATACAAATGCAAAAGGCATGTCTACAATAAAGAGACAACGCTTAATGATGAGAATTAAATTGTGTATTGCTGTTTGCAACATACTTATATAACTGTAACGCAGGTTTTGAAATGGGTCAAGCCAGTTATCCACACTTCGATTTATCCTGAGCGAAGTCGAAGGACTCACTACGTTCGCTCGATGCAAGCACTACTTCCGTTCATCTTCCATATACACATGCAAGTATTCAGTTTTATTATAATCAAAAATTTCGTCTTCACTAAAAAAACGCATTATTTCGTCTCTAGCGGATTCAGCTGAATCGGAACAATGGACAACATTGCACATTCCCATAGCCAAATCACCGCGAATTGTTCCTCCATCAGCTTTGCCAGCATTGGTTACACCCGCGATCACCCGAACTGCGCCCGCTGCGTCTTTGCCTTCCAAACACATAATCGTCACCGGACTGGATTTCATGAATGCTTCCAAGCCGGGGTAAAATGGTTTTTCTACATGATGCGCGTAATGTTCGCGTAATTTTGCTTCATTCAAATAAGCCATTTTCATGCCCACTAATTTAAGGCCTTTCATTTCCAAACGCTTAAGAACTTCACCGACCAAACCGCGCTGAACTCCATCCGGCTTTACAATGACAATCGTCTTTTCGTAAATTCCATCAAAACGCATATTGAATATTTTAGTAGCTGAATTATTGGGTCTAGTATATAGAAAATAAAAAAATTGTCAATCTTAAGTTTGACAGTTGACAGAGGATTTTTTTCTGATATACTCAAATTAAAGAACAGTGTTGCCAATACTGGCATTACCTATTTTTGCACAATAAAACCTCCTAATTTGGAGGTTTTATTGTTTTATACACAGTTTATAAACAACCAATCAAAAATTTAAGGTTTTCTTAATGTCGTTTATGCTATGGTTAAAAATGGTGGATCATGGGCCAGTAGTTTAATTGGTTAAAACACTGTTCTGCAAAAATAGGAATGCGGGTTCAAACCCCGTCTGGTCCACCACTTAAAGATCCGATGTTGAATCGGATTTTTAGTCTACATTTTTATAATTCATCAATACTTTTCAAAAAACTTTTTGGACGAGGTTTGGAATGAAATGGTACGTCTTCACTGTCATCATTCCGATTATTTTCCGGTTCGGCTACGTATTTTATATCATCAACCGCGTCACTCGGATCAAAAAAACTGGTGCTGGAAACCGAATTGCCATACGTCTCAACATTATCCTGAGAAATTTCCCCTAAAAATTGACTGGGGCCTTGTAAATAACTATGTAAATTACCGGTTAAAGGATACGACAAATACAAATATTTTTTCGCGCGCGTGACAGCCACATAAAATAAACGGCGTTCTTCTTCCAAACCATTGGCTTCTTGCGTGGAACGCTCACTGGGAAATTGTCCGGCTGCAACATTTAATATAAAGACTGCTTCCCATTCCAAACCTTTGGCTTGGTGAATCGTAGACAAAATAATTCTTTCATCATTTCCGACTGATGTCGAAGCCGAACCATCCGGCGTTCCGCTTGGCCACGCGAATTGTTCTTGCAAAACCGATTCCGCTAAAAATTTTCCCAAATCTTCTTCGCGTTCCGCCAAATGCGCCAATTGTTGTAAATCTTCGCGCCGCTCACGATAATCCGGATATTCCGCTTCCAAATAATCCGCATATTTTGAATCCAGAAGTGCAGTAATTAAACTTCCGGGATTATTATCTTCATCACGCACCATTCTCTGCCACATTAAAACAAAATCATTCCAACCAACGCGCGCGCGAGACGGCAATGATAAACCAATCTCATCAAAAAAAGACGCATCAATTGATTGAGCTGATTGAGAATCATTTCCCATTAATGCCAACGCGCGCGCAATGATTTTTTCCACAGTTCCCGGCCCAATCCCCACTTGCATGGATAAAGCACGTGACCACGCTACCGTGTCACGCGGATTATTGTACAAACGCAAAAAAGCCAATACATCTTTCACGTGTGCGCGTTCAAAAAAACGCAAACCCCCGCGATATTCGTACGGAATATTTCGTTTATTTAATTCCAATTCCAAAGCGTGGGTGTGAAACGCGGCGCGAAATAAAACCGCGATGTGCGCCAGCGCTACGCCTTCATCGTGCAATTCCACAATGCGTTCGGCAATAAATTCCGCTTCTTCACTCTGATCCGCAAAACAATGGATTTCCGGACGCGTAAATTTTTCCCGAATACTTTTTAATTTTTTTTGATATTGTTTGGTATTATTGGCAATCACTTCATTGGCCACTTCCAAAATATCCGGCGTGGAACGATAATTGGTTTCCAATCGAAAAATGGCCGCGCCCGGATAACGGATTTCAAAATCCAAAATGTTTTGAATGTCCGCCGCACGAAACGAATAAATACTTTGGGCATCGTCTCCCACTACCAAAATATTGCGATGTACGGATGATAGCACGCGAATAATTGAAGCCTGTATTTTATTCGTATCCTGATATTCATCCACTAAAACATAGCAAAACTGCGTAGCCAATTTATGCGCCAATGATTGCTGCCCAATGAGCAAACGATACAAATTTACCAACAAATCGTCAAAATCCATCGTATTCGCCGTTCGTTTTCTTTTATCATAATCACCAGCAATTCTTCCCAATGTGTCAGCCACATCAACCCATTGCGGATGACGTTCCATGATTATTTCAGTCAACGCGCGTTCCGCGTTCCGCGCGTAACTGATTAATGAATGTATGACGTTCGCGGAGGGAAATCTTTTTTGCGTTCTGTCCACTCCTTCCATTTTCAAACACAATTTCAAAATATCTTTGCTGTCTTCCGCGTCAAGCACCGTAAAATTATTCGCATATCCAATGAGCGACGCGTATTGTTTTAACAAGCGAAACGCTATGTGATGAAATGTGCCGCTCCACGGCAAAAAAATTTTTCCTTCGGCTTTACTCAAAATGAATTTCTCAATGCTAATTGGCAATTCCTGAATCCGGTGCACCATTTCGCGCGCCGCCTTATTCGTAAAAGTCACCAATAAAATTTCATCCGGTCGAATACCTTGCTCCAACAAATACGCCACGCGATACGTAATTGTGCGCGTTTTCCCGCTTCCCGCTCCGGCCAGAACTAAACACGGTCCATCGCCTCGCTCTACGACTTTTAGTTGTTCTTCATTTAATTCTTGTTTGTAATCGATCATATTATTCCAGCACCAAAATAACTTTGCGTCCATTTTTCACATCCCCATCATTCCAATCATGAAGCGCATTCATTACCGCTTCAATCGGAAAAACAAAATTCGCGCCGCGATTTACTCCCGGATCATTGGTAATAAATTTGTCCGCAGTATATCCACGAATTATGAGCGCATGATACATCGGGCCACCATTGGCATAATATTTATTCGGCAAAACTTTACCATCGGCCACGACCAAAACCGGATTACCGACATCAATAAATTTTTTAATTTGTTCCACACTGGGATTTTCCACAATTATAATTTTCTTTTTAAAATTAAGATAATCGTTCGCGATTTTTTTAATATGTTCAATATCCACACTTCCTCCCCAACCTTGTTCAGTTTCCCAATCAATCATTTTTTGCATTTCATCTTTGGCCGACAACGGACTTAAACCATATCCTTTGTAATAGGCGTCCAACATTAACAACGCCGCTTCTTCACACGCGTCCTGCCAAGGCTGATCCCAATTTCTTTCCGGCGCTTGCGAAGCATACGGCACGATTAAATTAACATCATCCTCGCCCAAAGTAAGCGCTCCGGTTAACGGTGAAATCGCGACGTGTGAAGCAGAATTATTATTTTCAATTTTTTCCTCAGGCGTAGTGGAAACAGTGTTTGCAGCAATAATAATTTGAGCCGCGGAAGTTGTTGGAATCTCAGAGATTGAATCGATTGTAGTTGTCGTAGCTAATTTGGTTGGTAACGCATATTCCGACGCGTTTCGTTCGGCCGTCACTTGTTTTTCCACTGCTTGATCAAATTGTTGATTACGCCAAAATCCCCGCCACAACCATAAAGTAGCCAAAAATAATAGGATAATTATTCCCAAACTTGTTACATTAAACAGTGAAAAGTAAGACCGTTTCATAGTCGCTTCAGTATAGCAAACATAAAAAAATAAAACAGTCGGGAAAGACTGCAGAAGAAAGGAGGGGTCCCGACATTGTCGGGACCCAATAGGTAGGACTACACAGCCTCTTCGCCACAAAAAAACGCGTAGCGCTCTTCGGGCGTGGCTACGATGTTGACGAAAGAAAAGTATCCGGCTGGCGACCAGTCTCGCACCACTTGCGTGGCAGCCGAAAACCAAGTCACGGTTCCGAACACTCGTTCCCAGTCAACCTTGTTGAAGCGACGCCGAACCGCCATAATAGGTTCAGCTTGCTTCGGTGCGTCCAGATCAAACTTGTAGGTCGCGCCCTCCCAATGCGCCTCCAAGTGAACCTCGTTGAAATAACCTCTTTCCGCGAGTGTGATGACGATGTACGCCACCACCTCGTGGGGCATCATTTCCCCAAAGAGAGTGTGCCACGCTTCGTGATCTTGTCGCGGTATTTTTTTGACATTACCACGATGTTGACCGTCACGCAGCCGACACCGACAGCGCGGCACCATGTGATGCCGCGTAGTCTGTTGCGGCCAATTCCGGCGACCGGGTTTTGGCGATTGTTTCGCCATTCATCCTCCTGGCGTTGGATTTTGCACTTGGTCAACCAGCCGAATGCATTATTATAACTATACGAATTAGTTGATGCGGATGTCAAATTATGGTAGTATAATTTTTCACCCGAGTTTTAAAAAAATATGAACACATTTTTTACCCTCACTCATAATGACAAAAATTCTCGCGCCCGAACCGGTGTTGTTCATACTGAACACGGCGATATTCAAACTCCGGTTTTTATGCCGGTTGGCACGCAAGCCACGGTTAAAAGTCTGGATCAAACTGATCTGCAAAATTTAGATGCGGAAATTATTTTGGGCAATACCTATCATTTGCATTTGCGTCCGGGCGAAGATTTGATCGCGGAATTTGGCGGCTTGCACAAATTTATGCACTGGGATCGGCCAATTTTAACCGATAGCGGTGGTTTTCAAGTTTTTAGTTTAGGAACACAAAAAGAAAAAAGCGGCGACATTGCGGAAAATGATACACAAGGAAAATTAGTGGCGATTGATGAAGATGGAGTGACGTTTCGCTCACATATTGATGGTTCAACACATCGCTTTACTCCGGAATCGGCCATTGCCACGCAGCATAAAATCGGCGCGGATATTATTATGGCCTTTGATGAATGTACTTCTGACACGGCGGATAAAAAATACACAATGGAAGCCATGGAGCGCACGCATCGTTGGGCTACGCGCTCGATGGAAGCACACCAAAAATTTAAACCAACTGATTATAAACGTTTTTTATTTGGCATTATTCAAGGCGCGAATCATAAACATTTACGCGAGACTTCCGCCAAATTTATTGCCGCGCAAAATTTTGATGGGATTGCGATTGGTGGCGAATCAATTGGCTATAATATGGCCGCAACTGCGGATATTATTGATTGGGTTACGCCATTTTTACCGGCAGAAAAACCACGCTACACCATGGGCTTGGGATATTCGCCGGCGGATTTGTTTGTCGCGGTGGAACGCGGCATTGATATGTTTGATTGCGTGGCACCCACACGCATTGCGCGCAATGGGACGTTATATGTTCACAAAAAAATCGATCCAAATTTAAAAATTAGCATTACGAACGCGCAGTTTAGAAATGATTCCCAGCCAATTGATCCAGAATGTTTATGTTTTACTTGTTTAAATCATTCGCGCGCTTATGTGCATCATCTTTTTCGCGCCAATGAAATGCTCGCTTATCGTTTGGCGACTTTACATAATCTTCATTTTTTTCTTAATTTAATGCGCGATATGCGTCAGGCAATCAATGTTGATAATTTTCTTGATTTTAAAAAAGAATGGCTGGGTTAAAAATAACCACCAATCCACAACTCGGGTTGACAAAAAAATGCCCGCGCTGTAAGATGATGGGCATTCTCAACTCTAACCGTGGTTGAAAAAATACCACGAAAATCCCTGGAGGGATTTTGAAGAATTTGATCGGTCAATTCGATGGGAGGGGGCGTCCCTTGCAGCCCCACAGGCACTTGTTCGTGCAGAAGCGCGTGAAGTATCACGGCGGCAAGAGCCGTCGCGAGATCTTCCTCGCCACTGCCGAAAAGCGCCAGATCGAAGGACAACAAGGGATCGACGTGGAGGTTCACTTCACAACGATCGGCGCTCCCACTTCGTGGGAAGGCTGCGCGCCCGCGGGGATGAACCACCCCCGCGGCTGAACGACTGGCTTGGGCAATGCCCGGCCACCCCCCAGCTTCGTCACCCCAACTCTGGCCTTGTCGGTCGGGTTGGGGTGACGTTGCCCCTTACAGCAAAAACCACCCAAAAATCATCATAAGCATCCAAAATTATTGGGCACTTGTGAAGGAGGTTGGGTGGTTTTTGTTTTTACTAAATCGTATTAAAACTCCCTTTCCCAAGTCTTAATCAAACTTCACTGATCCTCTTTTTTTCAACTGATAGTCTAACGGATTATGCATTCTCAGTAAGTCAATATACTCAGCTTTCAGAAAAAGAGGATTCAGTTCCAGTTTGATTCAATGACTCATTGAATCTTACGTAGTTGTATTAGTGAGGTTGGCAATTATCCCATAACGTCCCGACATGTCGGGATTTGGACGCGAGGCTGAATCTATACTATATATAATCAAAGCCGAGCGGACAATGTAGGGAGCGAGCCATTCACTGAGTATATACTGCGAGCGAGCGGCGCGGTTGGGATGATTGAGAACCGAACGAATATTGACGATAACCGCAGGTTAAGTTAACTTTAATTTTAATTTCCTTGATGTGTTTAATTAGGTTCTGAAATCAAATTAGTCATAAATTCTCGAGCCGTTCGCTCCCAAGAAAATTTTTGCGCTTGTACCAAACCGCGAGTTTTATACAAATTATGTAATTCGGAATCAAACAAAAATCTTTCCAAACCAGTAACTAATTCATCAATCCGATCCGGATTAACCAGATACGCGGCCGTGCCAGCCACTTCAACTAACGAAGACCGATTACTGGTAATAACCGGTGTTCCCGTGGCCATCGCTTCCAAAACCGGCAAACCAAAACCCTCATAAAAACTGGGATACACAAACACGCGAGCGAGTTTGTACAGGGCATGCTTATCTTTTTCATCAATATACCCAATTGAAACAATATGTTTGTCAGCCGCAATCATTTTTTTTACCTCTGAATTTTTCCAGCCCAGCGCGCCAGCAATCACTAATTTTAAATCGCGAGCCAGTGCATTAGTGCGATGTAATTCTTGAAACGCATAAATAATCGCCGCCACATTTTTGCGCGGTTCAAGCGTGCCTAAAAATAAAATATAATTGTCTGGCAAATTATATTTATTTTTAACTCGATAAATTTCTGCTTCATTCGGAGCAAAAAATTCTGAACATAATCCGGGATACAGAGTCGTAACTTTTTTTTCTTCAATACCAAAATATTCAATTACATCGCGCCGCGTATTATGTGAAGGCATGATAATCTGATCAGCTGTTTGTAATAAATGTTTCGGTCGCAAAGCCCAATGCCAAAGACGCTGTTTCCACGAAAAAAATTGGGGAAATAAAGCAAAGCTAATATCATGAACCATGACTATAGTTTTAACCGTCGGATCAAGTGGAGCAAAATTAAAATTGGGAATATACAAAACATCAAATTTTGGAACACATTTTTTATTCAAATGCGGCCATCTGGCAAGACGAGGCCAATCAGTCAAACGCGGCCACTTAAATAAAAACATTAGTATATTCAGCAATCGATTGGAAAAAGACAAATGTATCAAAATAATATTTGGTTTTTGCCATTCCGGCGGCATAAAAAATTTTTTGCAGCCGCTGGAAAGTAAAAAATAGGTATTCTGGGGAGACAATAAAAAAATCGCGTTAAGCAGTTCAAACGTATATTCCCCTACTCCGGTTCGGGGCATAGTCGCGAGCACGCGAATATCCATCGCAATATTCATAGCGGCAAATTAACACGCATACTTATTTTTAACACATATGCCCATTCTTAACGCACTTCCAACTGACAGCGCGCACGTTCGTTTTGAAACACCGCGTATTTATTATCTACGTACGAATGAAAACGTTCTTTAAAATGAAAAACACTGAAGCGCTCCGCCCAACTTCTAATTTTTTGACTGTTCCACGCCGTGGGATCAAAACGCAATACCGTATCAAAAATGGTTTCCCAATTTTGTTCATGAAACAAGACGCCGGTTTCGCCCGGAATTACAGTTTCCGTTGCCCCTCCCACGCCATAGGCAATCACCGGTCTGCCCGCGGCCATTGACTCCAAAGGAGTAATCCCCAAATCTTCAATTTGCGGATGCAAAAATGCTTGAGCCTTTGCCAACAAATCAGCCTTTTCCATTTCAGAAATTCGCCCCAAAAATTGAATATTTGATTTTGCCTGCGCCTGTAATTTTGACAATTCCGGCCCAATCCCAAAAATTTTAAGTGGCTTTCCTAATCGGTTAAACACACGCACCAAAAGATCGAAACGCTTGTACGGAACCAATCGTCCGCCCGACACAAAATAATCGCCGATTGATTCCGCGGGCTGAAAAATATGCGTATCAACCGGCGGATATATAACATCGCTGTCGCGCCGATAATATTTTTGAATCCGTGAATGTACCGTGCCGGAATTAGCCACAAAATAATCCACCCGGTCAACGCTCATTTTATCCCACAGCCGTAATTTATGAATTAATTTTGGCAAAACCGCTTTGACCAAACGATTATATTTAAGATCAGCAATGTATTCATGCGTGTCAGTCCATAAATATCGCGTGGGAGTGTGACAATAAGAAATGTGCAGCGTATCCGGTCGAGTCAAAACCCCTTTGGCAAACGCGCTCGTGGAAGAAATCACGACATCAAAATCATGTAAATTATGACGCTCGGTCGCAATCGGCATCCAGGGCAAATACCATTGATATTTGGTCCGACCAAACGGTAGCCAACGCAAAAATGATTCATGAATTTGCGCGTCAGCAAAACCGGGAACATTCCCCGGCTCGCAAAACAAAACAAAAATCGGCGCATCGGGCCACAATTCATGAAACGCACGCAAAACCCTTTCCGCTCCGCCATCCTGACTTAAATAATCATGCACCAAAGCCACTTTCATAAAACTCGTCGTTTTTTGAACAAAATAAACGGAGTTTTAAAAAAAATTACCAAATCTAAAAATAAACTCCAATGCTCAATATAAAAAACATCCAAACGAATTTCATCGGTAAATGACAAATCACTGCGTCCGGAAATTTGCGCCAAGCCGGAAATGCCTGGTTTGATAATTAAAACCCGCTTGTGTTCGGCGTGATATTGACCAACTTCGCGTGGCTGATGCGGACGCGGACCAACCAAACTCATTGATCCACTCAACACATTAAAAAATTGTGGTAATTCATCCAAACTCCACTGTCGCAACCAACGCCCAAATGGCGTAACGCGCGGATCATTGGCAATTTTATAAATCGGACCGGCTTTACTGTTTTGTTTTTTAATTAATTCTTGTTCACGCGCTTCGGCTTTTTCACCATCCGCCCCAAATTGCGATCCGGTCGAATCTTTTTGATACATTGAACGAAATTTAAACGTAAAAAAATTCTGGCCGCGAATACCCACCCGTTCATTTTTATAAATAATTGGCCGACCGGTTTCACACCAGATAATGAAAGCAACCGCGAGCATTACTGGTGCCAAAATTATAATTAATACTGCGCTCACCACAATATCCGTGACGCGCTTTAACACCCGGCCCCACCCATCAAGGGCCGTGCGCTTTAATTCAACAATCGGCACACCGGCCAACGGCTGCACGCGCATATGCGAAGAATACGTTGCGAACAAATCCGCTGAATATTTAAATACGATATGACGCTCATTGCACAAATCAATTGCACGTAAAGCTTCATCTTCGTGCGCGCGCGGATTCAAAAAAATAATTTCATCCAAATCAAGTTCGGCCAAAATGCGCGAAGTTGGCTCATCAAGATGCTCGTACACACCAAGCACGTCATATCCTAATTCGCGTCTCGTGGTCAACACACTGACAATTGATTCTGTGCTATTATTTTCCCCGATCAAAACCACGCAACGCAAACCAATGTTAGACCGATACAGTAAAGCTTTAAATCCGCGCATAACTAAGCGACCAAAACACACATACGAAACTGCAAATCCCCAACCAAAAACAACTAAAAAACGCGAATCAAACGGTGTTTGCCTAAACAAAACATAGACCGCAACAGCTGACAATCCGGCGGAACAACCAAGTAGCACTCGCGCCAAATCAGGCAATAATTTTCGGTTGGGATCAGTGGAATATAAGCCACTCAACGCAAAAATTAAAATCCATACCACGGCCACAACTACGAGCATGCTGGTAAAATTGTCAAACGTTAGATTAAACAACACTGGTCGCCAAGCCACTGCCCAATCGGAAAACCGCAACCAATAGGCTGACCAGCCAGCCAAAAGTAACAAAATAAAATCCAAGGGCAACTGGATGAACATCAGGATGATTTCTGATTTTTTCATAAGATTTATTACTATAAGAGTAGCCCAATTATCCGTTACGGTCAACCATCAAAAAGGAAAATCAAAAATAAAATGAATCTTGACTTTTATCCAACTTTATCCTATTATTCCCTCGCTTCTACCAAGATGATCGAGCTCCGACGTAAAGTCGAGGTTAGGAAAGTCCGAACTCCGCCCATTCAATTGGAAAAGGTAATGGATAACATCCACCTGCGACGCGGTAACGCGGCGTACGGGATAGTGCCACAGAGACAATACTAATCGCGAAGTGATTATCCTGAGCGAGGTCGAAGGATACCCTTCGATTCACTTCGTTCACTCAGGGTCACCACTTCGTGGTGAAACGTGAAAAGTGTATGGATGTTTTTGTCCTCGAGTCAAAAGCTACCATACTTCTGTTATGGCAACATGACAACATGGCAAACCCTACCTGGAGAAAGAGCAGCGTTTCCCGACTTGTCTGGATTCGAAAAGTTAGCTCGTTATTTGATCCCGATGGTAACATCGGGACAAGAGAAATGATCATCATTCGACTCGCTTCGCTCGCTCATGATAAATCCTTAATTATACAGGGACTTGTCCTGAGCGAGACCGAAGGTCGAGTCGAAGGACAAAATTCGGCTTATATGGTAGAAGTATAAAAATACGTGGTTTAATTCCACGTATTTTTAGTACCCTAGCCAATACCGCAGCAAGTACGGTATGATATGGGATATGAAATTTATTGAAATTGATTGGAACACTCTCAAACAAAATCATCTAAGTCAGATTGTTATACGCATAATGCTTTTTTGCATTTTATATACAGTCAATCGTTTTGCCTTTAATTTTATTGTAGAAAAAAGTATTTATTATAAAATAATTTTCAACGATGGATTTTTGCGTTATATTGGATTTGTCATACTCGCAATCGTACTGGCGCTATCGGCCAAAAAAATTCGTTCAATTAAATATTTTAAACAAAATAAAATAGAAACTATTTTCTGCGTTGGACTTTTGTTATTTATCTACACTCATCTACCATGGATTTTTTCTTTTGGGCAAAAAGAAATTGATCGCTATGCGATATATTTAATAACTATTTTTGTTACTCATGTCCTTATTTTTCTCGCTATTTTTGGTACACATTTCGCCGGACGATTCAAATTTGAATTGATTTTTTCCACGCTTATTATTTTCCCGCTTTTTTGCGCTTTTCTTCTGACTGATTATATTTGGCCATATCTTTCGGGCGGTACCATATTTTTATTAGGTATCGTACTTCCCTGGCTGCACGTGCCGTATAGTATAGAACCGAATACATATCATGTTATTATTAAAGAATTTGATATATACATTGGAGCTCCGTGCGCCGGAATCTATTCCATGACTGCGTTTACCACCCTGTATTCGATTGCTGTTCTTATGCTTATTTTGCATCACAAAATATATATAATACGAAGCATTGTCTTATTTATTCTTGGATTGTTGGCAACGTATATACTAAATACCATCCGTGTGCTTCTTATCTTGTTGGTTGGCGCGTATTATTCTCCTGAATTTGCCATCCAAGCATTCCATAGCGGTATTGGATCGTTGTTATTTTTGCTCCTGTTTATAGGATATATTTATAAACTTATTCCTCTTCTCATTATCCCTGTCCAAACAAAGTAGCAGCTTCCGCGTCAGTGAAAGCCTTACTGTATAATTGAACATTATCTACCGATCCTTCGTAATAAGTAGCGAGGGCGGATCCTGACTTTCCAACAGAGAAATAACCCCCAGCGGACACAGAGACACCGTTGACCTGCTTCTGAAGCACGCCATCCACATAGAGACGAGTCTGTCCAGAGGCATAATCGAGCACGCATATAATATGATGCCATTGCCCGTCTATCGTCGAATTTGAAAATATACTCATATCTTTCGTAGTCCACACACGACATCCCGGTTTGCCTTGATCAACATATACTTCAAAGCGCCCGCCTACATTGTCTCCAACAACGGTCATACGCTTTTTTGTCTGATTTGATGTTTTGACCCACGCGGAAAGAGTTATCGAAGCATTTGATGTGAATTTATTTGGTGTTGAAATAAAATCATTCACACCGTCAAATGTCGCGACCTTGTCCGTATCCAATTTGACTGTCTGCGAAACTCCATTTTTTGATTGAGCCGGATTTTTCCCCGTAGCGTCAAAGACATCCCCCATTTGACCGGTCCAAGCGGTTTCATTGAATTTGTACCATGCGGTCAATGCAGGATCAAAAGTAACTATAGGATAATCGACGATTGTACTATTATATAATGCGGTTATTTCGGCAGAGCTTATAGCACGGGCGCGTATGATGGGATGGTCTATGGTACCATTAAAATAGTTAGCGATGCTTGAACCGGAACGACCGATATACCACGCGCCTCCGGCCGCGACAGAACTGCGTGGAGTGGAAGTAATGAATACGCCGTTTACATACAACTCTGTCGAAGGAGAGGCGCCATAGCGCTGAATACAAGCCACATGAGTCCATATACCTACTGATGCTTGTGGCGCGTAAATGGAGCGGTCAGCCGTATCCCACACGCGACATCCGGGCTTGCCTTGATGTACATACATTTCAAAGCGCCCGCCGGTGTTACCGCCCATAAGCGTCATACGCTGTTGTGACGCGTTGTCTGTCTTGTACCACGCGGAAATGGTTAGATCATTCGCATTGGAAAAAGATACAGGGGTGAGAATGGCGTCATTGATTCCATCAAAATTCGCCGCGGTATTTTGAACACCTGCGACGGTACTTGGCTGTATCCCGCCTTGCGCTGTCGCGTGATTATTGTTTGAACTGGAATCAATCACTTGACCTGTGGCGCTTGTCCATGCGGATTGTTCAAATTTCCATTCACCAAGTAGAGAAGTGTCTGTTTGCGCCACAGGACTGTAGATATTTTGTTGTGTGTACAAAGTTTGCACATCCGCGTCATCAAGTGTCTGGCTGTACATGCCAACACGATCAATCATACCCTGAAACGACGAAGCCAAAGCTGATCCTGAACGACCTATATGCCAATATCCACCTCCGCTATCTGAAGCGCTTGCCGTCGTTGCGCGCAGTATGCCATCAACATATAGCCGAGTCTGTCCGACACTGTAATCTTGGACACATACCACATGATGCCAGTCACCTGTAAATTGCTCTGTCGCGTATATTGATTTTTCTCCATTTTTCCAGACACGACATCCGGGCTTACCCTGATGCACATACATTTCAAATCGTCCGCCGGCATTGCCTCCCACAACTGCCATACGATCTTTGCCGATATTATTTGTTTTGTACCACGCGCTGATACTCAACGCGCCTTGCGAGGTAAACACAATCGGCGTCTTTATATAATCATCAATTCCATCAAATACAGCGGCTGTACCACTCGCCACTTCCGGACTACTGGTAGGATACGCTCCACCAAAGGCAGTGGCATGATTTGCGTTTACGCTATCTGTAACCGCGTTCGCGCCATTCCATGTTTGCTCATCAAAATTCCATTGGGCCAGCAATGTGGGCGCGGAAACAGGCAACAATGCTTGCGCCGCTAACACTGCAGCCTCGGCATTTACTTTTCCGTATCCATGTTCAGAATCATATCCGGCAGATCCGAGATCAACCGCGGTACTCTCTAAAACTTGTCTTACTTGCGTAGGAGTAAGCGTAGGATTGACAGATAACATGAGGGCTACTACACCACTGACTTCCGGAGCCGAGGCTGAGGTACCGTTAAAATTATTCACATAGCCACCATTTTTGCTCGTAGTATCAACTTTTGTTCCCGGAGCCAAAATTGATAAGGTGTCCGCGTACATACTCTCGAACCAATTTTCCCCGTCGCATGAAGAAGCTGATTTACGCTGATCGCAAGGACTCAAGCCACCCACGGATATTACTTCCGGATAACTGGCGGGAAATACCGGCGCGACATTTGAACTGAATTGAGGATTGCTGAAATTATAATTACCTCTCGACGCGACCATGGTAACACCTGCCGCGAACGCATTTTGTACCGCGGCTTGCAGAGTGGCTGTACCGTTTGAATAACCGATACTCATGTTTATGACATCCGCGCCCATGGATACCGCGTCGCCAATACCGGCAGCAAGATTGAATTTGCTACCTGATCCACCTGAATCAACAATGCGAATTGGAATCATTTTACAGCTCCAACATATTCCAGCGAGTCCCTGACCATTGTTACCTTCCGCGCCTATGATGCCCGCGACCTGCGTACCATGACCATCGGGAGATGAATTGGAAATATCATTTTTACCTTTGTCCGTAGTGTCGCCATAGTATGCAGTACCATCGAGCAAACGATCGGAAAATTCACTATGTGGAGTAATACCGCTGTCAAGAACGGCTACGATTACTGTGGAAGTGCCGGTGGCAGTATCCCAAGCTTCTTGTGTATTGATATCAGCTCCGGGCGTACCATCATTAAAAGCAGTGTTATTATGTGTCCATTGATCCGGATACAGCGGATCATTTGGCACGGTAGAAATTCCCAATGTGGGAAGATCGAGCTGTTCCGCGAATTCAATGTATGGCTGTGCCGACAGAAAATCTACGAATCGTTTTGTATTTTGAAATTTATCGGCACGCAAAGTAATTTGGTAAATATTGGACAACGTAGTAACGGTCTGCGCGACAGGCAAAGGAACCAAATTGCGAGCTTGTCGCAGAGTATTGATACGCGTTTTTTCTATCTCTTGCAAAGTCATTGTTCCATCTTTTGCCCTGATCAAGCGCGCTGAATAATGAGCACCTTTGAAAAATGGCTCAATGGATTCTATCCATTGATTATTCAAAATAGAGTTGGCATCGCGTTTGTGCTTGGTATTTCCAACAAATAGTAGCTTTCCTCCTCTTATTCGTTTTTCCGCCGAATCCCCTTCCAACAAATCAAGACCAAGATCAGAAGAAAATTTTACCAATATCTTGCCCTGTTCGTATTGGTCGAATCCGGTCTGATTTTCCAAACCATTGCCGGCCAGTAGTGTTCCACTGGGTGCTAGGCTGACGAAAACCAAAAAAATAACCAGAAGAGGTCTAAGAAAAAAACTTCGTTTCATATTGATGAATTACCTCGAAGTTGAGCCCCGAGGAATAAGTGATTTATGGTATAACGAACAAAGGAAACCTAGCAGGAAAAACGTGTATGTGTCAAGCTAGACAAATTGCGGGTTAAATTTTTTGAACAACAGATACCCGCACCAGAACAAAGTTATCAGATATATGTAGGTTGAAAACTCCGGAACACTGCTTCCGCCACCACCGCCCTGTATACCTCCTATTGCTCCAAAAATAGTTATAAACCCATCCGCAAGTCCATTATGTGTGGTATCATACGCATCTCCTGTTGTGGGGTAATCAGTAGTGGAATCATCGGAATATCCTGCTACAAACACATTGTCCTGATCCACATTTAATGCTATAGCAAGTATATAATCCTCTCCACTACCTCCAATGTACGTTGATTCGGATAATGTCTGCAAATTAGCGGTTATTTTTGAAACAAAACCATCGTAGGCACCACCATTATACGACGTATCATAGGCGCCGGATGTAGTGGCGAAAATAGTGCTAGAGACAATTCCAGCAATATAAACGTTATCGCTGCTGTCTAGTGTCATTGTTCGCGGGTAAACATTTACACCAGCACCACCAAAATAGGTGCCAACACTTAGTGTCTGTAAATTAGACGTAAACTTGCCGATGTATCCTTTTGACGCATCTGTCTGCAGTACATCTGGAGTTGTTGACACAGTACCAACAACTACTATAGATGCATATAGAGCACCATTTGAATCGAAAATTAAATCTACAACCCGACTAACACCGGTAGACCCAAAATAAGTGGAAGCGGAAAGAGATGTTAAATCAGATGAGAACTTACTAATAAAGGCCTCATAATTCGAACCACTAAATGTAGTATCGTAGGCACTGCCGGTTGTGGGAAAATCACTTGAAAAAGTGTAACCACCAACATAAATATTACCACTGCTATCTGCTACAAGTGGAGCATTCCCGCTATAAATATAGTCACCAGCCGCGCCACCCAGATAGGTAGATTCAAGAGAGGTTAAATCACTTGGTAACTTTGCTACAAATACATCTCCTTCGCCTCCTCCATACGAGCTTTGGTAATTTCCATTAACTTCCGGAAAGTTGGAGCTGCCAGTGCTGCCTAAAATATAGATTATATTACTACTGTTAATATATAATCCATAGGCAGTATCGGTCTCACTTCCTCCAAATCGGGAAGATGCTTCGAGGTCAGCTAAATTGGCGGAAAATCGCGAAACAAGGATATTAAAACCACCAGCGGAGGAACTTGAATATGATCCAGCGGTTGTTGGATATGATGCTCCACTATTTGTATGCCCAACCATAACTACCTTTCCGTTAGTATCAAGCGCAATATCCTCACCATATTCACTACTAGATCCACCAATATAAGTAGCATACGTGAGATCTTCCAGATTATTATCAAACCGAGCAACAAATGCATCATTACCGCCATTGTGAGAGATGTCATATCCTCCGGAAATGACCGGCAAATCAGTAGTGCTATCATCTGTGGAACCTGTCACATAAATTTGATCTGAACTGTTTCGAACAAGACTATTTATACTATCTGCACCAGACCCTCCATACAACGTACTTGCACCCAACTGATCCAAGACCGGATCGATAATAAGTGGAAGACCGAGATTGTAATTACCGAGAGCAAAACTGACGGTATTATTGCTTATATTGACTTTATAAGATCCCGCGACAGCTTGCTCAACACCATTAACCAACTGGTACACGTAGGGTTTGTGCTGGGTAAATGTCTGGGCAGGGGTTTTCATCTGCAAATTACCTTCAAAATCAACAAACAAATCTTGCACACCGGCAAACTGCATCACAATGTTGCGGGGATCAACTCCTGCCCCAACAATCAAATCGTATTTAACTTTGTTTTCCTTGGATACCCGATAGGTCAAATCAATTCCATCATACAGATTTTTATAGGTAAAATCATTATACGTGGGAACTTCGGTTGTTTTTTTGTTGCCAGTAAAGAAATTAAGAATCGGAATCGCTCGTTCTCCTGCCTTTGGCAATACTCCTCTGTTTGCTCCAATAAATGTTTGAGTAAATCCTACTTCGCGAACGGTTTGGGCATTTGCAGTTTCCACTCCGGGTAAAACAGAATCGGAATTTTCTTTTTTATCTTCTTTATAAATACTGCGAGTAACTGCTTCTCCACTCTCTTTTAGAAAGAAAGAATGTTGACTTCCTTTGACATAAAAATGGACATCATCATCAATTTGGCCGTTATTGGCAATAAAAAAAGGAGCGACTTTTATTTCATTCGCTGTTTTTTTCGTAATGGTTTCATTAGTAACAACGGGTGAATTAACGTGAGAAAAAAAAGTCACGATACTGCCCATTAAAAGGGTGGTGGTAATCAATGGCTTTATGAGCGTCATAGGGAATTAAATGAGGAGATTAATGTGGATGGGAGTATAACAAACTATGTAATAAAATCCAAATAATTTTCAGGAGAAATTATCACAAATTCAGAATTAGGGTATGCATCCAACCACGATTTTGGCGGTTTCACTTTTTTAAACTTCCATTTCATCTCATAGCCAAAAAGTTTACCTGCTCTTTCTTCAATGAAATCAATTTCTTGTTGATCATACGTGCGCCAAAAATAATTATTACTCAATAAGCCGTGATATTCTTGTTTCTTTAGACGTTCACTAATTAGATAATTTTCCCACAGCATACCGATATCGTCGCGCACGCTAATGGTATTAAAATTATTAATGAGCGCGTTGCGTATACCATTATCATAAAAATAATAGCGATGACTTTTGCGTAATTCTTTACGCAAATTACGGCTAAAGCCGGTCAGACGATAGACCACAAAATTCTTTTCCAAAAGGTCAAGATATTTTTCCACGGTATTTTTGCTGAACCCAAGCTGTGTGGCTAATTCGGAATAGGAGACTTCTTTTCCAATTTGAAAGGCTAGAAGCTGTAATAATTGAACTATTTTATGAGCATAACGCAAACCATCCAGCTCAAGAATATCTTTATACAAATATGATTGTACAATATCTTTGAGGTATATTTGTCGCTCTTCTCTTCCAGACTCGATGACCACTTCGGGATATGAACCATATATGAGCCTGTCTTCTAAGTGCGCATTTGTTTCTGCCAGATTTTCAATTTGGGCTATCTCTAGTTGCGCCAGTGGATATTGCTTAAGCGTATACTTTCTACCAGTGAGAGGTTCACCCAAATTGCGAGCAAGATCAAACGCTGATGAACCGGTCGCAATCACTGCGACTTCAGGCAGATGATCAATAATTAGTTTTATATTCAAACCTATTTGCGGAATTTTTTGTGCCTCGTCAATGACCACAAGCTTATTACTACCAATAAAACTTTTTAATTTCTCGATCGATTCACTGCTCAAATATTCCCGTATATTAATATCCTCACCGGTAACAAATAAATATTTAGCGGAATAATTTGCTAAAAATTTCTTTACTAAGGTTGTTTTTCCGGTACGGCGAGGACCAAAAATCACTACGGCTTTACCCGGCTTAACATAACGAGACAGATTTTCCAATTGTTTTTGTGGAATATACATATTGACTAAATTAGTTTAAATATGGTCAATTAACTGACTAAATTATACCAAATTTAGAAAATGTGTCAAATTAAACATCCCTAACCTGTTCTATTCAAGTCTATTGACTTCATTAAAATTTTTAATTATAATACATTCATTGCTAAAGAATCCTCCTGAACTTTTTGTGTTTTTGCGCACAAAAAGTTTTTTTTTATTTAACTATTTAAATTTCTTTATATGAGACTGATTTTTTCAGCCCTAATATTTTTTATTGTCAATTTTTTTCTTGTTCAAAATACCGCGGCCAAAATATTTCTAGTAAATGATAGCGGGGACACAGATTTGTGCACTGAGACCTGTACATTGCGTGGCGCTATTGAAGTCGCAAATACCAACAACGAAACTGATGTTATCACCATTTCTCCCACAATTGAAAAAATAAATCTTGTCGGCGAATTATTGATAAAGGGAAATGATTCGCCTGATACCAACGTTGATATGACGATAAACGGCACGGCCATTATTGATGCCCAAAAAACCGGTCGAATTTTTGCCATTGCCAAAAATGCTCATGTCGTAATAAATAATCTGCGTATCACGAACGGTTATTTATCCGCTTCGTCAACACTGCAAGGCGCGGGAATCCATAATCAAGGCATATTGGAATTGTTCGCGGTCAAAATCTATCAGAATAATATAGAGCAAAACAGCCTGGACAAAAACACCACGATTCGCGGCGCGGGAATTTATAATGGGAGCACGGCATCGCTTTACTTAATTAATTCGGAAATCGGACCACGCAACGGTTTGATCATCAAAGGAAAAGATGTGGAGGCGCAAGGAGCGGGAATTTATAATGCCAACAAACTAACAATTCTCAATTCAACCATATTCAATAATTACGCGTTTACCAGTTCAAAAATAAGTAAAGGATCGGCCAACGCGCGTGGTGGTGGCATATACAGCACGGCGATTATTCGGACAGATATTGAAGGTTCCAGCATTTATGGCAACAAAGTGGAAACCACATTGCAAGAAAAAACATTGTATGGCAAAGCGCAAGGAGCGGGAATGTATTTGGAATCTTCCAGTAAATTCTATATCACGAATAGTACGATTAGCGGAAATGAAGCAACGTCGTATGGTTACACTAATGCGGAAAGTTTTGTCTTTGCTCATGGCGGAGCAATCTATGCCGGAGCATATTCCAAAACCTATTTGGCCAATGTGACCGTGGCAAAAAATACAGTAAAGATACCGACGATAGCAAATTCAGATGCGGCCGGAGTTTCAGTGGGACACACATTTTTTGTAGTGAATGTTCCCGGCACTGATTTTAAAATAAAAAATAGCATTATTGCGAGCGAAGGTAAAAATTGCATTTATTCAATTAAATCCGATGGAAATAATGTGATTTCCGATAACAGTTGTTTTACTCCTATTAGCGGCGACAAAATAAATACCAATCCATTATTATTTCCACTGGAATTTAATGGTGGTCCCACCAAAACACATCGGCTAGCGCCAACCAGTCCGGCCAAAGATGCCGGAAATAAATACGGCTGTTTTGATTATTTGGACAAACTGCTTTTTCAAGATCAACGAGGATACTTTAGACCAAAAATGAGGTGTGATAGTGGAGCGTTTGAACTTTAAAATTTTCCTATTTGTTGTGCGCGGGAGAAGAGTCGAACTTCCATGCCCTTGCGGACGCTACCACCTCAAGGTAGTGCGGCTACCATTACGCCACCCGCGCTTTTTAATTTTAAAATTTTCGTTCCTTCCCCACAATCATCTCAATCCGATTCTTGGCCAACTTGATGGTAATTTTAATTTCCTTGGATGTTTTGCCATCAGCTTCTACGGCGAACGGAGTTGTACTAGAGACTACCATTTCTTCAAATGGAAAAATACTCGGATCTTCGTACTCTTCACGTTTAAACCAACTGGTTTTTTTGATCGGCCGCAAAAATGCTTCCAATTTTCCATCTTGCGGATGAACAACCATATGCTTGCCTTGATTTTGCCAAAAATACGGTTGCAAATTACACACCACCAATTCCATTTTTTGGCTCGTGCTTGAAACTTTAAACCGTTCATCATATTCCACGACAATTGGATGTGGCGGAATATGAAGCTGGGAAATAAAATACCGATTATTAAACCAGCCAACATCCAAATACACTTTGCGCCGACGCGCCAAAATATCCGCGGCTTCTTCCGTGCTGGGAATTCCCAGCACATTCGCAATGGAATTTTTTGGTCCAATTGGAATAAAACCGTACAAAACCGGATAAGCCGCGCCACGCGACAATACTTTGGCAAATGTTTCGTCATTGCCAACAACCACAATTGTTTTGGCGCCTTTTTGCACGGAATCAGTAATAATACTCTCGGCCGAAGTAAAATGTTGTAACCGCAATATCCTACCAGCGATACCGTAATCTGTCAATCTGGTTTCAACGGATTTAAGCGCTTCGGAAAAGCGCTTCTCTTTAAGAAACTGATCATATAAATAAACATACATAACACGGTCTTAGACCTCGGCCGAATCTTCAGTCATTTCTTCTTCACCGCGAACTCGGCCACCGCGAGCCACACGACGACGATCATTTGGCTCAGTGCTCGCGCCTTCCAAACCTTTCATCGCCACTTTACCTTGCAATAATGCGCCAGCCGCGACCACTAAAATTTGACACTGAATATCGCCTAAAACTCGAGCCGAAGCGGTAAGTTCCAGCTGTTGTTCCACTTTAATACTACCACGAACTTCACCGGCCACAACTGCGTCACCGGCCTTCACATTGGCCATTATTTTTGCGCCCGGCTCAACCGTTAACAAGCGGGCGGTTTTGACACTGCCTGAAACTGTCCCTTTAACCAAAATATTGCCTTCGGATGCAAAATCACCTTCCACGACAACCGAAGGACCAACAACCGTCTCGACATCATCCGATCCACGACTAACCGCATCATGCGAAACCATTTTATTTTCAGCGGGCGATTTGGGAAACATATAATTATAAAAATTATTAGACAAAAAAATTAATGGACTTTGATAGTATACCGCATCGCGCGGATGGCGACAATATTAAATTAATTTTTTACATTTCTTCCACCGTTTCAATTCCCAAAAGATACAAACCATCAGTCATAACGCGCGCCACTGCCTGTGCCAAATACAATCTAAATTGTTTTTGTTCCGTGGCCGCGTCAAGAACCGAACAAGTCTGATAAAAAACATTAAACGCCTGCGCGAGCGCAAACACATATTTGGTAATCACTGACGGATTAAATTCATTTACAGCTTGCTGAGTAACTTCGGAAAATCGAGCAAGTACCAATAACAATTGTTTTTCTTCCGCGCCTATTTCCTCGGGAATTTTAACGGACACATTTAATTCAATACTATTAGGCAAAACACCGGCTTTGACCAACAAACTCCGAATTCGCGTTACAATATAAAGGACATAAGATCCGCTATCACCCGAAATACTGACCGATTCTTGCACATCAAATGCCATATCTTCGGAAGCATTCACTCGCAACATAGTGTATTTAAGGGCCGCGATGCTGACTTTATTTACGATAAATTCTTTGTGTTGAATATCGCGTTCAGCCATAATTTTCCGCACATTGTTTTCCACAGACATAACCAATTCGTCGCCGGAAATTACATTGCCTTTACGCGAACTCATTTTTTCATCGCCTTTCAATTGCAAATAACCGCCAACTAAATGAAGTTCCTTATCTTTAGTTTTTGGCAATATGACGGACAGAGCTTGAAAAACTACTTTAAAATATTCAGTTTGCTCTTTTCCCACCACGTGAATTACTTTATCCGGTTTGTATTCCGTAAAATGCAATTTTGCCAAACCCAGATCTTTGGCTTCATACGTAGGAAATCCTTGACTGTTAATAAAAACGCGGTCATGCAAACCACATTCACTTCCCGGAAAAATAATCGCGCCATCACTTTTTTTAAAAATCCCTTTTTCCAGTCCGTCCAAAACCATTTTTTTACCCTCATTAAAGACTTCTGATTCAAAATAAAGACGATCAAAGCGCGTGCCAAGCTTTGTGTAAATCGTATCGAAATACTCTAAACTCCAAACGCGCGCGGTTTGATAAACATCCTGAATTTCCCAATCATGTTCATATATTTTACGATTGTATTCCAAAATTTCCGCTTGCGTGGCAGCGTCTTCTTCAAATTTGGTGGCGCCAAGCGCGTAGGCTTTACCTAAAAATGCGACCTGCTCCTCCACTGATTTATTTTTCATGCTGGCAAAAACATCATTCATCTGGTTTATGCCCCACAATGATTTGGCAATATGCATTCCCACATCGCCTTGGTAATTAACTCGTTTAACGTCATAACCCGCGTTTTCGAGGATTCGCGCCATGGCTTCGCCCGTAATGAGATTACGCAAATGTCCCAAATGAAAAACTTTCATGGGGTTAGGACAAGCGTATTCTACGAGAATTGTCTGGCCTTGGCCAAACGTGTGCGTGCCAAATTTTTTATTTTCCAAAATATTTTTTAAAACTGTCTTGGCAAGTTCTTGGGAATCAACAAAAAAATTTACATATGGGCCAAAGGCCTGAACTTTGACTATTAAATCTTCTTCTCCGTCGACTGGCGGAGAAATTTTTTCTACTAAGTTTTTTGCCGCTGTAGCCGGATTCTCCCCTTTTTCTTTCGCGATTCCAAAACAAGCAAAGGCAAAATCCCCCATCTCTGGTTTTGGTGGTGATGATAATTCAATATCGCCCATGACTCCGGCGGCAGTGAGAAGATCAATAATATTTTTTTTAATTTCTTGAATCATAAGTAATAAAATGTACACGGCGCTGGTTCAAAAAAATCAAATTATTTTAACAAAAAACCTTTTACCTTTTTGGATTATGTCGCCGGATTTTATTGGCGCGTCATATCCGACAACTTTTTTGTCATTCAATTTTACTCCTCCGCCGTCAATTTCACGCTTTGCTTCAGATTTACTTTTACAAAATCCAGCCTCAACCAAAACAGTTACCGGATCATACGCAGTTGGTTTGAGTTCGGGAATTTCGTCGGGGCGTTCTTTATTTTGAATTGTTGATTGAAAATATTCTTGCCCGACACGCGCGCCGTTTTCACCATGATAAAGCGAAGTAATGGCCAAAGCCAGTTTCATTTTTATATCGCGTGGATTTGCGCCAGCCGCCAGCTGTTTTTTATAATCTTCAATTTGAAGCAGTGTCGCATCGGTCGCCAATTCAAAATATTTAAAAATCAATGCGTCGGGAATAGACAAAACCTTGCCATACATCTCCTCGGGTGAATCGCGTAAAGCAATATAATTACCGTACGATTTACTCATTTTTTTCTCTCCGTCTGTTCCTTCCAGCAAAGGAACAGTGATAACATCTTGTTCTGGCTGATCGTAACGCTTTTGTAATTTTCGTCCCATCAAAAGATTAAATTTTTGGTCAGAACCGCCCAGTTCAACATCAGCTTTAAGCGCCACGGAATCATAGCCTTGCAATAAAGGATATAAAATTTCTTGCATTTGAATGTCAGATCCTTCACTCATGCGTTTCTTAAAATCATCCCGCTCCAAAACTCGCGCCACGGTAATTTTTGAAGACAAATCCATCAAAAGATGAGTAAAATTTTCCGCTCCATACCATTCACTGTTATGACGAATCTCAACATTGGACATATTGAGAACTAAAGACGCTTGTTCAACATAAGTCTGCATATTGGTTTTTATTTGTTCCAGCGCCAAAATTGGTCTGGTTTGACTACGACCGGTAGGATCCCCAATCATTGCAGTATAATCACCAATGAGTAGAATTATTTGGTGACCCATATCCTGAAATTGACGCAATTTTCGCAGTGGCACTGCGTGTCCAATATGGAGTTCAGCCCCAGTAGGATCTATCCCGAATTTAATCCGCAATTTTTTGCCGGACATTAATTTTTTTTCCAATTCTTCGTGGACAATTACCTCACTAACACCGCGGGTAAGTAATTCTTGAATTTTTTGCTGGTCAGTGGAAATCATAAAATTATTTTTAATATTAACGTCGCGCTACAATCGCAAACGCATCAAAATATTTTATTATGGATTCTTTGCTTGATTGATATTCATTGCTACCAATAAAAAAATCACCAAAAACTTCTTTGGCGCGCGCTACTTCTTGTAATCGACCAAACCAACGCTTGTCAGTTTGCGTTAAAGAAAAAAGTTCCAAAGCTCGGTCAAACGCGCGCCACGATTGCTCTTCATTCCCACGCTCTTGCCAATTAAGGGCGCGACTGACTTCGCTCCCGATGTTGCCGAGCTGTTCACAGAGTGTCATCTTTTGCCAACGACCCGCGGCCAAATCTTGGTGAATTGTAATGCTCGGAATATCTTGCGGCATAGATTAAAAATCTTTCACTAATAATTGTACCACGGAAATGATTTTTTGTTGGATCGTCGGATCGTGCACTGCCCGCGTCCGATTATTCTGCTTTGGACGAATATTAATCATGGAATCAAACTCAAGCCATGAATCATCCGAGACATCGGGATACAAGTTAATTCCCCACAAATCTTCCTGGTGCGAATTGTTTTGCAATAATAACTGTTCTTCGTCGACATGCAATTCAGCGCCCACCGCCATTACCGAACGACGCAAATCCACCACTGCTTTTATCATATCACCAAATCCTTCATTGGCAATGATTTTCAATTCAGCTCGGTTGGTTGTCTGGGTGATAATTTTAATGCTGAAAGACATAAAAAAATAAAATTAGATAATCGGAACTCTAATTTGGAAACAAGTGGAGTATGTACCTTCTTTCCGATCCAATTCAATTGACTCAAGTTTAACCGCTATGACTGGAGGAAACGAGTGAATTGCGTCATAACTTTCTGACATTAATTTTTGTCGCGACGTAATAATAAGCGTGGCCTGGGCTTGAGCCAAACGCTTGTCTGCAAATGCCAAACCAAGGCCAGTGCTCCCTTTTCCGCTTGTGCCTTTTTTACAAATAAATTTTTCATTATCTCTTTGTAATGATTCCGCCGGCATGCCCACACCGTCATCATATAAAGAAAAAACCAATTCATTTTCCACTTGTTTAATCTGAAAAATAAATGAACGCGCTCCAACATTTTCCGCCATAGCATTGCTCAATGAATTTTGAATCATATTCAAGATCAAACCATGCGGGGTGGCTATTTTTAAGTCCGCACTATTGGGATCAATATCAATGAATATTTTTGATTCATCTAACTTTTTTTTCAAAAGCTGTTTGAGAGCGGTAACCAAATCGGCAGTATCACGTTCCTGATCAAAACGCGCGGTCACAGCTGAAACCATATTCTCTCCATCTTGGTAACGAAACCCCACATCTTGCATAATTAATTTATACACCAACCAACTTTTCTGCGCGTCTTCTAATTCAATCAATAATTTTTCTTTGAACGATACTTCATCGGTTGTGTCCAGATAACGTGCAAAATCTTGCAATGACATCACTGACCAACTCAATATGTTATTCGCGTCATGACGGACATATCCGTTTGTATCCGAAGTCTCTAATTTTTTTGCTTCCAGACGAATTTCTTGACCCAATTTACGAATGTCCGAAACCAATTTCATAATATCGGTTAGACTAGAATCTCTATTTAACGCTTCTCTAACACGCGATATCTCATTTTTTAAACGTTCATCGTAATTATCAAGAAATACCAAAATATCCTCACCGTTAATTTTTTCAATATGGTCAGCGGGTGCTAACTCAAAATCATGAGAATCAGGGGGGGTAGCGATAGATTTCTGTTCAGTCAGATCCGGCATAATAGATACTATTACAGTAACTGTTTTTGTTGATTGATTAGTTTGGCTAATTTTTCTTTGGCTTCGTTTAATTTTTTCTGTTCGGCTTCAACCACTTCGGCCGGCGCGTTTTGCGTAAATTCTTGATTGCTTAATTTCTTTTCCAAAGACTCAATATATGGCTCAATCCGGCTGATTTCATTTTGCAATTGTTCGCGCTCTTTGACTACATCAACTGCGCCTGACAGATCAACAAATATTTCCATACCGGCAATCACAAAACCAACGGTAGAATTATTTTTTTGATAACCCGCGTCAAATACCAAATTATCTAAACGCGCCAGACCAATTATTACTTCCTCATTGGCGACAAATAATTTTTTATCGCTGGTTTTAACGGTGACTGATATTTTTTTTGCCGGTTCAATTTTGTGTTCAGCTCTAACCGCACGGATGGCAGTGATAATGGACTGAATAATCGTAAAATCAGGTTGTACGACATTGCTCGCGGCAATATCAAACAAGGCCGGCCACTTTTCCACCATCAGCATTTTTTCTCCACCAAACATTTCTTGCCAAATCGCTTCGGTCACAAACGGCATATACGGATGCCATAATTTCAAAAGCGTCGGCAAAATATAATTTAGAATTTCATCTTTCTTGCTTTCAATTTTGGCAATTTCCAAATACCAATCCGCCAAATCATTCCAGGTAAAATCACGCAGAGCTTCGCCCGCGTACGAAAAATTATATTTTTCAATATTTTCTGTGACGGTTTTAACCGTTTCATTAAGTCGTGCGAGAATCCATTGATCAGATAAAGTAACAGCGGTCGGAATTGAATTGCTTGTTGTTATTTTTGCCGTTGTAGAAATAAAACGCGCGATATTCCACAATTTATTTACCAAGTTACGCGCGCCGACAATTTTTTCTTCATAAAATTTAGAATCATTGCCCGGAGCAATACCGCTGAGAACACTCCAGCGCAACGCATCGGTTCCATAGTGCTGTATCACATCAAGCGGATCAATATTATTTCCCGATGATTTGGAAAATTTCTTGCCGGATTCATCGCGTAACATGCCATGAAAATAAACATTTTTAAAAGGAATTTGTTTGAGCGCGTAACTACTCATAAGAATCATTCGCAGCATCCATAAATCCCGAATCTCATATCCCATCTGGATCCAACTCGTGGGATGAAATGTTTCCAAATCATTCGGTTTATCCCGACTTGTCTCGAACCAAGTCGAGGGAGCTTGTCGAGGGGGCCAGCCAAGAGTTGAAAATGTCCACAAGCCGGAACTGAACCAAGTATCAAGAGTATCCGGATCTTGTTCCCAACCATCACCTTTGGGATCGGTTGTGCCACAAAAAATTTCCTCATGACCTGCCGTGAGCGATTTATCACGAGCGGAATCGAATGAAGTCGAACGGTACCACACTGGAATCCGATGTCCCCACCAAATTTGTCGCGACAAACACCAATCTCGAAGATTATCAATTCTGTCAAGATATAATTTCTTAAACCGATCCGGAGTTATGTAAACTGTTTGTTCCGGATTATTTTCCAAACCAGTCGTGACTGCTTCGCGCAGCAAATCTTTGAGACTTTTGCTCCGTCCCGGAATTTCTTGACGCATATTCAGCCACCACTGCGTCATCGGAATCGCCTCAATTACATCGCCAAAACGATCAGAAGTTCCCACATTCTGAACAATCTCTTCTTCTTTTTCCAACAGATTATTTGCTTTGAGCCACTGGACAAATTTTTCGCGCGCAACCTCAACTGTTAAACCTTGGTAATTTTTACCAGCGGCTTCGGTCATTTTACCATCCAAACCAATAACCGGCACTATACCAATCGGATCACCCTTGGCTTTTTGTTTCTCGTACATTTCAAAATCAATCGGACTGTGCGCCGGCGTCACACCAAGCGCGCCTGTGCCAAAATTCATTTCAACTCCGTCATCAGCAATGATTTTTATTTCTAACAGCTTAGCCGCGCCAACATCAATATGATATGTTTTACCAACATACTTTTGATACCGATCATCTTTTGGATTCACAGCCACGGCCGTATCCCCCAATTTTGTCTCCGGACGAGTAGTGGCAATCGTAATCGGAAAATCTTTGTTATATTTAAAAGTATATAATTTTGCCGCCCGTTCAACGTGAACCACTTCGTCATCCGAACAAGTGGATTGTCCGGTAACCGACCAATTCACTACGCGATATCCGCGATAAATAAGTCCATCATCATACATGCGTTTGAACATTTCATTCACTGCCTTACTTCGATCTTCATCAAAAGTGTAAGCCAATCGTGACCAATCACAACTCGTTCCCATTTTTTTTACTTGACTTAAAATCGTAGATTTTGAATTTTCGGCAAATTCTTTAATTTTTTCCACTAATTTTTCCCGACCA
This sequence comes from Candidatus Magasanikbacteria bacterium RIFCSPHIGHO2_01_FULL_41_23, assembly GCA_001782805.1. GTDB lineage: Bacteria > Patescibacteriota > Patescibacteriia > Magasanikbacterales > UBA922 > 2-12-FULL-41-16. Next base: position 55,478 of record MFPT01000003.1, on the reverse strand, counting down.
AATTCTTGACGCGGATTTTTAATACCCTCTTGCATGAGCAGTTTTTCCACTTTTGCTTGTGTTGGCAAAGCCGCATGGTCTGTGCCCGGCACGAGCAAAACTTTTTTACCCAACATCCTTTGGTAACGTGCCATCGTATCCAGCAAAGCATTTTCCAAAGCATGGCCTAAATGCAAAACACCGGTCACATTGGGTGGCGGCATCATAATAGAATATGGCTCGCCATTCAAATTATCCGGATTAAAAAAACCACTCTCTTCCCACTGTTTATAAATGGAATCTTCGTATAATTTCGGATCGTAACTTTTAGGCATTTCCGACATAATCTCCGGATAAATTTTTTCTTATTCTTTATACAGGTATACATATAATAACTAATCGATAAAAAAAATGCAATAATTTGGCACAATTAAGCCAAAAAGACCGTACATATTACGATTGACAGAAAAAAATGCTCGTGATAAACTCTTTTATTCCTTTAAGTATCAACTTAAAGGGTATTTATATGGCATTAAACACACAAGAACAATTTAAACAACTGGTCACGGAAAAAGATAGAATTTTGATCACATTTCGACCGGAAGCAAACGGCGATACTATTGGTAGTGCCACGGCTTTGGCGCGCTTATTTGAACGTTTGGGAAAACGCGCGGATATTGTTGCGCCTGATTTTAAAATGCCGAGTAATTTTCGTTTTCTCGTTGGCGTGGATAAAATAAAAAATAAAATTGATCACTTGCAAAAATTCATTCTTCATATTGACGTCGCCAATACGGGTATCAAAGAATTAAGTTATGACGTGCAGGATAAAAAACTGCGCGTTTTTATAACTCCGGAACACGGGACATTATCCAAAGATAATATCCGCACGGCGCAATCGGATTTTACCTATGATTTAATCATAACTATAAACACTCCGGATTTAATTTCGCTTGGTGATTTGTACGCCAATAACACGGATTTCTTTTTTAAAACACCAATCGTTAACATTGATAATTCGGCCGCGAATGAACAGTACGGCCAATTAAATATAGTGGAAACAATCAAAAGTACGACGGCGGAATTATTATTCGGATTATTACGAGAATTATATAAAGAAGAACTTGTGCCGGAAATCGCCAACGCACTTTTGACCGGCATGATCGCGGGCACGAACAGTTTTCGTGATGGACAGATTCGTCCGGCCACGCTTGCGGCCGCTTCAGAACTCGTGCATTTGGGCGCGGATCGCGGCGCCATTATTAAGCATTTGTATCAAACTAAATCAATCGCCACGTTCCGGTTATGGGGCGCGGCTTTATCGCATTTGCAATACGATGACAACATTGGTTTGGCGTGGTCAACCATTACGCGCGAAGATTTTGCCCGTTCCGGCGCGCGGGAAAATGAATTGCATTCCATTGTTGACGAATTAATCACCACGGCGCCGGCCGCGAAATTTATTTTATTGTTGCATGAGCATCCGGAAATTAAAGATGGTGTTCTCATCCACGGACTTTTACGCACGCGCGAACCGTTTGACGCGCTTTCGTTGTTGGCGCTCTACCAACCAAAAGGCCATAAAACCAATGCCTCATTTGTTGTTTCTGATGGTCGTACTTTGCGCGCCGTGGAAGAAAGTGTAATTGCACATTTGAAGCAACAATTAAAATCCAACTAAAATAGACGACACTATTTTTGAACATTTGACACCAATCACTAAATTTAATGTAATATAGATAATGCAATCACCAAATTTAGTGTAATGTAGTGATTTGATATCTTCAAAATTAAGTTATCTTATGTCAACGCCCGCCCCGTCATTTCTTTTGGCTGTTTAATCCCCAAAATACTCAAAACCGTCGGCGCGACATCGGCCAACATGCCAACCGGATGCAACAAACTCAAATCACCATCGGGCGGATCGCCGGCCGGACCGGTTTTTCCGTGATATTCTTCGCCAATAATAATAAACGGAACCGGATTCGTACTATGTTCTTTATCGCGTTCATTGGTTTGTAAATTCACCAATTCCTCGGCATTACCATGATCCGCGGTAATTAGCATTACGCCATGATGCGCCAAAGTATGCGCCGCAATATCGCCCAAACATTTATCCACCATTTCCACTCCTTTTATCGTCGCTTTGGTATCCCCAGTATGCGCCACCATATCGGGATTCGCCAAATTCAACATTATAACATCATACTTGCCACCCTCAATAATTTTAACAACATCTTTGGTCAACGCGGCCGCGGACATTTCCGGCGCTTTATCATACGAAGCGACTTTTGGCGATGGAATAATTTTACGATCTTCGTGCGAAAAAGCCTCTTCAATCGTGCCGTTCAAAAAAAATGTAATATGCGCGTATTTTTCCGTTTCCGCAATATGGTATTGTTTTAATCCCGCGTCACTGATGGTTTGCGCCAAACAATTGACGACAACATTCGGCGGAAACGCCACTGTTACGGGCAATTCTTTTTCATATTCCGTCATGGTCACAAAACATAATTTTTTTAAATACTCGCGTTCAAATTTCGTGAATGTCGGCAAAACAAACGCTTGCGTTAATTGGCGTGCGCGATCCGGCCGAAAATTAAAAAATATTACACTATCATCGTCGGAAATTTTTGCCATTGGTTCGCCTTCTTCGCCAATGACTGTTGGCACAAATTCCTCATCATAAACTTCTTTGGCATACGATTCTTTGATGGCTTTAATCGGATCTTTGGCATAAACATCCGCGATACCACTAACAATTGCGCGATAGGCTTTTTCCACTCTATCCCAGCGATTATCACGATCCATTCCAAAATATCGGCCGGACAATGTGGCGATTTTACCCACACCAATATCTTTCATCGTCGCCTGCAATTTTTTAATAAAATCCACACCACTGTTAAACGTAGCATCGCGTCCGTCCAGAATAGCATGCACAAATACATTTTTAATTTTTTGCTGTTTGGCAAATTTCAAAAGTGCGTCCAAATGATCTTGACTGGCGTGAACATTGCCCGGACCCACGAGCCCGATTAAATGGAGATTGGATTTATTTTTCTTGACTTGTTCAGCCGCTTCCAGAAATGCTTTATTATCAAAAAAACTATGATCGGCAATACTTTTGTTTAAGCGCGGCAGTGTCTGATAATACACGCGTCCCGCGCCAATATTCAAATGCCCAACTTCGGAATTTCCCATTTCGCCAAACGATAAACCAACCTCATTGCCCGAAGCGAATAAAGTCATTGTGGGATATTCCCGAATAAACTTTTGAAAATTGGGAGTTTTGGCGCGCACAATGGCATTGCCTGCTGTATCAGGCGCTACTCCCCAACCATCTAAAATTGCGAGAACCAATGGTTTTGGACGATTCATATTTCTTAACGATAATAAAAAATAAACATTTATCCACTAACTTATCAGAGATTTACTCGTCATTTCCTTTGGCTTAGGAATATCCAGCAAGCGCAACAATGTCGGCGCTACATCGGCCAAACGACCGGATTTGATTATTTTATGATGACGCAATGACGCGGATATTATTATAAATGGAACCAAACTAGTGCTATGTTCCGTATCCATTGCTCCTGTTTCCGGATCATACATCATTTCCGCGTTGCCATGATCCGCCGTAATGACAACCGCACCATGTTGACGCATAACTGCGGTTACAATTTGCGCCACATGACCGTCAATTATTTTTACCGCTTGGCACGTTGCCGGATAATCACCGGTGTGACCAACCATATCAACATTAGGAAAATTGACCGCAATAAAATCGTATTCTTGTTTTTTTAAGTGAGAAAGAATCCGACTCGTAACTTCACGCGAACACATACCAGGCTTGTCAGCATATGAATATGTATCGCCCGACGGAATCAGTTCGCGTTTCTCGCCGTTAATTGCCGTGGAATAACCGCCATTTATAAAATATGTAATGTGCGCGTACTTTTCCGTTTCCGAAATATATAATTGTTTATATCGTTCATCAATCGCAGACACCAAACTATGCACCACATCAGGACTGGGAAAAGCGGTCAAGATATTCGGCAAATCCGGACCAAAATCAGTCATCGCCACAAAACGAATATTTTTGGGGAATTGAGTGCGCTTAAACACCCCTGAATTTATTGCATTAAATTCAGATTGCGGCTGAACAAACGCTTTGGTAAGCTGTCGCGCCCGATCGCTCCGCGCGTTAAAAAAAATAATCGCGTCATGGTCGCCAATCGTCGCGATTGGCCTATCATCTTTTTCAATAATAGTCGGCGTAATGTACTCATCGGTTTCGCCGCGATTGTATCCTGCACTAATGGCTTCTTCTGCGCTCGCGGCAGTATGCTCAGCTTTTCCCAAAACCAAAGCACGATATGCGATTTCCGTTCGACTCCAAATTTTATTCCGATCCATGGCATAAAATCGACCCATCACACTAGCTATTTTTTCATGCGGCGCCAAATATTTACGCAATTTTCGTAAATGCGTTATGGCCGAATGCGGCGATGAATCACGTCCATCAGTAAATAAATGAAGGGCAACGCGCTCCACTTTATGCCGACGCAATAATTCCAATAACGCGTACACATGTTGCGGATGCGCGTGCGCGCTCTGGCCATTGGTCAAAAGTCCCATCACATGCAACGTGCTTTTATGCTCATGCGCATAATGAATCGCCTGCAAAAAAGCTTCATTTTTGTAAAAAGTTCCGTCTTTAATCGCTTCGGAAATTCGCACTAAATCCTGCTTGACGATTCTACCCGCGCCAATATTAAAATGTCCGGCTTCGGAATTCCCTTCTTGATTAGCAAATAATCCCACATCGCGACCACTGGCTTTGAGTTTCGCGTTTGGATATTTTTTTAAATAGGAAAAAATATGCGGCGCAGTTTTGGGAGTAATCGCATTGCCCGAAATTTTGGGATCAGCCAAACCAAAACCATCAAGAATAATAAGAACAAGTGGTGTTATCGGAAAAATTTGTTTTTTGGTGGACATAGTGCGGATAGTATAACCCGAGTAAAATGTATTGACAATAAGAAAATTTTATACACAGGTGAGAGTTTGCGTTGAATGGCCAAATATGATATATTCTAACTATACATTAGTCTTAGACTAATATACAGTTAGAATATATGAATATAACGAAAAAACGAGGCGACTTCTTGGACATCCTACTCCGATCAAAGAAGACTGTCTTTACCACAGTTGATATTTTTTTATTGTGGGAAGACACCAATATCGGAGCAACCGAAGTTCGATTGCATTATTATGTTAAAACAAGCAAGTTGATCCGCCTACGCCGCGGTCTGTACGCCAAAGACGCCAATTATGACAGAAAAGAACTGGCCACCAATATACTCCGCCCTTCATATATAAGTTTTGAAACTGTACTAGCAGCTTCAGGTATGACATTCCAATATTACAATCAAATTTTTGTGGCTTCGTATGTTAAACGAGAAATTGTGTGTGACGGACAAATCTATACTTTTGAAACCATAAAAAAAAATGCCCTCATCAACCCATTGGGTATTGACCAAAGCCGCGAATATTCCATTGCCACGCCTGAACGGGCTTTCTTGGACACGGTATATCGAAGTAAGGATTATCATTTTGACAATTTATCATCACTGAACTGGGAAAAAGTTTTTGCTATGGTGCATATCTACGAAAATAAAAAAATGGAGAGGAAAATAAAACAATATTATAAAAATTTTTTGAAAACAAACTAAATATATGTTAAATCCGGCTACGCACAAAAAAATCTTATTGCAAATTCTGAAAGATATCTATGCCGACAAATCCATTGCGCCATTTTTGGGTTTCAAAGGCGGCACGGCCGCATATTTATTTTATGGCTTGGATCGTTTTTCCGTTGATCTGGATTTTGATTTGTTGGATGCGACAAAAGAAGAGTATATTTTTGACCAAATTAAAAATATAATAGTAAAATACGGCGTAATAAAAGAAGCTCATATAAAAAGATTTAATCTATTGTTTATTTTGGCGTATAGTAAAAAATTAAAAAACGCACAAAATGTAAAGATAGAAATCAACCGACGAAATTTCGGCTCAAAATATTCCCTTAAATCATACTTGGGAATTTCGATGCTGGTGATGGATCAACCGGATATGTTCGCCAATAAATTGATGGCGATGTACGAGAGACTAGGCAAAACCAACCGCGATATTTTCGATGTATATTTTTTTGAACAAAACAATTGGCCAATCAATAAAGGTCTTGTGGAAAATCGCGTTAATATGCCCTATCGTGAATTATTGGAAAAACTGATTGCGAATCTGGAAAAATTAAACGACCGTAAAATTCTGGACGGACTGGGCGAACTCCTCACTGAAAAACAAAAAATCTGGGCCAAAGCAAAACTGAAATCAGAAACTTTATTTTTCTTACGCGTGATGCTGGATGGGGAGAAATAAATAGATTTTTTATTCAAAAAATACTTATCCCACTTCTCTTTCAATCTCCATTAACCGATTATATTTTTCCACACGCTCCGAACGCGAAAGTGATCCGGTTTTAATGAATTCCGCGTTCACGGCCACGGCCAAATCCGCGATAAACGTATCTGCGGTTTCACCCGAACGATGCGACACGGAAACACGATATTTGTGATCTTTGGCCAAATAAATCGCGTCAATGGTTTCAGTCAACGTGCCGATTTGATTTAATTTTATTAAAACCGCGTTCGCCACGCCTTGATCAATTCCCATTTTAATCCGCGCGGTATTGGTTACAAACAAATCATCACCAACCAAATTAACGTCATTACCCAAACGTTTGGTTAATTTTTTCCAATTATCCCAATCATCTTCAGCCAAGGGATCTTCAATTGACACAATCGGATAGCGACGCAACCACAATTGCAGCATTTCAATGATTTTATCCGCCTCACAGCCATCGCGATTATTATCAATATAATATTTATTATGCCGAAAAAATTCCGACGCGGCCAAATCCAGCGCCAGAGCCACTTGTTTACCCGCCACATAACCCGCGTCTTTAATTGCTTGCATTATTAATTTCAAAGCTTGCTCGTTATTTGGCAGTTCCGGAGCAAAACCGCCTTCATCACCCACACCGGTTTTAAAGCCTTTTTTATTTAAAAGATTGGCCAAAGAATGAAAAATTTCAGCACCAATACGCACTCGTTCCGACAACACGCGATGAATTGGCACGATCATAAATTCCTGAATGGACAAGCCATTGTTACTATGTCGTCCGCCACTTAAGATATTCATGGTCGGCACCGGCATCCGCCAAATTTTTTCTTTGAGCGCGAAATTTTTCCGAATCCAAACATACAACGGCAAATTTTGACTTATCGCCACGGCGCGAGCATGCGCCAAAGAAACCGCCAAAATCGCGTTTGCGCCCAATATACTTTTATTGTCAGTGCCATCCAATTGATTTAAAAAAGTATCCAGCACGCGCTGATCCCCAGCCGTTTCACCAACGAGCGCTTTGGCAATTATATTATTTACATTTTTCACTGCCTTCAACACCCCTTTGCCGCCATATCGTCCGCCGCCATCGCGCAATTCAACTGCTTCATGTGTTCCAGTGGAAGCGCCACTGGGCACAGCCGCGATTCCAGTTGAACCGTCGGATAAAATAACCGTGGCGTGTACTGTTGGATTGCCGCGAGAATCCAAAATTTCACTGGCAAATACTTTTGTAATAAAAATTTTCATATAAATAATCTAGTTTGTGTCTAGTATAACAAAAACACGGCTTATGTGAAGACCGTGTTTCCATCGTTAGAACTATTGTTGAACTTCAAATGTAACGCCAACATGAATAGAAATTTCATTGGTGCCATGTTCAAGCCCAGGCGCAGTACTCATTGGAGCCATCCCGCCTTTACCATAATCGCCATACCCATTTTGGCCGCCATCATATTCATTATAACTGACAATGCTGGATAAACGCACACCAAGCGACCTTGCCAGTGCCGCGCGTTTTTGTGCCACTTTTTTCAAAGCCATATCACGCGCTTTGGCTTTGTAAATTTCCCGATCATCAACCGTAAATTGCAAACCGCCTACACTATTGGCACCGACATCACCGGCCAAAGCTATGACATCGTTGGCTTTGGTCAAATCACGAATTTTAATGGTGACGGACTGATCCACTTGATATCCACGGATTACTTGAACACCGTCTTTGTAATCATACGTGGGATAAATGCTGTAATTTATAGTTTGCACATCTTTTTTGTCCACACCCAAAGCATTTAATTTTTCCAATAATTTATTCATGACTTCGGTATTTTTTTTCTGCGCCTCGGCCACGGTTTTGCTTTCAGCACTCATGCCCATGGTGGTCAGAGCAATATCCGGACTAACTGTAACTTTACCATCGGCCTCAACGGTAATCGTGCGTTCGGTTTTTTCTGCCCGGCCAATGGTATGGTATTTTCTGATATTATTACGAATCAATGTGCCGACAAAAACAATACTGTACACCAGTAAAATTCCCAAAAGAGTACACATTAGTTTGTGTCCCATGTCACTGTAACCAGACATCATTGTCCGTGAGCCTGTTTGACTATCGTTTAATTCAGGAGTTTTTTTGACAGACATACATTTTAAAAATTGATAATTAATGTGGGCTTTAGGGAATTTAAAATAAAAATGGAACGGATAAAGCTTTTTTGAGCCCGATACCCTGAGCGTTAGTCGAATGGGTGAGGGTCTCAGAAAAAGATTTGCAGTGAATTTTTATTTTCGTAAAAATATGATAGGAGTATACCACATAATTTATTTTTCCAAAATTTTAATCCCCGGCAATTTTTTGCCGGATAAAAATTCCAGCATGGCGCCACCGCCCGTGGAAACAAAACTGATTTTTTTGGTCAATTTAAGCGCGGCCAAAACTTCCAGTGTTTCGCCTCCGCCGGCTACGGTAAATACTCCTTTTCGAGAAACACTGGCCAGCATTTTTGCCAAAGCATTGGTGGCTTCATTATACGGTGGTCGTTCAAAATAACCCAAAGCTCCATTCCAGACGATTGTTTTGGCAGTCGTTAAACTAACACAAAAATGTTCAATCGTGACTGGACCAAGATCAAAAATTGCTTCGTCCGGTTCGCAAATCCGATGTGGTTTTTTTTCAATCGAAACCACGCGCCAATCTTTACCATCGCGTGTACCGACAACTACATCCAATGGCAAAAAAATATTCTTTTTACACGCCAATTTTTTGGCAATCGCCAAATGATTTTTATCAACCAGCGATGCACCGACTTCATATCCCAAACTTAATAAAAAAGTATTAACAATTCCGCCACCAACCAAAATCGCGTCTGCAATGCGACTGATATTTTGCAAAACCGGTATTTTAGTTTCCAATTTCGCGCCACCAATAATTGCTAAAAGCGGATGTTTAGGCTTGTTTAAAATCTGATTTAAACTTTTAATTTCTTTTTCCAAAAGTAATCCAGCATAACTCGGCACATATTTGGCCACACCGACCACAGACGCATCCGCTCGATGACAAACCGAAAAACCTTCTTGGACAAAAATATCTCCCAAACTCGCTAATTTTTTTGCCAAAGTTCCTTTAATACCGGCTTGTCCTGGTTCCACTGAGTCACCACGAAGTGAGCGTGTAGAGGGACTTTCATCCGCTGAAAAACGAATATTTTCCAGCATCAGCACTTGTCCGTTTTTCATTTCGGCAATTTCTTTGACTACCGCCGAACCAATAAAATCATCCAGTTTAATAACATTTTTTTTAAGAATTTCACCTAAACGCTCGGCCACGGGATCTAACCGTAGATCATTTACGATCTTTCCTTCCGGCCGACCCAAATGCGCCACGAGAATTACTTTGGCTTTTTTTTGAATTAAAAATTTAAGCATTGGAATAATTTCACGAATACGCGTATCATCTTTTACTTTTCCGTTTTTAATTGGGACATTCGTATCAACCCGAACCAAAACCCGTTTTCCTTTTAAATTTTTGATATTTTTAATTGACTTAATCGGCATACAGATTCCTTTTTATTTTTTCCCCACCAACTGCGCCATTTCCACCAAACGATTGGCATAGCCCCATTCATTGTCATACCACGCGACAACTTTAACCAAATTTCCATCAACCACATTGGTCAAATGTAAATCCACAATGGCCGAATATGGATTGCCAATAAAATCACTGGACACTAATTCTTCGTCAGTTGTAGCCAAAATATTTTTCAAATAGGTTTTCTCGGCTTTCTTCATAGCTTCATTGATTTCTTCTTTGGTTACACTACATTTAAGAAGCGCGGTAATATCGGTCAATGAAACAGTAATGGTAGGAACACGGATCGATAGGCCATCAAACTTACCTTTTAATTCGGGAATTGCCTGCGCCACTGCCACAGCCGCGCCCGTTGAAGTCGGTATCATATTTTGCGCTGCGGCTCGCGCTTCGCGTAAATCTTTATTGGGACCATCTTGTAGGGACTGCGAAGCAGTATACGAATGAACAGTAGTCAACATCGCTTTGGCAATGCCAAATTCTTTTTCCAAAACCAGCATTACTGGCGCCGCGCAATTCGTAGTGCATGACGCATTATTTACAATTTTTTCGCCTTTATATTCTGTATCATTCACGCCTTTAACTAAAGTTTTAATTTCGCCTTTGGCTGGAGCGGAAATAATGACTTTTTTTGCTCCGGCAGTCAGATGTTTACCTGCACCTTCCTCATCGCGAAAAAATCCCGTGCATTCCAAAACCAAATCAACGTTCATTTTTTTCCACGGCAACAAACTCGGATCTTTTTCCGCAAAAACCGGAATTTTTTTACCCGCGATAATTAAATTCTTATCATCAAATTTTACCGAATATTCCACATCCGGATAAGCCGTATCATGTTTTAGCAAATGCGCTAAAATTTTGGAACTGGTGAGATCGTTAATTGCGACCACTTCCATTCCCTTTTTATTTTGAATAACTTTAAACGCGTGTCGGCCAATGCGGCCAAAACCATTGATGGCAATTCGCAACATATTTTAAATTAAAAATTATTTTTTACTTTCTACTTTTTGTAGGATTTCATCTCGATTAATAATTCCGCCCATTCCTTTATTTTTCTGGCTGGAATAATCAAGCAGAGATGTTTGTTTTTTGACAAAACCATCTTTTTCATAACTGGCATAATACATGCTCGGACCGATTAAAATCGCATAACGGCCTTTGCTATCGGTCACGGCAGTATTGACCAGCTTATTATACGCGGAATCAAAGACGCGCACCACTACTCGACCGATTGGAGATTTATCAACCAAATCACGCACCACGCCCCAAGATGGCGGCAATTTTTTATTACCCAAAACATAAAATATAACAAACAGTCCTATATGCAAGAATACAAAACCCGCGGTAAAAAAACCAGGCGTAGCCACAAACGACATAACACTGGCTCCCAAACCAACAAAACTGAAGGCATACTGGATTTTTTCCCTAAATTTGTCGCGTAAAATCCGGACAGTCGGCTTTTCTTCTACTACCGGATCAAACGGAATATTATAATTGATTTCAAACTGTTCCTGAGATGAAAAAAATGCTTCGCCGTGATACAAATTCACAAACGCCGTATCTTCATCTTTTTCTTTCAAATGTTCGCTAAATCCAACAAAACCCGGTTTGATTATTTCCAGTCGATATTGACCTTGATCCGCGGACAAAAAATATCGTCCATTAAAATCTGTTACTTGCGAAGCCAGAACGCGTCCGGTTTTTTCTTCAATCAAGCGGATAGTTGCCAAATCAACGGGCAATTTACTAAAACTATTATAGACAACGCCCCAACTTTTCCGTTTACGACGACGAGCTAATAATGCTGGCTGGCCAAATAAATAGCGAAGCAAATTAATTAACTGCGGTAATTGAAAACCGACAGCAACATTGACCACTCCAATCGCGGCCTCGACCGGAACAACCGCTCGGACATTGGCTTTTTGCACTTTTTCTTGAGAAACAAAATCCACTAATTTCTTCACGCTTTTATTTTTGGCAATCGCGGCCAAAAATTCTCCACCAATCCGGAGTTTGCCGCTTGATTGAACATTATTTATTGGTTCAAGCTTGCCGATTTCATCATTACCGTTACTGGTTAATTCTCCATTTTTTTCACCAGAGCCAACTGAATTTTCCGAACTGGGAACATCATCCGAATTATCAGCCGGATCCACAATTGGTTTTTCGGCTGGAATTTTGATTGGTTTTTCTATCGGTTTATCTTGATCTTCAATCGGCGTTTCATCATCCGGATCCACGTCTTTAGGTAATTCCGGTTTCTTTGGTTCTTCTTCGGGCACGAGCGGCTGTTCCACTGGCTTTTCGGTTGTTTTGGCAATCACCACATTTTTGGTGGTTGGTTCAGATACGTTGCCGGCCAAATCTTGGGCAGAAACACTAAAAGCATAATTGCCCGGTTGGAAATTTTCACTAAACGCATAAATCCAAGAACCATCTTTGTTGGCTTTAAGATTAATTTGATTTGCTGTTTCAGCCGCGAGCGACAATGATTTCTTTTGAGTTATGGTAATACTGGCGTCAGGATCAGAAACACCAAAAAGACGGGGCAATAAAATTTGTTTCCCCGTACTGTCTAATCCATTATCAAAAGTAAAATCAGCGATTGGTTTGGCCGTATCTAAAATTACACAAGCGTATGTATCATACTTAAAATTTTTCTGCTGACTGTTAAAACGAGCATTGACGCATTTTTTACCATCCGCGCCTTTTAAATTCCACGTTAATTCCGATTTAGTTGGTTCAAATGACGTAGCGCTAAAATCCGCTGAAGGCGCATTGTTACTTTCTTTAAGTGCGAATTGTGGCGCATAACTGGAATCAATTTTTAATTTTATAGTTGGTTTATTGGTGTAAATCAAGAGTGGTTCAGAACTAATTCTCATTTCATAAATTGTTGACGGATAATAAGTATTAATCGTATATTGACCGTTGGTAAATTGACGACCTCCCACAATAAGAGGATCGACGCTCTTAGAAATCGAATTAATTTTTTTAGTGTCAAGTTTAGAATTTCCTTCGTATAATTCCAACGTATTACCATTCCAAACAACGCGATAATTATACGGAGATTTGATTTTAAATGCTTGACGACCAAATATATTATCACAAACTTTATTTGTTTGATTATTGACAAAAAAACAGGTTCCCTGAGAAATCGCGGCATCATTATTAATAGGCAGAAAACCAAAATTATAGGCATCGCCTTTGGAAAATATTTGCCGTTGGGAATTTACCGTGGCATCAAGCGGATGTTTATCAAAAGCAAAAGAAAAATTAAAAGTAAACGGCGATTGTAAATTCAACAAATCACTCGCGCCATTAACAGCGACAACTTTAGCTGATGAATTTACTTCATAGGGCGAAGACAAACCAGCTTGATTAAGAATATCAAGCTCGCCACCAACCGCTGAAACAATTTTAATTAATCCGGTTGGAGCAAATTCTTGAATCGGAATATCCGGTGGAAAATCACCAAAAGGAAAAGGAATTGGCGGTGGAGGAGGAATTGCCGGAGGTGACGATGGCGCAGCCGCTCCACTACTAGGCAGCGTGGCTGAAACTGAATCAGTGTAAGCAGTATCGATCGCTGAACCATTGCGCGCCTTTACATGAAACGTGTATGTTTGTCCGGCAGTTAAACCGCTAAATGTATAAGACGTATCAGTTATCAAACCGGAATTAATACTCGTGTTACCGGTTTCTTCCACATAATATGATGTGCCGGCCGGATTACTATTGGCACTCCAACTTGCTTGGAGTACACCATTCACACCCGTAGTTTGAATAGTTAATGACGTGGGAATATTGGCTAGAGTATAAAACGCACTCGATGTACTATAAGTTGAAGTACCAACGCTATTTTGAGCGGCAACTCGGTACAGATATGAAGTATTGGCGCTTAATGTGCTGGTCGTAATACTGGTCGCGCTGGCCGCAGTTGACGTAGCCGTGGCAAATGTCGTTCCTCCATCTCCCGACACTTGGACTAAATAATTACTTTCTATACTGGAATTATCAGTCCAACTCAGAGTGGCTGCACTGGCTGTTATTGATCCGGCAGCCATACCGCTTGGTTCATTGGGAATATCAAGCAAAGTAAATGTGGCCGTAGTGGTGGAATAACTCCCGATGGCACCGGCCGTATCAAAATAATGCAGCCGCCAATAATATACTGTTTGCGAATTTTCATCAGCATCGTCGTTCAAAGATAAATTCGTGGTGGGAGCAGTACCAAAATTGCCATATTTTAAATCCTGACAACGATTGCCTTGAGTACAGCTCGTGATAGTATTTCCCGATGATCCGGAATCCCAATGACTAATGGTGGTAAACGAAGAACTGGTACTCATTTGAATATGAGCTTTGGTCGCGGTGTCGGAAGCATCGGAATCAATATATAATGCGGAAAATGATGGTGTTGTCGTCGTTAATAACGTGGGATTAAACGTTCCTGTTTGAGCGGTACTGGCGTTTGAAAAAGGAAAACCGGCCGCAGTCGGAGCGGAATTATTTTGAGTGGCAGTAAAATTACCCGTGCCACCATTAAACCCGCCGCCTGAAACTGAAGTACCACCGGCAACCGATATATTGCCCGCTGCGATGGAATTACTCGTCGTATAAAGAATATAAATACAGCCACCACCGCCACCGGCAACAGAACTAGTTCCATTTCCACCCACAGTGATAAAACTTTGCGGTGTGCCCGCCACAACATCCGCGGTTATCTTTACTCCGCCAGCTCCGCCGGCTCCTCCTCTACCCGTGCTTGATGTTCCACCGGCAGTTATAGTACCGGCAACAGTAAGAGCACCGCTAGCAGACAGTATAACCAAACCTCCCCCTGCCGTGCCATACGTGCTTTGTCCACCACCACCACCACCCGAACCTAGAGTTCCAGGATTACTGGTAACACAATACGCTGAACCACCAGCAGCTTCACCAGTGGTACCACCGGCACCGGCATGAGCACCACCACCACCTTGTCCACTGCCAACACCAATTCCGCCGCCAGTTCCATTACCATTACTACCACTAGCGCCACCGGAATATCCTTTACCATCAACATTAATTGAACCTCCGGTCGCAATAGTGGAAGAAGTAAATGACAAATTAATAACATGAGCCTGAGTCGTAGTATTGGCGCCATGAGTAACAAGACCGCCATTTTTAACATAGAGTGTGTCCAGTGGAAACGCGTTTGAAGACGTGGTGAAATAACGCATATCAAGCGTACCACCGTATTCAAGAATCACATCAAGACTGGATGAAGATGTTATAGTAGATCCTCTCAAGATTTGAAGTGTGGAACTCGCTATTACAAAATCAGTTGTGGACGTTGGAGTAAAAGTAGCTCCGGAATTTACCTGAAGAATACCTGTTGCGTCACCAGCAACAAATGGATTACTATTACGAACAACCAAAGTTTTCCCCGTGGGAACAATATATGTCGGACTGGTTGTTAATGTAACCGAATCAACCGTAAGAGAAGTGGTTCCTTGCGTTGAGCCGGCTCCGGAGGTACCACTGTTAATTGAATATAAATCACCGTTTGTACCGACTTGTTTCACATAAGTAACACCTGCGCCACCGCGATATCCAGTACCACCACCGGCACCACCGGACATGATTATCGTCGTGGTCGGAGAAATACTATTGGACGTTGTGTAATTTAGAAGCACACAGCCACCACCGCCACCAGCCGCACCGCTACCAGATGAAACTCCACCTGTAACCGTAAAACTTTCGGGAGTTCCGGTAATAGTACCAGCCACAATCTTTACACCACCGCCGGCACCAGAACCGCCATTATCAGTTCCGTTTGTACCATCAGCCGTAATAGTGCCATTAATTGTGGCCGTTCCTGAGGCATTCAAAATAATAACACCACCACCCGCTGTACCGCTTTTCTCTTGTCCACCACCACCACCTCCCGAACCAATTGTTGCCGGACTGCTAATATCACAATATCCTGTTCCACCAACTGCATCACCGCCGATTCCACCATCGCCACCATGGGCTCCTCCGCCACCCCGTCCACTACCAACACCAATTCCGCCGCCAGTTCCATTACCATTACTACCACTAGCGCCACCGGAATATCCTTTACCATCAGTATCAATTTTACCGCCAGATTGGATATTAACAGACGCAACACTGAAATCAAGTTCGTAATCTTGCGCAGTGGTATTGGCTTCATGAGTCAAAACTCCTCCGCTTTGGATCGTTAAATTTCCGGTTAATGTTTGAGTGGCGGTATTTTTTTGTATTATGGTTCCTTTGGTGGCAATAGTAGTACTAACGGCAGTGCCAATATTGCCCACAAAAGTAGTTGTCGCGTATCTGGTACTGTCACCGCCCACGATAAGTGACGCAAAATTAGCCGTTTGTCCCGTTGACAAAGTTACCACAATATTGCCAGTTGAACTGGAAATAGTCACATCATCCGCAGTGGTGGGAACAACGCCACTACTCCAGTTCGTTCCGGTTTCCCATGTTCCCGTAGCACCTGCAACCCAAGTAACGGCCGCGGCTTTTACTTTGGGAATAACATTACTTTCAAAACTAAAGAACAACGGTCCAAGGATTAAATTGCAAACCGTAATAAACGCAGTAATTGAGGCTAGGTAAGAAAGTCTATATTTCTTTCTATTCAATAACATAAAAGGACGCTGGAATAAAGCCTATGTAGTATAACAAATTATTAAATAAGAAACGATACAAAAATCTCCTACTTTACGCAGGAGATTTAAAAACTGTGGACAAGTGCGAGTAGATTATTTATTCAATTCATTTCCGACTTCAGCCACAAAATCAACCACTGGTTTTTCAATCCCTTCACCAAGCTCATAACGAGCAAAACGACGTATGGTAATTTTTTCACCAATTTCCCCCACTTTTTCATTTAACAAACCTTCAATTGTTTTGGTTTCATCTTTAATAAAAATTTGTTCGAGCAAACAAATTTCCGCGTAAAATTTTGCCAGTTTTCCTTCTACAATTTTTTCCAGCATTTCCGCTGGTTTGCCTTCATTCGCCAGTTGATCCCGATACACGGCTTTTTCACGTTCCAATTCTTCGACTGAAACTTCCTCACGACTTAGATATTTTGGCGCGACCGCGGCAATGTGCATGGCAATATCCATCGCTAAATTTTTAAAACTGTCAGTACGTGCCACAAAATCCGTTTCACAATTTACTTCAACCAAAACACCAATTCTACCTGCGCCATGAATATAGCTAATCACTGTGCCTTCAGCCGCGACTTTGTCCGCGCGTTTGGCCGCTTTAGTTATTCCTCTTTTACGAAGTAAATCAATAGCAGTTTCAAAATCACCATTTGTTTCTTCCAATGCTTTTTTACAATCAAGTATGCCGGCTCCGGTTTGAGCGCGGAGTTTGGCAACATCACTGGCAGTAATTGCCATAGATAATAAATTTAAAAAAATAAATTAAGCTGATTTTTGGGCAAGTTTACCTTCATTTATTGCGTCGCGAACCAAATGCACCATAATAGTGATTGATTTGACCGCGTCATCATTGGCCGGAATCACATGAGTCACTTTAGTCGGATTGGCATTGGTATCGCAAATACCGATAATTTCCACTCCTGTCTTGCCGGCTTCAGTCATGGCGGTTTTTTCTCGCTGAACCGAAGGAATAAATAAAGCATCGGGCATGCGATCCAACGTAACAAGACCGGCGAGAAACGTATCCATTTTTTCCAGTTCTTTGGAAATTTCCAATTGTTCTTTTTTAGTATAATTGGACAATTCGCCTTTGGCCTGTTTGTCTTTCAAAGAAATGTATTTTTTGATTAATTTTTTGATTTCCGAAAAATTTGTCAACATGCCGCCCAACCAACGTTCAGTCAAATAAGGCATACCACAATCAATCGCCGCTTGTTTAACCAGTTCGCGTGCCTGTGGTTTGGTAGTAACAAACAAAATCTGTTTGCCTTCGGCCGCCATTTGTTTAATGGCCGGTAAAACCGTGTTTAACTGCGCTTCGGTTTTTTCCAAATTTAAAATATGAATACGATTGCGTTCAGTAAAAATGAACGGCTTCATCTGAGGATGCCAGCGTGACACATGATGCCCAAAGTGGGCGCCGGCCTGGAGCATTTCCAGAATTGTCGGAGTTTTCATAATTTTTCCTTGTTCCTCCTCTTCGTAACCTTCCGAGTGGTCGGAAAGAGGAAAATGAAGCGCCTTGGCCCGGATATAATCAGGACTACGACGTATCGAAGAGTGAGGGATAAATAAGTGGGGCTAGTGTAATAAAGACTACGCTTTTTGTCAAACGGCAATTGACAAAAATTGATTTTGAGCTATTATTGCCTAGTGACTTAAACAAAAAAGGAGACAAAAGTGCAAAAGCCGTCAGATGGTTTTGTCCGATTTATTTTAATCGTGGCAATTATTACTCAGTCCATTGGCCAGATTTTGCTCATGAACAGGTTGAGGGACGTAACTGCTGAGTACGAATCGACCGTTGCTCAGCAGGCCAATACGATCCACAAACTTGAGGCCGAGATTATCCGTGTGTTCTTCCGAACAAGCGAGATAATCAGATTCAGCGAGGAAGAGAACAACAGGCTTGCAGACGAGCTCGCGAAATGTTCGAATCCTGACTTCGATACTATCACTCCTTTCAACCTAGTGATTAAAGATGCGGACTTTGGCCAAGTCCTCGCTTTCATCATGAAGGAGTGCCGCGGTATGATCTTGATCCCAACCATGGGAACCGTAGATCGAAAAGTAACGACCAAGATCATGGATACGCGATGTGAAGAAGGACTTGACGCCATCCTCGACTCGCTCGGTTTGACTTACGAAGATGCCGGCCACCATCGCGGCGACATCTACTACATCAAGCCACTGTGGCCTGCGCGCACTGACTAGCTTCCACCTCTGGCTCGCGTCGATCTCCCCAGCAGATCCGCGAGCCGCCCTCCACTTTGTTTATCTCTTCAGGTAAATAGAATCGAGGGCTGAATGACCAAAACTGTATTGACAAGAATAAAATCAATATGCTATAGTGCGCTCATTATTATTTTGTATGAAAGAAAAAATTCACCCTAAATATTCGTCAAATGTTACCGTAACCTGCGCCTGTGGCAATTCTTTTGTAACCGGTTCAACCAAAGAAAACCTGCGCATGGAAATTTGCAGCGCTTGTCATCCATTTTATACTGGCCAAGAACGTCTGGTTGACACGGCTCGTCGCGTGGAAAAATTCCAAGAAAAAATGAGTAAGGTCAATGCCGCGGCCGAAACACGCAAAGGCAAGAAAGTCAAAACTGCTGCGCGCAAAACAAAAGCTAACGCTGAAACAAAGGCTGAAGTAGCTAAATAGTTAAGTACAATTGAAAACAGGTCGCTGGCCTGTTTTTGTTTTCAAAAAACTTTGTTCTTTCTATATTATCGGCAAACTTCGCTTTTACTAACTCATAAAAACTCCGTCTCCTAAGTCGTAATCAAACTTCATTCGTGCTAACATGTAAGCAAAATTCGACGATATCCTTTTGTTCAACTGATAGTCTAACGGATTATGCATTCTCAGTAAGTCAATATACTCAGCTTTCAGCAAAAGTATATTCGTCTCCATTTTGCTTATTAGTACATTGAATGTTCTGGTGTTGCATTGGGCATTGGGGTAATTTCAGTAGTAGTTAATTTTCTTTTTCAGTAATGTGTATGAGCTTTCTTTCCTCTTGCTTGGAAAGAATATATTAGCTATCAATAAGGATAGAGACTGGGAGAGTAAAAGAATAGCGAGTTTTACTGAAAAGAAAATTAACTACTACTGAAATTAATAATGATTTGGTTTTAATTAGTTTAATTTGATTTCCTTAAAGTGTTAATTGAATTTAAAAAATATGATCCAAAAATACCTTGACCTAAAAAATAAATTTTTATCATTGGAAACCGCTTTGCAAGATCCGGTTGTCATTAATAATCAAGAAAAATTAAAAACCGCTTCCAGTGAATACACTGATTTGAAACCAGTATGCGAAAAAATATTAACATTGGAAAAAATTGAAACGGAACTAATCGCCACGGAAAAATTATCACAAGGAACTGACGAAATGGCGGAAATGGCACGAACAGAATTAAATTCTTTAAAAGAAAAAATACAAAAATTAGAAGCGGAATTGGCCGAACTAATTCGTCCCACCGATCCCATGGACAAAAAAAACGTCATTGTGGAAATCCGCGCGGGCGCGGGCGGAGATGAATCCGCCCTATTCGCGGCCGAAATGATGCGCTTATATATGAAATACGCTGAAAGTCAAAACTGGCAAGTGGGATTAATTGATGAAAGCCATATTGGTATTGGCGGATACAAAGAAGTGATTTTTTCCATCAAAGGACGCGACGTATACAAATCAATGAAGTACGAAATGGGAGTACATCGTGTTCAGCGCGTGCCCGAAACGGAAAAAGCCGGCCGGATTCACACCTCAACAGTCAGCGTGGCAGTCCTTCCCGAAATTGAAGAAACAGAATTGGTAATTGATCCAAAAAATTTGCGTATTGATACTTTTATGGCCGGCGGAAAAGGCGGCCAATCAGTCAACACCACATATTCGGCCGTTCGCATTGTCCACATTCCCACAGGAATGATTGTGCAATGCCAAGATGAACGTTCGCAACAACAAAATCGCCTCAAGGCCATGGAAGTTTTGCGCGCGCGGCTGTATGAAACTCAACAAGCGGGGAAAAAAGCCAAAACTGATGCGGCGCGAAAAAATCAAATCGGCACGGGCGATCGCAGTGAAAAAATTCGCACATATAATTTTCCTCAAGATCGAATTACGGATCATCGCATTCACGAGAGCTGGAATAATATCCCCACGATTTTAAACGGTAATTTGGAACCGATTATTTCCGCGTTACGCGCGGCTGATTATGCGGAAAAGACTGGCGAACGATATGATTAAAAATAGAATAAAAATAATTATACCCATAATTTTAATGGGACTTATAATAACAGTAATTTCTATGGGGCTTTTTAAAAAAATTTTCAACAAATCGGAGATAAATCAACAGTCAAAAAATTTACAACCTGAAAATGAATATCAGGAAAAATGGGAATTTTATTTTAGCAATGTCGATGATAAAGTAAGTTCAATATTTGTTGACCTTGGTTTGCATAAAATTGCCCCAATAAAAAATGAGTCAAACTTAATCTGGATTTCCATCACCATGAACAATCCTGATAAAAATGGACTTTCTTCACAAGAGGAGAGTGGAATTCTTGGTATTATTGGAAAAGATTTGGTTAATAAAATAACTGCAAAATTTAAATCAACGTATGCCGGACGTCTGACTTCTGACGGACGTAGGGATTTTTATTTCTATGTTGATCAGACTAAACTTTATGATAAGGCAATTTCTGAAGTTATGGCTGTCTATCCAAAATATAATTTTACTATTGGTTCAAAAGAGGACAAAAATTGGAGTTATTATTTTGACTTTTTATATCCTAAGCCAGAAGAATTACAAAGAATAAGTAATCGTCAAATAATAGACGAACTAAAAAAAGGAGGAGATATTTTAAAAAAAGAGCGAGCGGTTGATCATTGGATATATTTTGAAACAGAAAAAGATAGAGATAAATTTATCTCAAAAATTAAAAAAGATGATTTTGATATAGTTGAACAAAAATTTGACGAATCAGAGAAAAAATTCCCATTCATCTTACATATCAAGAGAGTGGATAAAGTGGACTTGGAAAGCGTAAATGAATATGTGATTTATTTATGGAAAATTGCCGTCGAGTGTAACGGTGAGTATGATGGTTGGAGAACAACGATTGAAGCGGATTAATTTGTTTTAAATCATCTGATCAAATTAATAAATTCGCTACCATACTCCTCTAACAGTGATCCCCGCGACGCGGAAATTTTGTTGGCGTTTGTTTTAAAAAAACCGCGCGAATTCGTGTTGGCTCATCCCGAGATTAGACTGTCATGGTGGCAAAAATTTCGCTTCATTCGTTTGTTAAAAAAAAGACAACGTGGAATTCCCCTCGCCTATTTACTCGGCCACAAAGAATTTTTCGGTCTTGATTTTTTGGTAAATAAAAATACCTTGATACCACGACCGGAAACCGAGATAATGGTGGAAGCGGTTTTGGAAATAATTAAAAATGCCAATCACAATGTAGTTCTGATAGATGTCGGCACTGGTTCGGGCTGTATTCCCATTTCCATTATTAAAAATGCTCAAAAAAAAATCCGCGTTATTACCACTGATATTTCTTCATCAGCGTTGCGCATCGCCCAAAAAAATGCCAGTCAAAACAACGTTGATATTACCTTTTTGCACGGCAATTTGCTTGAACCTATTTATGGTGTTTATCCCGAGTTGAGTCGAGGGAAATCCATTTTGCCCTCAATGGATTTACCTGAGTCATTTGTTATAATAACCGCCAATCTCCCCTATCTTAGGGCCGAACAATTCAAGAAAGAACCAACAATTCAGTATGAACCGCGTTTGGCTTTGGTGGCCAATAACAACGGATTGGGATTATACGAAAAATTATTAGAACAGATAAAACAACATTTAACTAGCGTAAAAATAAAAAATCAAATCCAGATATTTTTGGAAATCGATCCCGCGCAAAAAGATGCGATTAAAAAAATAATACAAGCATATTTTTCCACGGCTTTAATTGAAATAAAAACCGATCTCGCGGAACAAGATCGGTTAGTGGTTATCACTCTCGTTTAATCATTTTTTTTTTATTTTTATCAAACAAGAAAATCAAACCGCAAAACAAAACCGCGCCAATCAGATCATTCACCAAATCATGCACCGTATCTCCCACACTCGGCTGAGTAATAATTCTCGTAACAACGTGAACTAAAAATTCATACACCTCCCACAAAATTCCAATGATCGCAGTCGTGCCGACATACAACCACAAACGCGCGAAAAGAGGTTTAATGTTAATTTCATTTTTTATTTTTTTATAAAATCGGTGACAACTCCAAGCCGCAACCACTCCTCCCAACAAATGCATGGGAATATCAAGCCAGCGCCAGCGGTCATACAATCCCAACGAATTATTGACAACATTATCAAATAAAAATACCACAAGCATGGGCAGCGCTGACACAAAAAATTTTTTTATCATAACTGAGTAAATTCAATAACAGAAAAATTTGGCACAATTTCTAGCCAAATTTTGCCCGGCTTTAATAAAATTTCCACGCCTGTACCATCAAAAAATCGCGTCCGACTCTTGAATGATTCTTTTTTCCACGTCGCATTAATTTTTTTTCCATCATACGCAACCACGGCTTGCCCTTCCCCAATTGTCTGCAACGCCAGACGACCTTCACCATCAATCACTTTTGTTTTAATTTCTTGAATGATTATCGTGTCAGCCACGATTTCTCCTTCTTCAGTCACATGTTTTGTATTGCCATGGTAACGAACAAATCGTGTTGTAGTCGTATTAAAATCCCACTGAACATCAGTCTCGGATGAATAGGAAATTCGAATATGAGTCAAACAATGTATGAGGCATGGCGTACTACTGGTTACAAAATTCCAACTCGAAAAATTTAAAAAATCCGATTGTCGAAATTCTGTCCATTTTCCCGAATCAGTATACACATTGTGAGGCGCAGACTGTGAACTATCACGCCAATAACTTTTGGCATGATAAAATTCATTGGCATCAAAAATTTTCTGCGCCACAATTTTCTGCAAAGCTTCGGGAGATCCGCCCACATGCATATATAATGGATTCCCCCATTCATTGAGCCAATCCAGATAATATGGTCGCGCGCTCCGTACCGGACCAACTTTATTTATTTTTTCAGCATAATCAAAAAAAGCCAAAAAACGCGTGTAATTCCCTTCCACCAATGCTTCGTATACCACACTGGCTTCTGCCAAACCAGCTTGCGGACGAGCCACCGGATGATTTTCAATCATCACTCCAACAAATGCACGACCAGATTCATTAAAATTTATACAAATGCCATTGAGACGACTACGCTGTTCACAAATATTTTCCGCTATTTTTACTTTTTTAAAATCTTTTTTTTCAGCGACAAAAATCTTTTTTGATGAAGAAAAAAATAATGCGTAAAAAATCAATACAAAAACCGGGACGATAAAATACCAATAACGAGATTTAAATTTAGTTAATTGGTACTTTTTATTTTTTTTCATACAATGATTATATGCCAAAAATTCATAATGGTCTATAAAAAAACGATCCCAATTAATCGAGATCGTTTTAAATTGACTTATTTATGGTGAACGACTTGTCCCGAGCGAAGTCGAGGGAAGTAGAACCATTATTCTTTTTTAGCCGGTTCAGTCGCAGTCGCCTCCGCACCATCTTCTTCTTTTTTACCTTTCTTTTCCACTTCAATGGCTGTTAAATCAACAGCGACCGGCTCTTCCAACGCTTTCAATTCTTCTTCAGACAGAGGCGGCGTTACTTTGGCAATCGTTTGTTCCGGATCAGTTTCAATCGTAATACCAATCGGGGCCACTAAATCTTTAACTCGGATAGAGTCATCAAACGTCTTCAGTAATGATAAATCAACGGTTAATTCGCTAACCAAATCTTTTGGCAGACAGGTAACAGTGACCGAATCCAAATTTTTGGTTAAAGTACCGGCCAAATCTTTTACGGCCGGAGCTTCGCCGACAAAATTCAATTCCACATCCACTTCCATTGATTTGTTCATGTTAATTTGACGAAAATCAATATGCACGGGCAAACTTTTGACCGGATCCAATTGCACGGCTTGCACCAAAACTTTTACCGGCGCAGCGCCATCAATGGAAAAATCAATCAAAGTGGATTCACCGGTTTGATTATATAAACGTGTAAATTCAGTAGTTAAAACTGAAACCACGGTCTCAGCCGGACGATCGCCACCATAAACCACAGCGGGAATTTCACCCAGTGACCGAACCTCATTTGGCTTGCCGCCGACGCGAGTTTTTGCATTAAGAGAAAATGACATACCATTTTAAAACATTAATTTACCAAATAATCATTGATAATAAATTGCCGCCACAAGCTGACGGGATTTTGTGGTCAAACACTCATTGGCTGCATAAAGAAAATTTTCGGAAATTTTTGGCCGGCCGCGAAATCGTTCCGCATCGGCAAAATTTAAATCAGTCATCATACCGAGGAATCCCAATCCATGAGCGGTTTTCCCAAAGAAAACCAAAGCTGAATGCACGCATACCGAACAAGTAATGTGCGCCACGGCTCCAATCTCGTTTCGGTCGATCAAACGAATTTTGTCCGCGCCATAATTACTGCCACACACACGGCAATTTTTAAGATCGCGAATTGAATGAGCTGGATTGGCTGGTAATTCTTGCTTCATAAGCAGTCACGAATATATCAAAAATTAAAAATTAAGTCAAGCTGTTTTGGCCTGGCGATTAATACTCAGGGCTATACCCAAAAGCAGATAATTGGTAATTAATGATGAACCGCCATAACTAATAAACGGCAGAGTTACACCAGTCACCGGCAAAATACCCAAAGCCGCGCCCATATTTACCGTCAACTGCACCGAAAACAAAATGATAATCCCAGCCACAGTATACGCCCTAAAATCAGCTCGAGCCTGATGCGCGATGAAAACCAAACGAATTAATAAAATGGCGTACAGACCTAAAACTAAAATCAAACCCACAAAACCCAATTCCTCACCAATCACGGAAATCGCAAAATCAGTTTGCGCTTCGGGCAAAAAATGCAACTGACTTTGGGAACCAAAACCCAAACCGCGGCCAAAAAATTTGCCCGACCCAATGGCGATCATTGACTGATTCACATTATAACCCGCGCCCAAAGGATCAAGAGCCGGATTGATAAAAGTCAGCACCCGCTCTTTTTGATAATCCTTAAATAAAAACATCCAACCAATAATCATGACTCCAATTCCAATAATAAATAAAGTCATAATGTATCGAGTACGAATCCCGGCCAATAAAATAAGTCCCAACCAAATCGCCAACAAAACCACGGCCGAACCCAAATCCGGTTGCAACAAAACCGGAATTATCAGGAATCCAGCCATAATAGCTGTTCCCCACAGAAATCCAGGCTGATTAAATTGTCGTCCCGAACGTTCTATTCGCCAGGCCAAAAAAATTATCAAAGCTACTTTGGCGATCTCAACCGGCTGAAATGAAAATCCGGCCACTCGAAACCAACCACGCGTACCGCGAATGGAAACGCCAAAAAATAAAACCGCGATAAGTACGATGAGTGTTAGAAAAAAAATCAATTGAGCGCCACGCTCATAACGGCTGTGATGAATCCAAGCCGCACTAAACATGACAGTTAAACTGATGATGAGAGATATAACTTGGGTTGAAAAAAATGGCAAGGCTGTTCCCCGTGATAAATCAACACTGTAAATAGTCACCAGACCAATGCCCGTTAGACCAACTGCGGCCACAACCAAAAACCAGTCAATTCGTCGGCTAAATTCCGCGAGCGAACGCAGTATCATAAATCATCTTTTGGTTTTTGATAATTTTCTTGATCCAAAATATCAAGATCAGGATACAATTCAATCGCATCCACATCCAGTCCATCAACCAAAGAAGACAATTGAATTAAACGTTTTTCACCGGCCTCCAAAGAATCAACAATAAATCGCTTTACTCCCACCACAACATCGCCTTTTTTAAGCACGACGGCAAATGGCACTTCCCAATAAGCATACCCCGTATTATTTTTGAGATTAAATTTTATTTGATTAATCGCGTTTCCCGCAATAGAATTGGCTGGACTAAAAACCAAATCTTCAGTCGTAAAATCAGTTCGCTCCGCCACGAATTTAGCAGGATCGGAATAATTATGATTATCCAGATTCTGCCAATCAATGGTTTTAATTACCAGTCGAGCAGTATCCGGCGCAGAGTCACGGGGAACACCTATAGCCATAAGCGGCATTTTTTTGTTGGGCAAAACCACACTTTCCATTGAGAGTGTTTCACCGCCGTCCCAAGAAAAAACATAGGTTACGCGTGCCAACCAGCGATCATTTAGATTTTGAACCATGGCCACAAAATCATATTTTCCCGGAGTACTCGGATAGACTGACACCGAATCAATACTAAGCGGAGTAGCGGAAACAGAATTATGTAATGTTTTTACAGGAATCGTTGTTTTGGTTAAATCAGCGCGCACGCGTTCATCATGACGATAGCCAAAAAAAGTATACTCAATTATGCGATACAAACTATACCCGCCAAATATCACAATGATAATGGCCAGAATTGTTACCACTATTTCGCGCAACATTATTCGATGTTTCACATACCATTCACCCATTTGCAAATCACGATTGGTAAATTCACCAGTTGGATCAGTATAACGTGAAAAATTATCGATCAATTTTTTTTCAACAGGTTTTTCCGGAGGATTTTTGAACATACAAAAAAAGGATGAGGTAAGTATAGCGAAAAAAACCTGACCACGCCATATCTGCTTGCTCGACATCTTCAAATATGATACGCTGTGCCTGTACTATTCAAAAATTTATGACTAAAGAAGAAAAATTTATGGTGAGCTCGTCGAACCAAAAAGATTACAGCGCGAAAAATATAACTGTTCTTGAAGGATTGGAAGCAGTGCGCAAACGTCCGGGCATGTATATCGGTTCTACCGGCGCGACTGGTTTGCATCACATGATTTGGGAAATTGTGGACAATTCCATGGACGAATCCATGGCCGGCCACTGCGATACCATCACGGTAAAGTTGTTGCCTGATCACTGGGTTTCGGTCAGTGATAATGGCCGTGGTATTCCGGTTGACATTCATCCTCTCAAAAAAGTCAGTGCTTTGGATTTGGTTCTCACCACTCTCCACGCCGGCGGTAAATTTGGCGGCGATGCCAGCGGATATAAGGTATCCGGTGGTTTGCACGGCGTGGGAGCATCAGTGGTAAACGCGCTTTCCACGGATTTAAAAGCGATTATTCATCGCGATGGCAAAATCTGGGAACAAAATTATAAAATAGGCAAACCGCAAGGAAAAGTCAAAGCAATTGGCAACAGTAAAACTACCGGCACCACGATCATGTTTCATCCGGACGCGTCAATTTTTGAAACGCTTGATTTTGATTGGAAATACATTATTGACCATGTTCGTCAACAAGCCTATTTAACCAAAGGCATTCATCTTATTTTACATGATGAACGCAGTGCCGAGGAAAAAAAGAAAGATGTTTCCGCACTTCCTTTCAATACCACCTATCAATTTTATTTTGAAGGAGGCATTGCCAGCTACACCAAACACATTAATAAAAATCGGGAAATTAAAAATGAAACGGTTTTTTATATTGAAAAAAAAGTGGATGATGTGTTGGTGGAAATCGCCCTACAATACACAGACGATTATAATGAATCGCTTTTTGCGTTCGCCAATAATATCGCGAATCCGGATGGCGGCATGCACGTGGCCGGCTTTCGTCTGGCTTTAACCAGAACCATAAATAATTACGCCCGCAACAAAAGTATTTTAAAAGAAAAAGACGCGAGTTTGACCGGAGAAGACGTGCGCGAAGGCTTAACCGCGATTATTTCCGTTAAAATTCCCAATCCACAATTTGAAGGCCAAACCAAAGCCAAACTAGGTAATCCCGAAGTTAAACCGGCCGTAGAACAAGTTTTTGGTGATCACTTTGCGATTTTTTTGGAAGAACATCCCAAGGATGCCGAAGCAATTCTCGCCAAATGTATTATCGCGGCCCGCGCTCGCGCCGCCGCCAAAATGGCACGCGATACGGTCTTGCGCAAAAGTGCGTTGGAAGGATTTACTTTGCCGGGAAAATTGGCTGATTGCTCCAGCCGCGACGCCAGTATTTCTGAATTATTCATTGTGGAAGGCGATAGTGCCGGAGGCTGTTTTTCTGGTGATACTAAAGTTGCTTTGGCTGATGGCCGCAGTTTATCTTTTTTGGAACTGATTGAAGAAGAAAAACTAGGCAAACAAAATTATTGCTACACTATTCTTGAAGATGGCCGCATTGGGATTGAAAAAATTCTTTCCCCACGTCAAACCAAGGCCAAAGCTGAGGTAACAGAAATTACGCTTGATTCTGATGAAAAAATAATCTGTACACCTGACCATCGTTTTATGACACGTGATGGTTCATACAAAGTTGTCGCCGAATTAACTAACAAAGATTCATTAATGCCCTTATACCGCCAAATTTCTCGAAAAGGAAAACGAATCACGATTGAAGGCTATGAATTAGTATTTGATCCAAAAGATAATCGCTGGATTTTCACCCATCTATTGTCCGATGCTTACAACCTACAGCATAATGCGTATAAAAAAATTGAAAAAGGCCATCGTCATCATGTTGATTTCAATAAACGTAACAACAATCCGGATAATGTTCGTTTGATTTCTTCTGAAGAACATTTGACCATTCATCGAACACACATCAAAAAAACATTACACCGTCCCGATGTGATTGCCAAATTAAATATTTTAAAAAGAACTTCTGAATATCGCGCGAAAATTAGCCGAACCATGAAAAAAATGTCTCCACTATTAAGCGCTCGAGCCAAAGGACAGTGGGCCAACCCGGTTTATAAAAAACAAATGGGAGATATTTTTTTGAATTTTTATAATTCAAATGCCGGTTATCGTCAAAAAAATAATGAGTTGCTAAATCAACAACAAATAATCTATTGGGCGGATACGAATCATAGAATTACACAGGCTGGTCGTGTAAAAAAATTCTTTGAAAATCATCCTGAACAAAAAGAAGTATTGCGCCATAAAGCTAAGGCGCAATGGAATAATGAAAATTTACGAATCTGGCGTGCGCACGAAACCCATGCTCAGTGGACTCCTGAATTCCGTCAAAAACGTAAAGCCGCATATGACCAAGTGTATTACGCCACATCAATGAAATTATTGTCTGATGTGTATAAAAAAGAGGGCACGATACAAAACTACGATATGACCCGACGTAATATCCGTCAAAACAAAAATTATTTAAAATTGGAAACACTTCGTAAACGATTTTTCGCCGATGACGCAAACCGATTAACTGAAGCCGTAAAATTATACAATCACCGAATTATTGCAATTAAAAAAATATCACAAAAAATTCCTGTATACGATATTGAAATTCCAAACACCCATAATTTCGCGCTCGCGAGTGGTATTTTTGTCCATAATAGTGCCAAGCAAGGCCGCGACCGTAATATCCAAGCCATTCTTCCTTTGCGCGGAAAAGTTTTAAATGTGGAACGCGCGCGTTTGGATAAAATTCTGACGAACAATGAATTAAAATCCCTTATTATTGCAATGGGCACGAACATTGGCGAAATGTTTGACATTACCAAACTACGTTACAATCGCATTGTCATTATGACTGATGCGGATGTTGACGGCGCGCATATTCGTACTCTACTTTTAACATTATTTTTCCGTTATTTCCCAGATCTGATTTATCAAGGACATATTTTTATTGCTCAACCACCGTTGTACAGCGCCAAAAAAGGCAAAGAAACAACTTGGCTCTATGATGCCGAAGCTTTAGATAAATTTTTGCAAAAAAATAATCTGAAAGCCGAAGATATTCAAGTGGCAGAAGAAGAAACCGACGAAATCGCGAGTTCGGAAACAAAAGTGACGGAAAACAAAAAATCCTCTGGTTTTGCCATTCAACGCTATAAAGGTTTGGGAGAAATGAATCCGGAGCAACTATGGGAAACCACGATGAATCCGGCCAATCGCGTCATCAAACAAGTCACAATTGAAGACGCGGAACGCGCCAATGAAATTTTTGATATTCTTATGGGCAGCGAAGTTGCTCCGCGCAAAAAATTCATCCAAACGCACGCTAAAAATGTCCAGAATTTGGATGTGTAGTTATCCACTTTTATCAACATTGACAATCCTCTCATTTTTATATATAGTGCTACCAACAAATCGGCCGTAGGCCTTTTTTAGTTCCAAAAATTATATTCTTCCCCACTCATTTGTTTATGAAAATAGTAGCCTATATTAAAGAAGCCATTGAAGAACTTAAAAAAGTTCAATGGTTATCACGAAAACAAACAATTAATTACACGATTGCGGTCTTTGCTTTAAGTGCTGGCGTGGCCATTTTCTTTATGGTTATGGATCTTGGTCTTAACAAAGGCCTAGATTATATTATCAAATAATTTGTCTATGGGAAAACAAAATCCCAATCTGGGAATGCGCTGGTATGTGATTCACACCTACAGCGGTTACGAAGAAAATGTAAAACACAATTTGGAACAACGCATTGAGTCTTTTGATATGCAAGACAAAATCGCCGAAGTAATGGTGCCCAAAGAAAAAAAAATAAAAATCAAAGGCGGCAAGCGCAACGTCATCGAAGAAAAAATCTTTCCCGGATATGTGCTCGTACAAATGATCGTGACCGATGATTCGTGGTATGTTGTCCGCAATACTCCGAACGTCACCGGTTTTGTGGGTTCGGGAACTGTCCCAACTCCGATTGATGAAAAAGAAATGACAGCGCTGATGAATCGCATCACCGTAGAAATGCCCACGCACAAAATTGATGTGGCAATAAACGATCCGGTCAAAATCATTGACGGTCCATTCAAAAATTTTGAAGGTAAAGTAAACGCGGTTGATGAATCACGCGGTAAAATAAAAGTGCTGGTAAATATGTTCGGTCGCGAAACTCCGGTGGAATTGGATGCGCTACAAGTTAAAAAAATATAAGTATTCTCTGTTGCCTTGATCTTGTATCAAGGGCTTCTCAACAGTTTTTACCAAAATAATAAAGTAATAGTATATTAAATTTTGTTACCGAGGACAGTGTGCGACAGCGAGCCAGTTGTTAGGCGAGCGGCCTGCGAATCCGCAGGTAATAAAATTTAATATACTATTACGAATCTAAATACAATATGGCAAAAAAAATTAACGCGCAGATTAAACTACAAATCGTGGGCGGAGCGGCCAATCCAGCGCCTCCGGTCGGTCCGGCGCTTGGCCAGCATGGCGTCAACATTCAAGGTTTTTGTAAAGAATTCAATGAAAAAACCCAAGATCGTAAAGGCGAAATCGTCCCCGTAATAATTACGGTATACGAAGATCGCAGTTTTACTTTTATCATGAAAGTGGCACCGGTTTCCGAGCTCATTAAAATGGCAGCCAACATTAAAAAAGGCTCGGGTACTCCAAACAAAAATAAAGTTGGTAAAATCAGCAAAAAACAAGTTCGTGAAATTGCCGAAAAAAAAATGTCAGATTTGAACAGTAATACTGTAGAGGGAGCCATGAAAATGGTGGAAGGTACGGCCAAACAAATGGGCGTTACTGTCGAATAAAAATTAACCTCTGAAAATCAAATCCGTACAAAAGCTCGCTTATTCCGCGAGTTTTTTGTATACTAAATCTGAAATTATTCAGATTATAAAAAATTTTATGGATAACAAAAAGCCTTTGGCCACTAAAATCGCAATTATCGGCGCTGGTTCAGTCGGTTCGACAATCGCCTATGTCGCGACTCTCAAAAATCTCGCGGCAGAAATCAGTTTGATTGATATTAATGTAAAAAAAGAAGAAGGCGAAGTAATGGATATCGCTGATGGTATGTGTTTTGTGGAAACAGGCTGCGTAAAAGGCACGGATTTTGCGAGCGCCCGCGACGCCGATATTATTGTGTACACAGCCGGCGCGCCACAAGCACCGGGCGAAACACGTCTGGACCTGGCGACAAAAAATCGCAATATCTTAAAATCAGTTTTTAAAAAAATTGCACGATTTAAAAACACGGCCATAGTTATTATTGTGGCCAACCCAGTGGATGCGCTTACAGCAGAAGCAATTCGTCTTACACAATTGCCGCGGGGTCGTGTATTTGGAACCGGCACTGCACTCGATACTGCCCGCCTACGCACTGAATTGTCGCACTTATTTAAAATCAGTGCCCAAAATGTCCACGGTTTTGTGCTCGGTGAACATGGCAACAGTGAATTTGTAGCATGGAGCTCAGTCACAATCGGAGGAATTCCGACTGCCAAACTCAAATTACTTACAGCCCATGCTCGCACTGAAATTGAAACACGAGTGCGTCAAGAAGCCTATGAAATTATCAGTCGCAAAAACGCGACATTCTATGGAATCGGTCTCATCACGGCAGACATTATCGAGGCAGTACTGTTTGATCAGAAAAAAATTTTACCGATAAGTATATTGGTTGAGAATTGGAACGACGTGGACAACATTGTACTTGGAGTGCCCGCTATTTTGGGTCGCGCTGGTGTGGAAAAAATTTGGCCTCTGATTCTCTCAAAACAAGAACAAAAGAAATTAACGGCCTCTGCGGCCATGTTAAAAAAATACGAAGTTTGACAAAAAGCCTTAACTGCGATATAAATAGACACATTATTTATGTGGAACCCTAACCATTTAGGGGCTATGACCACAATTAAGAATACTATGTCAAAACGCATGCAGACAGCCATTGCCTTGGTCGATAAGACCAAAATCTACCAACTCGACGAAGCCATAACGCTCGTCAAACAAACCAGTACAGTAAAATTTGATGCTTCGGTTGAAGTTCATGTTTGTTTGGGAATTGATCCGGCCAAAAGTGACCAACAAATTCGCGCAACAGTGAATTTGCCGCACGGCACGGGAAAAACCAAAAAAATCGCCGCTTTCGTTGGCACAAACAATGAAAAAAGCGCGCAAGAAGCCGGCGCGGATTTTGTTTACGGCGAAGAAGAAATTAAAAAAATCAAAGATGGCTCTCTTAAAATTGAATTTGATATCGCCGTGGCCACTCCGGACATGATGCCAAAAATGGCCATGGCCGCGAAAATTCTGGGGCCAAAAGGCTTGATGCCTAATCCCAAAACCGACACAGTTGGCACTGATATTAAAAAATTAGTGACTGAACTGAAAAAAGGCAAAGCCGCATTTAAAAACGACAGTGGTGCCAATGTGCATCAAGCTATTGGCAAAGTTAGCTTTACCGATGCGCAATTAAAAGAAAATATTACGGCTTTTGTGGACGCGCTCAAACGTGTTAAGCCAAATGGCACCAAAGGAACTTATCTCAAAGCCTTATTTCTGACCAGTGCCATGGGTCCGAGTGTAAAAGTGGAAGTGGTACAATAAAATACACTGAATTTATGCAGACCGCACGCCAAAATTACATTTCTTGGGACGAATGTTTTATGCGCATGGCGAGGGTCATTGCCGAACGTTCCAAAGATCCCAGCACCCAAGTTGGAGCAGTCGTGGTGGACCAAAACAATGTTGTCGTTGGTCTTGGCTATAACGGTCTGCCTCGCGGAATTGAAAACGACCAACTGACTTGGGAACGCGAAGGTGATTTTCTCAACACCAAATACGCGTATGTTTGTCATGCCGAAGAAAACGCAATTTATAATTCCAATGTTTCCACCAAAGGCGGAAAATTGTATTCAACCTTATTTCCCTGCAATGAATGCGCCAAAGCATTGATCCAAAATGGCATTGTGGAAGTTATTTTTGAAAGTGACAAATATCATGAAGTGGATGTATTTGTGGCCGCACGTCGTTTATTTGACGCAGCTAAGGTGAAATATCGGCAATATGTTTCTGAATGGGCGCAAGAAAAATAATATGGAAAATAAAATAATCCTTGGTCTAGCCGGTGAAATGGCAGCCGGAAAATCAACCGTTACTGAATATCTAAAAGAAAAGCATAATGCCGTGACTTTTCGTTTTTCTGATATGCTCCGCGATATTCTAAAACGTATTCATGTGGAGCCGGAACGCGCCAATTTGCAGAGTCTGTCCACTTTTGTACGCCAAACCTATGGCGAAGATATTATGTCCAAAGTCATTGCCCAAGATGTGGCCGCGTCAAATGCCTCAATTATTATTACCGAGGGTATCCGTCGGCCGAGTGATATTGTATATCTTCGTAAACTAGAAAGTTTTCATATGATTGCCATAAACACAAATGAACGAACTCGTTTTGAACGAATTATTCAACGCCACGAAAATCCGGATGATGCCCAAAAAACATGGGAAGAATTTCAAGCGGAAGGTCAGCAAGAATCAGAACAAAAAATAAAAGAAATCGCGGCGGAGACTGATTTTACGATTGATAACAATGGAACCAAAGAAGAATTATTTGCGCAAATTGAAGAAATTATAAAAAAAATTAATTAGTGTGTTAATTAAAATAAAACGAGTTGACACTTCCCTGCCTTTGCCCGCTTATCAAACCCTAGGCGCAGCCGCTTTTGATTTATACAGCCGAATTGACATTATAATTCCGGCCAAAACCATTGCCAAAATTCCGACCAATTTAATAATAAAAATTCCGACTGGATATTTACTAGCTATTGTCACGCGCTCCAGCACAGCGATTAAAAAAGGCTTGTCACTGTTGCAGGGCTTTGGCATTATTGACCAAGATTATTGCGGGCCAGCCGATGAAATTTTGTATCAAGTGTATAATTTTACGGATAGTGAAGTGCATGTTGAACGTGGGGAACGTGTTGGCCAAGCCGCATTTTTGCGCGTTGATCAAATGGAATGGGAAGAAGTCGTGGAAATGACCGAACCAAATCGCGGCGGATTTGGCAGTACCGGATAACAAAAATTTTATGCAAGCCTATTTGGATATTGTTAAAAAAATTCTGGAAACTGGCGAAGTTAAAGATGATCGCACAGGCGTAGGCACGATCGCCATTGCGGGCGCAATTTTTGAACATGATATGGCCAAAGGCTTCCCGCTTTTAACCACAAAAAAAATGCCATTCAAAATAATTGCCAGTGAATTAGAATTTTTTATTAAAGGCATCACGGACAAACAATGGCTTCGCGATCGCAATAATCATATCTGGGATGAATGGGCACGGCCAAGCAAAGCGCCGTATGGACACGATGAAGGTAGTAAAAAAAGAATGAATGAAGAACGCGATCTCGGTCCAGTTTATGGTTTCCAATGGCGACATTTTGGCGCGTCTTATTATAATTATGACACAAATTACACTGGCCAAGGCGTAGATCAACTCCAACGCGTAATTGAAACTCTCAAATCAAATTCCAATGATCGTCGCATGATTGTTAATTCTTGGAACGCGACTATGTTGGGAGAAATGGCTTTGCCGCCTTGCCATTATTCGTATCAAGTGACGGTTATTAACGGACGATTAAATTTATTATGGAATCAACGTTCCGTAGATACCATGCTTGGCTTGCCATTTAATATAGCGAGTTATGCGTTACTTTTACATTTACTGGCCAAAGAAACCGGACTCAAAGAAGGCAAACTCGTTGGTTTTTTGGCTGATGTGCACATTTACAAAAATCATCTTGACGGCGCGCGCGAACAATTAAACCGCGACCCAAATCAATATCCACTCGCTCATTTGGAAACTGAAAATTTTACTTCAATTTTCAATTGGAAATACGATGATACCAAAGTTATCAGTTATGCCAGTCATCCGCGGATTGGTTTTGAAATTGCGGTCTAATAAATGAATTAGAGTTTTAATTTTTTCTATGTCTTTATCCCTCATCGCCGCGATCGCGGCCAATAATTGCATTGGCAAAAGTGGCGCTCTCCCTTGGTATTTGCCTGAAGATCTGGCGCACTTCAAAAAACTGACTCTGGGTAAAACTGTTTTAATGGGTCGCAAAACCTGGGAATCTTTGCCGGAAAAATTCCGCCCATTACCAAAACGAACGAACATTGTCATTACTCGCCAAACCGATTATGTTGTCCCGGCCGGAGTAAAAATTTACACTACTATCTCCGACGCAATCGCCGCGCATCAAGCCGAAGAAATAATGGTCATTGGCGGCGCGGAAATTTATCGCCAAACAATTGACGCGGCCGATACATTATACATCACCGAAATTCACCAAATAATTGACGGCGACGCTTTTTTCCCGGAGATTGATAAAAACATTTGGCGTGAAACCGAACGGGAAGAACACGAAGGATTTGGATTTTTTACTTATATAAAAATTTCATAGACAAACCACATATGGCTGAACATGAAGTATACAATCCGGGTCTCGACATGGCAGAAACTTTAAAATGGTATGGAAATTCTGGGATAGAATTGCCTCCGCATCTTGCTGATACAGACTTACCCTATCCTATTGAAAATCAACAATTAATCGAATTATCCCCGCGAGAACTAGGACGCCTTTTCTTTTTGTTTCCGGAAAATGCCAGAGAAAGATCAATTCTTAGAAAAATTATTGGCCAGCCAACCGAATGGTTTATCAAAGATCAAACAGGTGAAAAACTAAATACAGCCAACCAAGCAGACGCATTATCCCCCACCTCAATAATCCCAGCCCGTACTAATTACATGCATTTAGATTTAGGAGAATCAAAGATTTTAAAGGCGGATATTTCCTTGTATGAAATTCCACAAGAAATGGCTAATGAAAAAGTCCGAAAACTGGTTTCTTCACAGGGATTTATTCATGAAGTTGGCCATACTATCGTGCAACCTCTGCTTTATATACAAAACTACACATTAAAATTTCCCGATGGAAAATTAATTACCGGTTCAGAAGCAATTTCAAATTTTCAAAAATTAGCAGAACAATCCTCACCAATTTCTGAGTATGCAGGAACATACAGGGACGCGGACAGAAAATTTAAAAAAGATCCAGAGAATATTCATATAGAAAAAACAGCTATAAGCGAAGAAATGTGCGAAGTCATTACCGCACATCTTCTGGGATTCGCTTATTGTGGAAATGATGCAAAAGGAAAAAATCCTTTTGCAGACAGGCCTGAAATGAAAAAATTTATAATGGAATTTTTAGAGGCAAAATTAGTCACAAATTTATAAAAACTCTTTTGAAAATTTTCTTTTCATGTTATATTATTTTTGCTCAGAGTGAACAAAAAGGAGATGATTCGTCATGTGGAAGCACATAAGACTCAGCCTTCCGAAGTACGCCCTTGATTTCCTCAACCAGCAGGGGCTGAAGCCAGGTGAGGTGTTCATCAGCACCAGTTCGGTGGGGATGATCGACATCTTTTACTTTGACAGAAGTCCTCAACAAGAGGAGGCGAAGGGATGAACCAAACAGAAGCCCCCGTTGTGCTAGCGACACACGAGGGCTTCATCGAAAAATTTGGCATATAGATAAAATATTCCAAAATAGTATGGTTTTTTTGGCTAACATATAATAAAAAAATCACTAATGAGGATTAGTATACTCGTACGGTATACTACTTACAAGTATACTAACCAAAATACTGCTACTATGTTGACTCCGACGTAGCACATAATGAATATGCGGCTCACCTTCATCGCCTACCACCATTCCCCTGTTGGTTGGTTAAAAATCACAGCAACGGATTCAGCCCTCACCAAGATTTCTTTTGTCAGGCGAGGTGCCGCGTCGCAACATAATCCAATTATACAACACGTCATTTCCCAACTGGAAGAATATTTTACCGGAACACGCCCTTCATTTGATATTCCCCTCGCTTTTGCCGGCACCGCATTCCAAGAAAAAATTTGGCGCGCGATCAAAAAAATTCCTTATGGAAAAACCTGGTCATACCAAAAACTGACACAAAAAATCGGCCACAAAAATGCTTACCGCGCGGCCGGCAATGCCACTGGTAAAAATCCTCTGTGTACTATTATCCCCTGTCACCGCGTAATAACATCAAATGGCAAACTTGGCGGTTTTTCCGGATCATTAAAAACCAAAAAATCACTTCTGGAATTAGAGGGTTTTAATAAGTTAATTTAAGGGAAATTTATCAGCAGAAATAACCCAAATTTTTTTACGCGAATTTTGCGCGAATCAAAATTACGTTATATGCTCCAACAAAGACATCACATTATGTTTCATCCAAAATATAAACTCAAAAACAGAATCCTAAATGATCATCCTACTACAAAGCAATCAACTTGGGCAAAACATACAATTAACAACATACAAACCTCACTTATTGTTAATAAATAAACATATGATAAA
The DNA here is from genome assembly GCA_001782805.1 of Candidatus Magasanikbacteria bacterium RIFCSPHIGHO2_01_FULL_41_23. Lineage (GTDB taxonomy): Bacteria > Patescibacteriota > Patescibacteriia > Magasanikbacterales > UBA922 > 2-12-FULL-41-16. The sequence continues at coordinate 16,442 of MFPT01000003.1, read as the reverse complement.
AGCATTGGTTAGTGATTTTTCCCGAGTGATCTTATCTCCAGCCGATGAAAATTACGTTGGCGGGCTTAATGCTTTGCACAGAAATTTGTCAGGGCTCGGCGATTACAATTTTTGGGAATATTTCCGATTAAATGAAGATTTACTTGCTTTTTACCAAACCATCCGCGAGCAAATCCCTGTTTATGTTTTTACATCAGAATATATTCAAGAACATCCCGCCTTGCAACCCAAAATGCAAGGTATTTTCAAATATATTTTTAGTGCTGCCCGTCTTGGATTAAAGAAGAATGACACTGAAACATACAAAATAATAGCGGAAAAAATCAATCTCAAGCCCGAAGAAATTTTGTATATAGACGATAACAAAAAAAATCTTGATGCGTCTAATGAAGCAGGCATGACGGTCATTCATTATGAATCCAACGATCAGGTAAAAAAAGATGTCATTAACATCTTAAAAAAATTGTTCCAAAATTAAACCTCACTAATCACATCAAAACCCTTAAAACTCCCCGTAACCGCCAGGCCAAAGATCTTGCCACTGCCAACACCCTTTGTTTTTATCTGTGCCGCGATTTCATTGAGGGTCGCGCCTGAACCAACGGCATCATCAATTAACAAAATATTTTTATACTGTTTGGTCGTATCCACCACCATGGTTTTTTTTGCATTTTCAATTCTATCTTCCAATTTATTAAGTGTTTTTTGTGGGACAGAAATTCCATTTCTGATTTTAAAAATAGAAATTTTGGCGACCTTAAAATGAAGCTGGCGCTCTAATTCTTTCATAAATTGCACCTCGCGTTTGACTGTAGGCGGAATAAATCCAATCGCTTCAATGTTATTTTTTTTAATCAATTGTGCAATCGCTGGTTTAATATCAACAATAAGCTCCTTGATAAGGTGACGATTTTGACTCTGTTTGGCATAAAGAAGTAGTTGACCAAGTTTGGTTTTTCCAAACCGTTCAATGCTGTAAAAATCAAGATAATATAATTTATGCATTGAAGAATGACCAAAGGTGGTTTTGAGTTTAACCGTGCCGTCAATAAGACCATTCTTTTTATAGGCATTATATTTCCCAAGAGTTTTTACATATTCCTGAGCGGTTTTTTCAACCGGTTGTTTGGTTTTTCTACACCAATCAATAAAACCAACCAATCCTTCCAGACGCTCTCCCGTTGGAGTAATAAACAAGTAATTTTTATCTATATATATTTTAGTTGCCGGATCAATTTCAGTGTGATCACGATGATCCTCGATAATCTTCTGTTTAAGCAAATAAAAAACCTCCGGCGGCGTACCAATTTTATATATCTGATCTTGCATCTGCAACTTGCCTAGTTGCCGAAACAATGCCTGCCGGCTAATACCAGTCACATCCGCCAATTCCTTGGCAGTTGCCTGAGAATGAGCGCCAAGATAGCTGATAATTTTTGTTGCGGTAGTAGTTTTCATATGCACAGTATACATAGTTTACAGTTTACTGTCAACTGTAAACTATAAAGTTAGACCCAAACCCCATTGACTACACCCAACCGCCACGATACAATACAGCCACTATGAATAAAAAACGGAACGAACTCACAGAAATTAGGGAATTCAGGTTAAAACTTTACCCCAAAAATTTTGATTTGGTTAGACATTTTTATGAAACAATAATGGATTGGCCGGTTACCAAAGAATGGAATCGCGGTGAAAATGACAAAGGAGTGATGTTTGACACTGGCGGAGCAACAATAGAACTTCTTTCGCCAGAAAAGAAATACCAACCAATCGTTGGTTGCGATCTTTCACTTGAGGTCTCCGATGTTTGGGAATTATTTAAAAAATTTCAAAATTCTGATACTGTTATCTACGGTATTAGAGATAATGTTTGGGGAGACACATCGTTTAAAATAGCGGATCCAGAAGGTTTTGAGATTACATTTTTTACCAAGACCTAAATTTGATTATTTAACCAAAAAAACTATGAAACATGTAGGAATCATTCTTGGCAGCACACGCCAAGGACGTGAGGGAGACAAGGTCGCCACTTGGGTATATAACCACACCAACGAGCAAACAGCGGCACACTATGAATTGATCGATTTACGCGACTGGCCATTACCATTTTTTGATAGTCCCGACTCCCCAGGCGAAATTATTAATGGCAACTATGATGACCCACAAACTCGCGCCTGGAGTGAAAAAATCAGTTCGTTTGATGGATTTATTATAGTAACGCCGGAATATAATCATGGGTATCCAGGCGTACTTAAAAATGCTCTTGACCATTTATTTTCTGAATGGAACGGAAAGCCGGTTTCATTTGTTGGCTATGGTGGCGGAGCGGGCGGTACGCGAGCCGTTGAACAACTACGTCAGGTAGTCATTGAACTGCGGATGATTCCACTATATAGCGAAGTATGTCTTCCTCGTCCTTGGAGCGCTTTTGATGACAATGGCGAGACTAAAGACACAAATCTGCTCAAAAAACTACTGGGAATATTTGATATTTTAGAAAAAAATATTTCATAAATATGAGTAAGGGGCTTTTTATCACGATCGAAGGCACGGATGGATCGGGCAAAGGGACCCAAACAGAACTTTTGGTAGCGCGGCTAAAACAGAAAAATTATCCAGTTGAAGTTATTAATTTCCCGCGTTATGGCGAACGGAGTTGTACAATGGTGGAAGATTATTTAAATGGAAAATTGGGAACAGCCGAAGAAGTTGGGCCATACCCCGCTTCGGTTTTTTTTGCCATTGATCGCTACGCGGCCGCGCCACAAATCCGTCAGTGGCTGGCCGAAGGCAAAATCGTCATTGCCAATCGCTATGTGGGGTCAAATATGGCGCATAATGGCGGCAAAATCGCTGATGAACAAGAGCGGGAAAAATTTTTTGCTTGGATTGACGAATTGGAGTATACTATTTTCCATATTCCACGGCCTGATTATAGTCTTATTTTGCATGTTAGTCCGGAAATTTCCCAACGTCTGGTTGACCAAAAAACCGCGGTCGGACGTGAATATCTCCAAGGCAAAAAACGCGATATTCATGAGGATGACATTAATCATCTGCGTCAAGCCGAAGCCAGTTACCTACATTTAGCTAAAAAATTTCCGAGTTACCAAGTAATTGAATGCGCTCCGGACGAAAAGTTGCTTTCGATTGAAGCTACCCACTGTTTAATTTGGTCAGCATTAGAATCAAAATTGCTTCCTTTTATTCAAATTATTCAAAAAATAATTAATATATGCTTATAACAGTCAGTGAAATAATTCGCCAGACTCTGCAAACCTATCGAGACAATTTTCGCGAAATCGCCAAATACATTGCTCTCAGCATGGCAGGCTGGATACTTTTGGCTTTAAACGCCGTATTAAGCATTCCCTTTTTCCAAAATATATTGTCCGGAGTATTTGCCATAATCGCTATCGCGGCCACGCAACTAGCATTAATTGGTCTATTCGTTGTTGTTTCAATCACTATGACCCGAGTCTTAAGAAAATTGTATCGCCATGAAACACCGGATACTGTTCCAAATGAATTTAAGGCCGCAATAAAAGTTTTCATACCATTTTTAATCGCCAGTTTTCTTTTAACTTTGATTGTCTTGGGTGGCTCTTTACTCTTACTTATTCCCGGTATAATTTTTGCGATTTGGTTTTATTTCGCGCCATTGGCAGTTATTATTGACAACCAAAAACCACTGGCAGCGCTTAAAGCCAGTCGCAATCTGGTAGTAGGACGATTTGGTTCAGTATTGTGGAATTTGATTGCTCCATCAGTGGTATACATCGTAATTTTTTCTGTATGCAGCTGGATAATTCTTACTCCGGGTCGCTACTTTTTGTTAGACTCCGGAATGATTAGCGGTTATTGGATGTCCCTTGGATTAATGTTCTTGTTTTATTTTCTTTTTCTGCCGATTATGACACTCACACCGATTATTGTGTACGAAAATCTAAAAGATACTAAAATAAAAATGGAACCACGACAAGTCGGGATAAACTCCTAAAGCTTTTTTGAGTCCGTCCCGGTCGGGCGGATCTCAGAAAAAGATACGCAGTGAATTTTTATTTTATTTTCCTTAATTAAATACGGATATGGAGCTGATTCCGATTATTGGTTTGGAAATTCATGTGGAATTGGCTACTAAATCCAAGATGTTTTGCAGTTGCCCCAATGATCCGGAAACCAAAGTCGCGAACACTAACATTTGTCCGATCTGTCTGGCGCATCCGGGCACATTGCCAGTCCCAAATCAAACCGCGATTGCCTGGACAGTTTTAATTGGCCAAGCATTAAGCTGTACAATTCCGGAAATATCCAAATTTGATCGCAAGCATTATTTTTATCCTGATTTACCCAAAGGCTACCAAATTTCCCAATATGACGAGCCGATTGCCGAGCATGGTTCAATTACATTGAATTTTCCACTCGAGACAAATATCCGTGATACGGCTATGATAAAAATTCGGCGCGCGCATTTGGAAGAAGACAGTGCCAAATCATTACATCCAGATTCTGTCGGGACTGATGGAGCTACTTTGGTGGATTTTAATCGTGCCGGCACACCGCTCGTGGAAATTGTGAGTGAGCCGGATTTTAAAACCGCGCTGGAAGCCAAAACGTATGCACAAGAATTGCAACAAATTTTCCGCTATTTAAAAGTGAGTACGGCTGACATGGAAAAAGGACAAATGCGCGTGGAAGCCAATATATCAATGCAAAAAGCCGGTAAATTTGAAATTATTGAGGGTGTTGTAAAACCATTGGGTGATTATACACTCAATAATAAAGTGGAAGTAAAAAATATTAATTCATTCCGCGCCGTGGAACGAGCGATTAATTTTGAAATTGCCCGACAAACAAAATTATTGGAGACAGGAAAAACATGGGAACAAGAAACGCGCGGCTGGGATGAAAATAAAAGCGAAACCGTGCCACAACGCTTCAAGGAAAATGCGGCTGATTATCGCTATTTTCCTGATCCGGATATTCCGCCGTTTCATCCACTTCAATACACGTCCGATTTGGCATTGCCTGAATTACCCATTGCCAAACGTACGCGTTTTCATGAGGAATTGGGTTTTTCCTATTCTGATGCGGAGATTTTGACCCAAGATTTGATCTTGGCTGATTTTGCGGAAGCAGTAATGAGTGAATTGGCTACGTGGTTGGAAGCATTGCCCGAAACTAAACGCGAATCAGACAGTCCGGCCAAACTGGCCAAATTATGCGGCAGTTGGTTAACGGGAAAATTAATGGGAATTTTAAAAACAACCAACAAAACTATCGCTGATTTCAAAATCAGTCCGGAAAATTTCGCGGAATTGATCGCCTTAATGCACGCTGGCCGAGTGAATACCACAAATGCGTTGAAAATTTTAATTGAAATGGTTGCTAGTGAAACTGATATTGACCCGACGCATATTATGGAAGAAAAAGGATATGGTCAAGTTAGTGACGAGAAAAAATTGGACGAAGTTATTGTTGAAGTTATTAAAAATTATCCGACGCAAGTGGAGCAATATCGCGCGGGAAAAATTGCCGTGTTTCAATTTTTAAAAGGCATGATCATGAAAGCCACGGAAGGCAGTGCTGATCCAATAATTGTGGAAAAACTATTGCGAGAAAAATTGGATAATGATACACTGGATTCACTATGAAAAATTCACCGATAATTACAAATTATCCCCTATAAATACGAGGCCACTCCGAAAATGAGTGGTCTTTTTAAAAAATTACTAAAAATATGCTGAAAAATAATTGGCAGGATCGCGACATTATTTCAATTCCTGAATTAAGCCGAACTGATATTTTAACTGTCCTTAAACATGCTGGAGAATTAAAGAAAAAACCGCAACCAAAACTTTTGGAAGGAAAAGTAATGGGAAGTTGTTTTTTTGAACCTTCCACGCGCACGCGTTTATCATTTGAAACTGCGATGCAGCGGCTTGGTGGAAGAGTGATTGGATTTGCTGACGCAGCTGTGTCGTCTGCTTCCAAAGGTGAGACTCTTTATGATGGCATGAAAATTATCGGCCAATATGTGGATGTAATCGCCATGCGCCATCCTTTGGAAGGTTCAGCCCGACGCGCGAGCGAAGCTACTGATAAACCAATTTTAAATGGCGGCGATGGTGCCAATCAACATCCCACCCAAACACTGTTGGATTTATTTACCATTAAAGAATGCCAAAATAAATTAACCGGCTTGAAAATCGCCATGGTCGGCGACTTGAGGTACGGCCGCACCGTGCATTCATTATTACAAGCCCTAAAATTTTTCCAACCGACTCTGTATTTTGTGGCGCCCAATTTTTTGCAAATGCCTGATTATCTACTGCGTGAATTGGATACTGCCGGAATTAAATATTATTGTAAAGATACAATTGACGAAGTAATTAGACAAGTGGATATTTTATATATGACCCGTATTCAAAAAGAACGTTTTTCCGATATCACGGAATACGAAAAGGCCAAAAGCATGTATATTTTGGACACTCCGCTTTTGCGCGGCGTAAAACCAAATATGCGCGTGCTCCATCCCCTGCCACGCGTTGGTGAAATCACATCGGCTGTGGACAATACGCCTCATGCTTATTATTTTCAGCAAGCGGAAAACGGCCTGTACGCACGCCAAGCTCTACTCGGCCTAGTTCTCGGTAAACTTAATTAATTTTATGCCTACCACAAAAATATATCGCGTATTTAAAATTGCCAATGGCACGGTGATTGATCATGTCCCGGGAGGACAAGCCGTGCGCCTCATTACCTTGTTGCGTCTTTTAAATTCAGACTCCATTGTCACTATGGGCGCCAATATGCCCAGTAAAAAGCTGGGGCGTAAAGATATTATAAAAATTGAAAATCGCGAATTGACACCGGACGAAATTAATCAAGTCTATTTAATCGCACCCGAAGCCAGTATTAATATTATTCGTAACGGCGAGATAAGTAAAAAATTTCCCGTGGAAATTCCCGGGCTCCTCACCACAGTGGCGCATTGTCCCAATCCTAAATGCATTACTAATCACGAAATCATTAAAACTAAATTTACACCCAAACGAGCTGGCAAAAAAATATTTTTTCAATGCCATTATTGCGAAAAAGAATTTGATCAGCGGGATTTGGTGTAACAATGCTCAAATAACTCTGAAATGAAGTGAATGTTTTACTTATTTAAACCACTTTTTTGCACTTGGTCTACGATGATGACAGCCTGGCCAACAACAGGGTCTGCGTTTCCCATTCAAAAGATCTGCACGTAAACGAACTAAATGTTCTTTTCTTGTTTCTGGTTTCTTGACAATAGTTACCCAACATATCCACTCGTTACGTGCGAGAGATGTAAGGCTGTTCCATTTTTCAAGTACGTCGGGATTTGAAATTAATATCTCATTTAAATCAGCCGGTACTTTATGAACTACGCCTGTAGCAATTTCTTTTTCTGTCATAAAATATCGGTTAGCGTAATCGCATATCGGCTGTTAGGCGATATAAAATTTTTAAACTTTTTGTTTTTTTGCTCGTCATTCAATCAGTGGGGGCGAATTCGTTAATCACCTTGATGTTTTTGCACGGCACCTATTTTCCACACACCTTTTTCCAAAAAGGCCTCTATTGTCTGTCGACTGGCTTTATTAATCAAATTAGAGTGTGATATTTTATTTATTTTTCCGTATTCAGCGAGTGTAATAATATTGGCACCCTCCAAATAGGCAAGTCGTTTGTGGTAACTATTGGTAAGTGCTTTACCTACTATTTCTTCCATAATTGCCGTCGCGTCTTTTTCGTCAAATTCTTTAAACGCTTCGTAGTATTTGTTTCGGTCGATAAATTTTATGTTTATTGGGACAAATCCTTCTCGTATTAGCAAATAATTATTGATAACCCGACCAATACGGCCATTACCATCGCAAAATGGATGGATATATTCAAAAGCCAGATGCAATTTTGCTATTCTTTTAATAATATTTTCGTGGCTGGTGGCGTTGTATTCGGATAACATTTTTTCCGTGCGACCCACCACTTCGTTGGGATTGGGAGCAATGTGACTGCCAACGCGTACAAATTCATTATTTTTTCTAAATCTGCCAGCGATATCATCGCGAATATTGGAAATCAACATTTTGTGAAGTGATAAAATCACCTCTAGGGAGAGCTCTCGTTCTTTGGCTCTTTGATCAATATACGACACAACTCGCGCCAAATTTTTGGCTTCAAACATTTCTCGCTCCGTAATATATCGATCCAAATCTATTTGCAAAAGTATTTTTTCGGTTTCCTCAAGAGTGAGTGTACTGTTTTCAATCGCGTTAGAGTTGTATACTTGTTCGGCCACTTCTGCTTCGCTGATTAGCTTTAAAAGCGCCTGTTTTACAACAGCCGAGGTATAGAATCGTTCTCTTAACTGCGATATTGTGTTGAAAATATGTAATTTTTTTGGCATATTTGTTATTAGTAGTGAATATTAACTCCATTATACATTATTTTCACTGTTTTGTCAAGATAACCGTGAAAAACTGTAAAAAAGTGACTAATTTCACGGTTATAATATAATTCAATATCTGTATCATTGTACTGATATAGTAATGTCAGGTGGCATTATTTTGGCTAAAATATGGGGTTTGAGAATCTGTTTACTAAATTAGGTGTGAAGGAATATGATTTTTTTGACGATTCCTTTATTGGGGTAGGGAATCGGGAAAACTCCTTTTAACTTCAAGACGGCTGGTGAAGCAGTTTTTGCATTCACTTTTGCCATAAAGTTGTACTTTTCAAGTGATGTGAGTTCGCTCGGACTCATTTCTGAGTGATACTTATTGATCAGATTGGCTGTTGCGCTATCAACGAAATAGCAAAGTACGTGATTCGCGGCTTCAAGTGTGCGTTCAAGAATATCTGTGCGGTAATGCATAGATGTTTGGTCTGACAAAATACAGGACAAGCCACTTTCTTTACTTTGTACGATTTGTTCCAACACTTCTTCGTCTATGAAGTTATGTGCTTCGTCGAGTCCGAGCGAACGATTCTCGCCACCAACGATTTGCAAAAACTGCTTCACTAAATATAGACCGAGTTCTCTTGCTACGCCTGTACCCAAACTGCGGTAGTCCAACTTGCAAAGGAGAAACTTTTGGCTATCCTTTTTCATTTCCTCAAAGTGGATTTCTTTTCGGAATTTTGTGATGTTTTCATCAAGCTTTTCGGCCTGTGCTTCAAAGATTGCAACTTTGTTAGCTTTGTCCGCTGGAATGTAAGATTGAATATCTTTGATAAGATCCCCGTAAGGATCAATCAGCATGCCACCTCGGCCATTGTGGATGTCTGAAATTACAATGTCTTCAAGAGTGACGCTTTTACCATGGCCGAAACGTCCAAATAAATGCAAAATTCCAGGACGCTCTTCTGGAGAAAGGCCAAAAGTTTCTCCGTTTTCTTGTACACCGATTGGTGTTAAACCCTCTTTGATGATATTTTCCATAGTGTTTGTGCTCATATGAATTAGTTGGTTAATTAGTAAATTGTTGGAAAAAGTAACCCCAAATACATTACAAAAAATTTCAAGAAATAGCGATACCTTATTAGGGATGAACTGCTTCCAACCAAATCGTTTTCGGTCAATTTTTTTTGTATCTTGTCGTTCTTCCCAATCCAATGCGTTCAATCTTTTTTAGTCGCAATAATTTATCAATCGAGTGAAACTTGACTTGAGCCGAGCATTTTTTTGGAAAAAATTTGCTGACCAGGAGTGTTGAAATGAAATGTAAAGCTGTTATTCGGCTGTTCATCGATAATTTTTACATCCATAGCAGGATTCTCCTCGTCTGTTTCTAATAATATTGGTAGTTTGGGATTATTCTTGTCGTATTTTTCCCTAACTTTGTAGCCAATCCGCTCTAAAACTTTTTTGATAATATTTACGTCTTTGCGCCAGCAAATCAAATCAACGTCATTATGTTTGCGCGTTAATTTTCCCAAATGGCCGTCTAAGGCAAACCCTCCCATGACATAAATGGGACATGATTTTGGCAGGACGGCCAATAACCTTTTAAGTTCAGAAAGTGGATTGCAGATCGTCGTTGAATTGTCCATTTCAGACATAAAAACGTAAATCGTCTTCATAAATTGAAAAATTAAAATTTATTCATTATGGAAAAGTGTTAAGCGATAGCCCAAAAAAGAAAAGGAATATTTCAACCAATGTCCGCGTATATCTGATGTTGCGACTGAAAGGAGTAATATGGGCGAAACTAAGCGTTAAAATGAGAGAACTTTATCGCTGTCTTTTACCAATTCATATAAATCTTTCATCGTGGACATAGGACAAGTTTCTGAGCCTTCAGATTCGCGGCTTTTTAGACAGGTGCCACATGCAAAAATTTTGCCATTTTTATCCAAGAATGATTTTGTTTTTTGTCGTTTTGAACAAAAAGCGCAGAGGGGATTAAGGGGTGAATGCCTCTTGGCCAAACAATTATTTTAACAGGTCATCTAATTCACAAGAAAGTAATGTTGATTTGTTGAGCAAGATTTGTTCTTTTTGGTTTAAATTATCTGCGGTCATTCTGATAATTTTAGTATTTATAGTATCGCCAAATACTGTGTGATTCATTTTTTTGAGATAGTTTTCAGTTTTTTGATAAAAGATAGTAGCGTACTGTAATAATTTATCTTGTGGTGCTGGCCTACTACTAATTCCGTTACTATTAAATTCGACAAGATCTGTAATTTTTTTATCAGGGGTTATTAATAGTTCACCTTCTCGAAATTCAATCCAATAATCACTAATAGAGTAGGTGACTCCTAACAATTTTCCATTATCCGTATAATACCAAAAAAGAAAAGAAAAATTATCTGTATGGAAGTCTTGGGAAATGGTAATTTTTTCCAATGTGGCGACCGTGCGAATATTGTAATCTTCAAAAAGTCGTAGGTAAGTTGTTCTCCAATTTTTAAGCCAGTTTTCAATAAATGTCTGGTTTGTAAAAAGAGGTGAGAGATCCTGTTTTAAATTTATATCATTTACTTTATTCATTTGTAAAGTAAGTTTATCAAAAAGCACACGCAAATCTTTCACGTTGATGTCTTTAGCAATTAAATAATCAAGGTCTGGTATAGCTTTTTTTGTCATATACCAAAGAAGATCATAAATGTCACGTCCTTTTTCTTCATACATCACTCCGCCCACACCACCGCGTTGCCCACGAAGTAAAATTGCTGCAATTTTACTCGCCATAAGTGCGGACATGTTATATGTCTTAATAACAAATGAAAATTGATCACGGTTAATTGGTCGGCGTTCAATTACTGTTTTTGGAGCCACAAAGTGGTTGAGATCAATTTTGACAATTACCTGCTTTGAAGGATGTTTAACACCTAATTCATCACCAATATGGAAGCATAAACGTAGCCCTCTACTGGTTGTTGATTTAATAGTTAGAAGTTCTGATTCAGTGTTGTAAGTATTTTTGAAGTACATTTCTATTTCTTTTTTCAATTCATTCAAAAAAGATTCTGACACAGAATGTTCAACTTCAAAATCCAAATCAACAGACATACGATCAAGGCCATGACAGATACGGAGTGCAGAACCACCATACATAATCCAGTTACTGTATTCCGGATGGTGGTAAATAAAATTTAAAATATAAAACTGCAATTCTTCTTTGAGAATATTGCGCTGAGTTTCAGCTTCCAGTTCTCCATGAGTAGTAAGATCTTTAAATTTTTCTTTGAGAGCTGTGAGAATCTGATTATTCATAGTGTAAATAATTTTTAATCATAGAAAATAATTTTTTTTGTTCCTCTTCACTCATTTCATCAATATCAATGCGTAATTCTTCAATGAGCGATTTAATATCCTCAAAATGTACACCGCGAAACTGTCGTGTTTTAAAATAGAGCAAGTCAAAAAGCGCTTTTGAGGGCGAGGCAATAAAGAAATCAAATTTACCTTTTACGGAAGAAAAATTTGAAAACATTTCTTTCTGTATAGACTGGTATGCAAAGTTACCCGCTTTCGTTTCATAAGATCGGGTGACTTTAGGTGTAATTGATGTAATAGTGTGGATAGCTTCGGTGACTAGGTCGTAATACTGGAGTGCTGTCCATGAGCTTATAAAAGAAGGTGTACGAATAATGTTGGCAAGGTAGAAAGTGTAGGATGTATCATTTTTGTTTTTATTATAAAAATCCGTAGACACGTACAAACCTCTTTTTAAGGGGATAATATCTTTGCGTTTCAAAGATCGGCTGATATAAGTGTCAACCGTGGTACTTTTAAGGCCGTACTGTTCACTAAGCTGGTGTATGGCCTTTTTAGTGAAGTATGGCTGTTTTTTGAGTTGTTCTAACAGTATTTCTCTATATTTCATATATATGACGATATTGTATCATAACTGAAACTAGATGTCAAGAGAAGACATGGAATTTTGCTAAAATTAGTCATTACTTAAAAAGTTGAATATTCTTTTCTGGAAATACTGCATATAGCTTTTTCCATTTACCACGCAATTCAGGGTACCCCAGTGTGTAATCGTTTAATTTGTCCTCTAATTTTGCCCAGTCATTTCCACCAGTGCTTGTAACCTCTATAAGTAGGATGGTATCTGGATCTGAACTTATTGATTTTTTTGTTAAGGCACTAAATAAAAGTAGGTGTGCAATATTTAGGATACCTCTTATGCCTACATATTTACCCTCTTTTGAAATTATTTTTCTTCTTTCTTCAATTGCTAAGTTTAGCATCTCAGCGTCTTTAAGTAGATTTGGATCGTTTTGGTAAGTACTCAAGTAAACTTTATTTTTAATCAATTCATCTCTCCACATCTGACCTATATCCGCATAAATAATTTGTACATCAACCGCTTCTGATTGTCTTGGAATAAGAAACCTATATATCGATTTTTTTCATAATCGCCAAAAAAAGGTAAGGCGATTTCCGTCAGATTGACTTTTGGTTGCGGTTCCCTCTAAGGTGTTGGTTCATAATTTCTTGGTCCTTCCGGCATATTTTTTTTAAAAATTGTTTTCGGAGCGGAGTGGAGAAAACTCCATTACTCCCCTCTATTAATAAAGAAAAAAAATAATTTTGTCCATTTTGTGAAAGCAAGGGCGTTAGCCCTAAAAGGAAAAGCGACATTTCGACCAACGTCCCCGTGTATGCGATGTTGCGACCGCAGGGAGCAATATGGGTGAAGCGTAGCGGAACCGCATATACCGTGTTAGGCGATATACACTTTTACTTTTTCAAAAAAATTACACCGATAAACCACCTCGCAGCAAGCTGACGAGGTATTAAATCAATACCAATTGCTGGGTATGGAGTTGCAGATATTCTTCTCTTGGTTTTCCTTGGTTTTTAACATAGTTTTGAATGGTGTGTTCGTTGCCGTGGAGTCCGACGGTACTGGCGTAGTAGCCGTCTGACCAGAATTCTCCACCCCAGAGCTGTTGTTTTACTTCAGGGCAGGATTTGAACACTTCTTTTGCGGTAATACTCTTCACGATTTGAACAATCTTTTTTACTGGGTACATGGGGACTGATTGGATGAGAAAGTGAATATGATCTTTGTCTGTGCCGATTTCTAAAAAAGTTATTTCATAGCGCTTGCTTATTTCTAGACATATTTCTTTTATGGTGGTGTCTACGGTCACGGACGATACCGCTCGTCTGTACTTCGCTGGAAAGACGATATGATAGAGAAGTACGGTGACATTATGTGATTTATGGATAAATTGGCTCATGGTTCACAGTATACCTTATACCCAATGCGTTAAGGAAGTCGCAGCAAGCTGCGGGGAAAAGCCCGGAGGGATTTTATTTTTTGGCTGTTCAATTTGTATTTTTGAATTTTCCCTTGTTGGCGTTGTAAATATATTGTTTGTTAAATAATTCTCTATCACTGCCTGAATAACTGGAACGGCTACTGCATTTCCGAATTGATGATATGCGGCAGAATCATCAGGATGTATTTTAAAACTTTCAGGGAAACCCTGGATTCTTGCCGCTTCTCTTGGTGTAATTCTTCTTGGTTGATTGTTTACCACTACACCTAATTTATGCGCGTCACTTGAGACAAGAGTGATTGAGATACTGTTTGGGTCAAGAAATTTAAAAACCTCAAACGACATGTTTCCGGCTACAGGATTGTATTTGCCATCTACTTGTTTGATATAGCCCTTTTCCTCTAAAGATTTTATGACGGCCTCGATTTTTGGGATTTTAACAAATGTTTTAATTTGCTCTAAAGTGAGGCGTTTTCCGTCTTGATGTGTTCCGAATATTTTTTTCCTGCGATTTTTAACAAGCTGATTCATAAGCTCTATTTCATCTTTGCTACATTCACCTTTAATTCCCAATTCCCACGAATGAATAGAGTCTCCGTTTCTGTAGTCAATAAGTCTAGTACCATTAAGCTTTGAAAAATCGCTGCCGGCCACTTTTTTTAACCTAGTAATAAAATCTTTAGAGCACAAATATTTACTATCAACTTCTTGGTCTAAAACATCTCCAACAACTTTAAATTCATTGTGGCCAAAGAGTGATTTTTGTGAGAATAAATTTTTGAATTTGTGGCTATCTGCCGCTCCACGGTCTGAATTTATGGTTAAAATTGGTTTTTCATTGAGCTGGCCAACTATATAGACCCTTACTCTATTTTGAGGTACGCCAAAATTTGAACTATTGAGCAATAAATAATTGACCCCATATCCCAATTTCTCCAAAGCTTGAATTATTGTGGCAAATGTTCGTCCATTGTCGTGAGTAGTTAATCCACGAACATTTTCTAATAGAAAAAATTTAGGTTTATAGTTTTTTAAAATTCTTTCAATTTCAAAAAAAAGCGTGCCTCTTGTATCGCCAAATCCTTTTTGTTTGCCTGCATATGAAAATGGTTGACAAGGAAAGCCGCCAAGCAGTACGTCAAATTGTTTCATTTCTTTAATGTTTCGTATGTCGCCCTGCGGTTTTTCTCCAAAGTTCATTTCATAGGTTTCGCATGCTTTTTTATCAATTTCTGAACTTAAAATGCACTCGGTTTCAATACCGAATTTGCGGCATGCTTTCTCGAATCCAATCCTTATTCCGCCAGTGCCAGCGAAAAGGTCAATAAATGTTAATTTCATAGTTTTTCTTTAATAAAATTCACCAAAGTGTCAAATTCTTTTTGTGAATAAGCCACTGTACAATCGCTGTAGTTGCATATTGTTGAAATGGCACTTTTCCTTTGAAAATTTCCCGCACCGTCAATAATATACGCGACGAAATTTCCAGCTTTATGCATCAAATCACGTCGTGCTTTTGCCTGTCCTGATTTTCGTTCGATAGTACTGTTAGTCGTGACCTGAAAAGTCACCTCAACACCAACAGTTTTATTACCTTTTTTGACGACAATATCGAAAGGAATACTTTTCTTACTTCCTGCTACTTTAACTGAGCCATTACGATTTACCGAAAAGCTTTTATCAAGTTTTGATTTCAAATAATCAACAATATATGTTTGGGCGACCTGACCGAGTGTGTTAGCTTGTGCCCCTCCGGTGATTCTGCTGACCCAAATGTACTTTTCTTTCACATATTTTTCTAAAGCTTCCTTTTGCCCTAGCAAATTACCAATCTCGCATTTTGACAGATTGTTTGCAGTTTTTTCGTTGATTGAATTTGCACCAAATAGAAGGATTGATATTAAGTCTTCCTTTAGCTCATCTAAAGCTTGTTCGTTATTAATATTTTTTCCGTCTATACCAAGTTTTTTGTTATCTAAGTTTCCGGTTATTGGCAGCTTTTTGAAAAAATAATCGTAATACTGTTCTTTCCAGGTAAAGGTGAAGAAAAATTTGCCTTTTTTCTTTTCAAAGACTGATGAAAATTGTTTGTTTAGGCGTTGAATTTGTTCACCTCCGAAGTCTGTTAAAACCACTAAATGCTTTAAAAACAGGTTAGCTGGGGAATCCGAGCTTTTGATCAGTTCGAAAATCTTATACGGATTTTTGTCTGAAAGATCGAGGAGAGATAAAAATTTGTCCTGCGTTTTGATGAGCAAGGGAATTATGCTGGCATTCTCCTCAAGTTGTGACAGAAAATCCGGCCACCAATAAATAGCGTTTGATTCTAGCTCTTGAATGGTTTTGTTGAATAGTGTTTTAGGCATATTTCGATATTGAATTAGCTGTATTTTAGTCTGTTTACTGATTTTTATAAATAGCGTTTTTGGAGCGACCATAGGGAGCGGAGAAAACAACCTTACTGACTGGCGATAGCCAGGCAGCCCCCCTATCAAATAAAGAAAAAGAAATTTCAGATTTTTTTAAACAATTGGGCGATAGCCCAAAAAAGAAAAGGAATATTTCAGCTAATGGGCGGCGGCTAGGCAATCGTCCCGTAGGATACCGACGGTAGTCGGTAGACTGCGGGATGTTGCTTAGCCGACTGTTGGACG
>MFPT01000002.1 GCA_001782805.1 Candidatus Magasanikbacteria bacterium RIFCSPHIGHO2_01_FULL_41_23 | reverse complement strand
TCGCTTCACCACGCACGCGGAGCGTGCGAAGTCATTACCTCACTTTGTTTTGGAAATAGGTGCGAGTTTGGTACAATAGAGACACCGTTCGACAAGCTCACGGTAAACCTTTTCAGAAAAGCTCACGGTAAACCTTTTCAGAAAAGCTCACGGTAAACCTTTTCAGAAAAGCTCACGGTAAACCTTTTCAGAAAAGCTCACGGTAAACCTTTTAAGGCAAGCAAATTTTGTATATCAGCGAGTACGTCAGCCGTATGTTTTTCCGGCTTTACTTTTTCGTAATGCTTAATAATTATTCCGTTTTTATCAATCAAAAAAGAGTCGCGTTGAATCACCATGTATTTTTTTCCGTACATTGATTTTTCCACCCAAACGCCATAAGCATTCACAACTTTTTTATCCATGTCCGCGAGTAGGGGAAAATTAAGTTTGAATTTGTCGGCGAATTTTTTGTGTGATTCAATAGTATCCGCGCTTACTCCCAGAACTTGAACATGGTGTTCTTTAAGATTATTTAATTCATCACGAAACGAACAAGCTTCGGTTGTACATCCGGGTGTATCATCTTTGGGATAAAAATACAATACAATAAATTCTCCTTGGTATTGTTTTAGGCCATGTTCGTATCCATTTTGGTCTTTGAGAGTAAATTCCGGAGCCGGTAAATTAAGTAATTTCATATTGAGTTAAAAAATCTTATCCACAGTATATCATATACAGATTTGTCTGGTCTTTTTGGTGTGGTATACTAAATTTACTTAAGTTACATTAATTTTTTTAATATATGATGAAAGGAATGTGCAGTGTCCATAAGCTCGCTTGTCTATTGGTACTCGTCGGCGCTCTCAATTGGGGTCTCGTTGGATTTTTCCAATGGAACTTGGTAACCACTCTTCTTGGCAGTTGGCCAATGGTGGAACGCGCGGTTTACGCTCTCGTCGGTCTTTCGGCCGTGGCCATGCTTTTTTGCGATTCGTGCAAAAAATGTCCATCGTGCAAAACAGCCTAATAGCTTCAGTTTAAATAAAGTACAAAAAAATCCCTTGAAATCAGTTCAGGGGATTTGTTTTTTGTTTTATGTGAGCCATTGACCAGGATCGAACTGGTGACCTCGTCCTTACCATGGACGCGCTCTACCAACTGAGCTACAACGGCGTATTGTTTACCCCGATTCGACAGGCTCATCACAAGCGAGCTTGCCGAGGGGAGCCGCCTGTCGGATTTGAACCGACGACCCACAGTTTACAAAACTGTTGCTCTACCAGCTGAGCTAAGGCGGCCTGGGTGCGCGCCGGGGGATTCGAACCCTCGACCCTCTCGGTGTAAACGAGATGCTCTAACCAACTGAGCTAGGCGCGCGTAAATTTTTAATTAATAAAGCGGGGTGATTATATATAAATTAAAAACAGATGTCAACATAAAAAATATATAGCTCACAAAAAAAGACTGCATTTAATAAAGCAGTTTTTTTGTATTTTTTTGAGGCATATTTTCTTGACGCGGGGGGGGGTACGTGGTACATTATTTTTCTCCTTAGTTCACAATCCAAAAGGCAGGCTTTTAAGGAGTGGAAGGATGTCAGATAGACCACAAACATTCACGGAGAAATATCTCGCGGCTCTTACTTTGGTGGTGAAGGCTCACTGGAAAGCCAATTGGATTACCTTCGGCATGATCAAGGCCGTTCCGGGATTCCATGAACTCCCTGAGCTCAACGCTTTTTGGTTCGTTGACCAAGCCTTCAAAAGAGGTGGACTCACCCTCGTGCCGAGTCATGAACACAAAACGAGGTACCGGATCAACCGGAGTTCTCCTGATGTCATCGAAGCCGCCAAAGAATGCGGCTACATCATGGGGATGGAACAAATCCTCGCCTTGCCCGAAACACAGGAAATTTTCAAAGAAGGTTTGTTCAATGACCTCTTTGATGAGTAGCACCAACTCGGTGCTGTCTGCTATCGGTCGCTCTTTCTACCCACCAGCCGCCGATCTTTCCTGATCGGCTCCCACAAAAAAACATCATATGCATGGTGTTTTTTTTGTTTTTATTTTATCTCAATAATCGTATATTCCATTTCTTTTTTATTCGCGATCACAACGAGTAATTTTTCACCCACTCGGTGTCCAATCAATGCCGCGCCAATCGGGGAATTATAAGAAATGACGTCATGGTTCGGATCGGTTTCGGTTGATCCCAGAATGTGATATTGTTGGCGTTTATTATTACATTCAACGGTCACGCTGTGACCAATTTCCACACGATCAGTCTGGCTTGGTGTCATGATTACTTCGGCTCGCGTCAATTGATTTTCCAAAACCAGAATCGCGTTATTTAATCCGCGCAATTTTCCTTTGGCCAATTGGTATTCCACATTTTCCGAAAAATCGCCCAATTCCGCCAATCTTCCCACTTCAGCCGCAAGAATTGGTCTTTTAGTTTTCATTCCGGCCAATTTTTCCGTGAGTTCTTTGATTTTTTCGGCAGTTATCAACGGGTCTTGTTTTTGCCCGGTAAATTTATCCGATTTTCGATTAGTGGTACGCATAGACATGTATCGTAGCATTCCCTCTTGATTTTTTCCAGACTACTTGGTATCATATTCACTATTGCAGTTAGTGGTAGAGATTGCAATTTCAATTTTAGTTTTTATTTTAGAAATATGTCTCAAGACAACATGATCAAATTTGAGTGCACGGAATGCAAAACCATTAATTATTTTTCGAGTAAAAATAAAAAGACGCTCAAGAATCGCTTGGAACTACAGAAGTTTTGCAAAAATTGCCGAAAGCATGCTTTGCATAAAGAAACCAAATAAGCTATGTGGATTCTAACCGCGTTTTATAATAGTTTGTTTAACGTTGCTTGGCTTCGCGAACAGCGTGGCCGTTTGGGTCGAGCATTCGCTTATGCGGTTATTTTTTTGGTTTTGATTTTTGCTTTACGTTTGATTCAACTTGCTTTTTTTGCGCTTCCAAAAGTTTTGGAAACAGCTGAAACTGAAATCGTCAAAAATACTCCCGACTTCACTGCTACGTGGAAGAATGAAAAACTGGCAATTACGGGTTTCCCCCAGCCATTTGTGGCGGATAAATTATTTGGCGATGATAGTGTGCGGATAGTGATTGATACGGAAAGTACTTCAACACCATCAATTGAATCACTAAAAAAAGATGCGGATCATGACGCGATTATTTTGATCACGCGCGATTATTTTTCTTTTTATAATTCTGAAGATAAAACCACTCAAACCGAAACATTTGCGGGTTTGCCTGATGACACGGTCTTTACCAAGGCCAATGTTGTAGACGGAATCGCCAAAGTTCGATCGTATGGACATTGGATTGGTGTCGTACTGTTGGCGATTGGAGTTTTTGTTTTGCTTATCGGGAAATTTATCGGGCTTTTATTCCTGACGGGCGTGGTATACATCGTGGCGCGAGTGCGGAAATTTGCGTGGACATATAAAGAAATTTTAGCGACTGGTTTTTATGCCACAACTTTGCCGACCATAATTGCCACGACCGCGGTTTGGTTTGGATTGCCTTTTGGTTTTATCAGTACATTGGTGTTTTTACTTCTGATGTACTTGGTTGTTTCCGGTTTTGACAATGATAAAAAAACCGAAACGCCATCTACCACCATTCAGTCGCCAAATTAACCATAAATTATTCGCGATTTTCTATCAGGCCTTGGAAGATACTGAGGCTTGTTTTTTTTTTATTTTTTGGGTATTATAGTTTCGTTGGTTTACACAAAATATTTTGGAGGAGGGTAAAAAATATGGGCGCGTGGTGAAATGGTATCACTGGGGTCTCCAAAACCTCCGTCGTCGGTCCGATTCCGACCGCGCCTGCCACCGTGTAATGACAGATGAAAAAACAAATACCATATTTTATGTTATCGACCGCAAATATACACCATTTGACAACGCTGATATGTTTGATATACTGACTTTACTAAAACCACCCACTCTGCTTCTCGAAAGGGGACACGGTGGGGTTTTTGTTTTTTGACCCTGTATGCGTGTTGCAATATTTATCGATGGGAGCAACTTGTATTTCAAGTTGAAATCTTTGGAGATCAAAAATCTTCTCTCTTTTCATTATCGTGGGATGGCTAATTTGGTGGCTCAAAAAAGAGAGATAGTCGGTGTTACCTACTACGTGGGAGTTGTCCGCGCCAAATTGGATGATGAGTATGCACAAAAATTACGGTTTTCTCAGATCCGGTTGTTCAACCACCTGTCATCTAAAGCACAGAATATTGTGGTAAAAAAAGGATATCTTATGCGCGTGGCTGGTGAGAAGGTTCATGAAAAAGGTGTTGACGTGCAAATAGCAACGGATATGCTTATCGGAGCGTATGAAAATCTGTATGACGTTGCTATTGTCGTTTCTTCAGATACTGATCTTATACCAGCAATACAAAAAATAACGCACTTGGAGAAAAAGGTTGAATATATCGGGTTTTCTCATCAGCCAAGTTATGGTGTGATGAAACATGTGAGCGAATCGCGTCTTTTAAATCTTATCGACCTTGAGCCGTTTATTGTGCGAGTATAACGAAATTCGGAATATAGATATAACCCTTTGCATCCTGTAAAATAGTTCCAACGTCCTTCATGATGTCCTGCATTTTTATACCACGAAAAATAATATGCCCGAATTACCCGAAGTGGAAACAATTCGTCGTGATTTAAACGCCAAAATTATTGGTCAAAAAATTACTGCAGTGGAAATATCGGCGCCGAGAATTGTTCGTCCAACTTTAAAAAAATTTAAAAATACGCTCATCGACGCATCAATCTTGTCCATTGATAGAATCGGTAAATTGCTCATTGCGACGTTGGATAAAAAAGACATTTTTTTGCTGATTCATCTTAAAATGACCGGCCAATTGATATATCGCGATCGCAACACAATTATTGCCGGCGGACATTCGTTGTTCGCGCAAAAATTCGCTCATTTGCCCGATCGTCATACGCGCGTTATTTTTTATTTCCCAAATGACGCGGTTTTATTTTTCAATGATTTGCGTTTGTTCGGTTATTTGCAATTGGTTACGTCCGAAGAGTTGAAAATAATTAAAGAAAAATATGGCATTGAACCGTTGCAAAAAAATTTTACATTGGAAAATTTTTCCGCTGTGCTAAAAAATAAAACCACTTCCCTTAAAGCTTTGTTACTTAATCAAAATTTAATCGCGGGCATTGGTAATATCTACGCGGACGAGATTTGTTTTGCGGCCGGAATCAGGCCGATGCGTCCGGCGAAAAATTTGACCGGCACTGAAATTAAACGCTTGCATTCTGTTTGTGAAAAAATTATTGCGAAAGGAATTAAACATCGGGGCACCACGTTCAATACTTTTGTGGACACTGCCGGACAAAGCGGGGGATTTTTACGATTTCTCCAAGTTTACGGCCGTGGCAAACTTAAATGTAAAAAATGTCCGGCCACCATTCTCAAAATAAAAATCGCCGGTCGCGGCACGCATTATTGTTATCGGTGTCAAAAGTAGATACCGTTATATTGCAGATTAACTAATTCGCTATTTTATTTACCAAATATATTTTTTCTTGTATACTTAGACTACAATGTTCAAGTATTTTATGATACGCCAAAGAACAAGAGAATTTGTTTTTACGATTATTTTTTTATTGGCATTTTTTTTATTTAACCAAACATCATTTTCTCTCTTAGCTAATGCCAAACAATCGATTATTGCCGAGCCAGCTTCATTTTCCAGTAATTGGCAAAATCCTATGTCAGCGCTTAGACGAGATTTATCACAGACAGCGGATTTAACTCAATTTAGTTTGGATAATTCCGCTTTGGCGCGGACTCCAGTTACAGAAAGGCCAACTATTGAAACATCGCCGATTCCTTCTCCGTCAATTCCGAATGATCCGATTCCTCCAACAGAAATTCCTTTTCAAGCAAATCCAACTGAGCCAACAATAACTCCGACTCCAAATCCGGTCGAACAATTGGCACCGATTGAATCAAGTCAGCCAGTAGCTCCACTATCTGTTCCACTAGATCAGACTCCACTTCCCCCTCCATCTCCTCCAGAAGATATACCTCAGCCAACTCCACCAGCACCAATTCCAATTGAAGCATCTCCTATTCCATCTCAATCCGAACAAGTTGGCTTTTCTCTTTTTCGTTATTTTTTTCCTTGGTCCTTGCCGGTCTTGGCGCAAACAGAAACAACGGAAAATAATGCTTCACCAACCAATCCTCCGGTTGAACCAATAATCGTCCCAACTCCTGAACCAAAGTCAGAACCAGCACCAGCCACAGCGCCAGAACCAATAGCGATACCGATACTAACACCAACACCAAAACCAGAGCCGATTCCCGATCCTGAACCAGTCGCAATTCCCGCTCCAATTGAATCGCCAGATCCAATCAAACCAGAAGTTCCCGTAGTTCCACCAATTGTTTTGCCTACAGAACCTTTGCTTGAACCAATTAAATCAAATGAAGCGGTCAATACTCCAAAAAGTGAATCAAATCAGAATTCGATTGTTCTTCCCGTTATTTTACCATCATTAGAATCGTCAGAAAAAACACCTGAGATTTCTTTTTTGGAATTTGGTCAATTTGCCTTATCTGATCTTAGTCTGCAAAAAAAAATTCGTAGAATTGTTGGTGCCAAATTGGGTTTATCGTTTGCCAATCATGCCGGCGTGAGTCAAAAATTAATTGTCCAGTATACGTTGGGAGGGAATTGGGAAGAAGTTGGCTTAATTGATTTGCATTTGGAAAATTCCAATGCCATTAATCAGGGATATTTCTTTTTTTCGCTGCCAGCTATTACTGATGTTTCAGAAATTCAACGGCTTGGCGTTCGGTTGATTCGTCAAGGTGAAACACTCGATCCGTTAAAAAATTTATTTGTGGACGCGGTTTGGCTGGAACTTGATCCGGATACGATTGGTCTGTCCGATGAAACATCGCCGGTTAAATTGGTTTCGGAAAAAACCGATTTTGTTTCTG
Source organism: Candidatus Magasanikbacteria bacterium RIFCSPHIGHO2_01_FULL_41_23 (assembly GCA_001782805.1). Classification (GTDB taxonomy): domain Bacteria; phylum Patescibacteriota; class Patescibacteriia; order Magasanikbacterales; family UBA922; genus 2-12-FULL-41-16. The sequence goes on along the minus strand of MFPT01000002.1, from coordinate 190,987 downwards.
AAGAAAATCCGCAATTTAATTTTGAATATACCAAACCAGAACCACCTCCGCCAACTATTGTGAGTACTGTGGTTGATGCAATAGTTAATCTTTTTTCCGATAAACCTGCTCCAACTATGGGAACAATTGCCAGTGCCATAACGGTAGAAACAGCCGTGCTTGATGATGAGGGAAAACGTGAGCCGGCTTTGGAACCGGAAGTGAAATTTAATTCAGCCAATGCGTTCGTGGTTGCCATGGAAAATAATTTCCACAGTCTAAAGCCGGGAAAATATACGCTCAAAGTTGATGTGTATTCTCCGGATGGCGTGTACGCCCATGAAGAGGATTTTACCTGGGGAGTACTGGCAATCAATACGAATAGTTCAATTATAATGCCGGGTAAACCGGTGTATATGCAAATGGCGGCTCTGCGTGACGATGGACATACAATTTGTGACGCTCAATTATTATTACGCGTTGCTTTGCCCAATGGTGGCGAGGCAATGCCCGCTATTCAGAGATCAGGACTGTGCGGACCAAACAATGTGGTTGATGTGCCTGATTATTACAGTTATTTTACGCCTCAAGAAATTGGCACATATACGATGACGTTAAAAAATCTGGATAATGGCTATGAAATTAAAAATATATTTGAAGTTCGTGCGGAAATGCCAGTGGAAATAGAACGAATCGGTCCAACGCGTATTTTTCCTCCGGCCGGTTATCCGGTTCGTCTCAATTTTAAAGTTCATAATCCCGTAATAGGCACGTTGGAGGAGCGAATTCCGGCCAGCTTTGATTTGTCCACTGTGGAATTAAAATTAATTTCTTCCAGTGCGACATCATCAATTGATTTAATTAAAAAACAAAAAATAATTCCACCGATTATTCGGGAAGAAGGGGATGTTCAAGTCCTTAACTGGCCAATTGTTTGGCAAGCCGGCGATGTCTATGAACTTACGTACGATTTTGACGCGCCCGATATTAGTCCGTATTTATTTATGCTTGGACCGGCCAGTTTTTTTGCCAATGGGGAAAAAACTGCCAGCTCAACGTTTCAAGAAATAAGTCAGTGGCAAATTGCCTCTGATTCCATTGGGATTATTGATCCCAATGGCGATGGAACTGCGCTTAGTTGTACTCCCACACCAGCCGGAAGCCATTATGCCACTGTTGATGAGACTGTTCGCCAACCGACGACTCCGGATACGGGTGATTTTATAATTTGTGCCAATACTCAAGCCGATACGTTTGCGATGACTACATTAAGCGGAGCGCCAACCAGTACCGATGTCGCGGTTTGGGTTTATTATGATAATGGCAACACCAATATGCAATGGGAATTATCTTTGTGGAATGATACCGAATCAAGTCAGTATGGCAGTTCCCAGCAAGTTTCCAATCGCACAGTCGCAGGCTGGTCCAGCGCTACGTTTAGTGGCCTTACTTTGACTCAAACGCAACTTGATGGACTGCGCATACGTTTTAAAAATGTGCAAACAGTTGAAGGCACAGCCGTGAGTTCAACCTTATATGAGGCCTATGGCAGTGTAACCTATACCAATCCGGCGCCAGTGGTAACGAGTGTTACTTTAAATAACGGATCAGACATTACCTTAACTGAAAATACGACAACTACAGTTACGGCGAGTGCGACTATTACTGACATTAATGGCTATAGTGATATTATTTCCGCGACCGCAGTTATCTATCGTTCCGGTGTTACCAATACCAACAATTGTACGACTGATGATAATAATTGTTATTCTACTTCATGCCAATTGACCGGCTGCAGTGGCAATAGTTGTACGGCAAACTGTACTTTTGCTCTGCAGTTTCACGCTGATCCCACTGATGGGAGTGATACTACTCCATGGTCCAGCGAATATTGGCGGGCATATATTACAGCGACTGATGCGGCTCCGCAAACAGGATCGGCTTTTAGTACTGCGGGCTCGCCTGAAGTGGTATCACTCGTGGGAATTGATGTTACGACATCATCCAAAAATTATGGCCAATTTAGTCCGGGCGAAAATATGCCGTTAACTGTTACCACCACAGTTACTTCGACCGGCAATACGTCCGTTGATATTGATATTTATGGAGCTGATATGACGAGCCAAACTACCGGATCGATTGTTCCTGTTTCTTCTCAGCGTTATGCCACGAGTTCCAATACGTTTTATGCTTCCAGTACGTCTTTGACAGCGGTCAGTACCACGATTGATATTAATATTCCCAAAACAACCAGTTCAAGTACTTTGCAGACTAAAAATATCTTTTGGGGTTGGCAAGCGCCGCTTGGTGTTCAGGCGGGTGTTTACAGTGGAGTCATTTCTTTTTTGGGTCGTATTAATCAATTACCTTGGCCATAAAATATATGCGTGTCTTAAAATTTTATAGTGTACTCTTTATTGCCTTAATGATTATTTTTAATCCGCATCAGGTGAGCGCTGGTTTAGGTATTTCTCCGGCTAAAATAATTAATGAGCGTTTATTGCTGGGATCATCCGCTGTCTCCGTACTAACGCTTAGTCGGAGCGATGCGCAAAAAACATCAATTGTTCATCTTGGCATTGATTTTTCCTCTGGCTCATGGATTATTTCGGATAAAGGCAGAGAGATTGTTTGGGAAAAAAATGAGCATCAGCTTTTGATTCCATTCCGGATACAAGCGCCGGTGAATGCCAGTCTTGGCACGTATCACGGAAGTATAACAATTACGGAAATAGTGACGGAAAAAGACAGTCGTTACAGTACGCAAACAGTCTTGGGAACTTCGGTTCCGGTGGAATTAGTAGTAATTAAAACTGCGGTTACTGATTTTATTTTACCGGCTGTTAAGATGTTTTCTGCTTATGCGTCGGTGCCGTGGATGCGTTGGAAAATTCCGGGAACTGCCGAGCTTATTTTAACTGTTCAAAATACCGGCAATACGCGGACAGGGCCAACCAAAGTCCAAGTGGATGTTTATGATCAGAATGAAAAAAATTTCGTAGAACGAGTGGAAATCAAAAAAGTTGAAACAGTTTCACCGTTTACCACTAAAGAAATTATACTTACTGTGCCGCATAATTTAAATGTTGGTGAATACACAGCCTATATCAAAGTTTTTGAAGGCTATCGTTTGACTGAAGGCGGTGAGCGGCGCATAAATTTTTCCGTAAAACCTGGCAGTATTCGCGGACATTATCTACGCTTAATCGCAGAAATTATTAAAAGCAATGTCATAATTCTGGCCGCAATAATGGTGATATTTGTTGGTATATTTATTTGGTTAAAACGACGAAAATTCAAATGATTATTTTATGTTTTATCATAAAATTTTAAGGCTCATTATTTTTTCTTTGTTTTTTATTACTGTTTTTTATCCATGGGCAGTTTTGGCCGATTCAACACAAGTAACCGTCACAATCATTCCGGCAGCCGACAGTCCCAGTGATTCACCAAGCCCAACTTCTCCAGTGTCATCCGGAGGATGGGCGCCGCATGGTCCCCAGATTATTTTTCCTGAATTTAAAGCTCCTGAATTTGTTTTTGAGCCGGCGGTTTTAGATCCGGATTTGGATGAGCCTTTTAAAGTCACTTCAACAGCAACGGCCACAACCACAGTGAAAAAAAAAGCGGCCAGACTGGCTGTTTCTCTTTTACCCGTAAAGATTATTTATGATGCGCATAATCCTCGAATGGTTTACATGATATTTGCCACCGATATGCCCACGTCCGCGCTCGTTGAATATGGTCGAACACGTTTGGACGAATCGCGCCAAATCAAGGATACGGTATTGCAAAATAATCACAAAATTTCTCTGGATGAAATTGAGCCTGGAGAAATTTATTATTTTTATATTATCGTCTACAGCCAAGCCGGTAATTGGACAAGTCTGGCCGGAGGATTCCAAACATATTATGAAACAGATGGCGGATATTATATTGATACTTTGGACAGTGAGGAATTAAAATCTCGTTCGCTTGATCCGATTTCTCGAAAATTGCGTTTGGAAAGTCCGGCCGCCTATATTTTAGTGCCTAGTTTGCCATCGCCCGATAGTTCGGGCGTTGTGGCTAAGATTACCAACAAATCTTTTATACGAATGTTTTTTGAATGGTTGTTGGCATTATTCTCAAAGACTTTTTATCAATTTATGGCCTATATACCAGAACTGTGGTGGCAATCATAATGCACAGCACAATAAAAGAAACATAAAAAACAATTCGAACCTGAGTATATACTTTCAAGAAATGAGAAAATTCAGTATAATAGACTTTGCTGTGCTTTCCCTGATTGGCAATGCGGGCAAAACTTTCTGTGGTGGAATATCTCAGGATAAGAGGAATATGTCGCGGATTTTTGGTCAGAATAAAACCAGTAATAAGCACGGCAATAACAAAACCAATAAAAAATCCTATCAATTGATTATTTTCCGCCACACTTAAAAAAAATAGACCAACATCTTTGCCAATGGCGATAATACCGAGCAAAAAATTATTAGTTGTCATAAGTAAAAATAAATAGATAAGTTCAGTATACTATATGATCACTGAATCGTCTATGAAAGACTGGCTTACCAAAATACATTTCTTTGAACGATATATTGGTTTTGTGCTTTTTTTGGCAATGATATTTTTTTATGCGTTTGCTGTTGTCCGGTTTTTTTTCATCAGTCCGGGGCGAATAAATGGACCTTCTATGGAGCCGGCTTTTATTGACGAGGATTTTTTTTTGGTGAATAAGTTGGTGTATTTGTTTTCCCTGCCCGAGCGCTATGATGTGGTACAAGTCATTGATCCGCAAAATCAGAAATTGATGGTGAAACGAATTATTGGTTTACCCGGAGAAGTGGTGATTGTCAAACGGGGAAAAATTTATGTTAAAAGTAAAACCGATGTAACATTTGAATTGAATGAACCATATTTGAAACAAGATGTGTATACACTGGCACATAAATTTCAAAGAGCGCCGGAAGAATATATTGTTAATCCCGGGAATTATTTTGTCGTTGGCGATAATCGAGCGCACAGCACAGATTCGCGCGTATATGGTTCAATCAGTCGTTCCAACATTGTGGGAAAAATTCTGACTAATAGTAAGAATAATAAGTAATGATTTGGCTTGGGGTTGAAGTTGACAAAGGAACAAATTCACTCGTGGTTCGTGTGGCAAGGTTTAGGATATAGGTTTTCTCTTGATTTGCAACCAACGCGTAACCCTCAGCTAAAGGTATTATTGTTGAAGTTGAAGGAATCCGGAAAAAGAATTTTTTATTGGTTTTCAGTTCAGTTATCATGGCCAGCGAACTCCAGCGTTGTACACTATAGAGCATATTCATTCCCGCGCTGACAAAAGTTGGTTCCGGAATATTAGCGGGATTTTTGCTATCAATCATATCCAGCTTTTTCGTAACCGCGTCATATGTCCAGGAACGTTGTTTTCCCGCCACTTCGGTAATTATCAATTCAGTATCTTTGGCATCATTCCAGTATGCTTGGTAAGGAGTAGAAGTGTCATGAATTTTGGTCGGTATAATAGTGTCCGTAACCGACAAACAATTATCGTATGCTAGAATATTTTTGGGCGTAACACAAACGTATGTCTTTGGCGTAGTGGTTGTTTTTAGATTTTTGGGATCATTTTTAAAACCCATCAACAGAAGATAGCTGTTTTCTTTATTGGCCGCAACTGCGGTTATTTGTCCGGGAAGTTTTGAAATATCTTTGATACTGCCCCTCGCTGTTCCCAGAAGAATAAATTTTTGTTGTTCGGGATGGTCTGCTGTACTGCCATACACTGCAATTTGTTCGTTTGTCATGTATTGCATTTGCCAATTTCCGGCAAATATTTCTGATTTGGCATCGTGTAAGCGATAGATGCTTAGATTGGGTTTTTCGGCATTAAGCGAGCGTACGGCTATGAGACCAAGATTAGGATTTACTTTTTGATCAGAGAGAGGAATGGTTGGAAGCGCAAAATAGTAAAAGTGGAGATACAATAATGCACTTAATAAAAAAACAAAAATGATTATTGCCACATTTCGGAGTCGGGTTATTTTGGTCATACTAATGTTATCCACATTAAAAAATAAATAATATATAAAAATCAGACCAAGTATAGTATACTGGCTGTACTTATACAAGTGACTCTTATTTAAAAAAAATATATGATGATTCAGTGTGCTGCGCGGACAAACAAAAGTTTGCTTATTTTTATTACAGTAGTTGCTAGTTTTGGCTGGACAGTTTGTGTGGAAGCATTAGGCATTAGTCCATCATACACGGAGATTAATGGGGTAAGAAATGGCAGTACTGTAGAGCGAACCATATTTATTACTCGGTCAGACACGGATGAAACTCAATATTATTCAATTGAATTACAAAACGAAGGCAAAGAATTCATCCATTTTAAAAGTAATATTTTGAAATTTTCTCCCGGAGTTAAAAAAGTACCCTTGGATTTTTCTGTGGAGCCACGTCAGGCAAAACCTAAAAACTACACAGTGGAAATTCTTGTAAGTCCCACAGGAAAACAAAGTACCGATGAATTTTCATTTCTTTCAAATATTTCGGGAAAAATTAATTTTTCCGTTACTGACAAGGAAATTTCTGATTTTGGAGTGAGAAATATTAGTATTAATTCTTTGAACGAATCTCCAGAAAAATTAGACGTATCTTTTGTAGGAGTAAACAGTGGTAACGTGCCAGTAACCATTGACGATCTGACTCTTGAAGGGATACTGGATGGATCAATGGTTTTTAATGAAACTATTCCCATTGTCTCTGGCTTACTTGCACCCATGACTAACCGGCTTTTTACAGTACCAATCACAAAATTTTTGTCTCCGGGTAATTATAGTTTCAAAATTAACATTCAATCAAAAGGAGTGGTCGTGGGTACGGCAACTATTATGAAAACAATTGGTCGACCGGTATCCCCACTTTCTACGACACCACAATCTACTTTTTCCGGGAAAATCATCGGTTTAGGAGTAATTTTCGTAATTCTGTGTATTGGCATTGGCTTTGTTTTTCGGAAAAAATTTAAAAGTACTTATTAAAAGTACTTAATTATTTTTTTATGCCCGATCGTTTTTTCTTAAGTCGAGTAGGAATAAGCAGTATTTTTTTTGGTTTTTTATTGACCGGAATTTTTGCGCCGAGTATGACTCAGGCAATTGGAATTTCTCCAGGCACTCTTGAGGCAGAAAATCTGGCAAATGGAGTTGATATCTCGCGGACACTAATTCTAACCAACACGGCAAGCGAAGAAGATGTCTTTTTCTCTATAAAAGCAAGAGGTGAGGCCGCTTCCTATATTAGTCTTCCCAAGAGTCCCATTGTTATTCCGGCTGGTCAAAATCGCGCCAATATTGACATTCATATTAAACCAATGAATGCGCAAAATGGTAAACATACGGCAGAGTTGGAATTTATGAGTCAGCCCAATCCAAATAAAGTTATTAATAGTAGTGGAAATTCTGTATCAATCACATCTGGTGTGATCGCTCATGTCGTATTTACCGTCACTGACCAACAAATAAAAACAATGTTTATTAGTAATGTTTCAGCCGATGATACCGAAATTGATAAGCCGGTTATTTTTGGATTTTCTTTACTTAATACCGGGAATGTAGATGTTAAACCAGAACGTATCGATGCTGTTTTCGTTGATATAACTGATCCCGCCAATATAATTTCCGAAACCATTTCGGGCAGTTCCCTTGAATATGTATTGCCAGGAGAACTTAGTCGAATCAATGCTGGTTTAACAAAAAATCTTCCACTTGGAGAATATAGTGCTTCATTTTCATTTTATCTGGATGACAAAGTTATCTCAACCTTAAAGACTGATCGTATTATTAAAGTCTGGCCTACCGGTACTTTGGCGCAGGCCGGTAGTTTTGACAGCTTTAAAATTAATGGAAACACCTTCGAATCAGGTGATTTGGTCAAATTAACCGGTTTGTTTACCAATACGGGCGGAGTGGTATTAGATCCAATTTGGTATGTGGAAATTACCAAAGATGGCAAAATAATTGATTTAATGCGTGCGGAAAAAAAGACGGTGGGCAAAGGGCAAAATGTTGAATATACTCTGACATTTCGACCCGATAGTAAAGGAGAATATACTTTTGACGCTTATTTTGAATATGGCATAAAAAAAACTGCCCATAAATTGGAGACGATCATAGTTAGTTCCGCAGTTGGATTTGTTTCCTATATTTTCATTATTGTATTTATCATTATATTGGCTGTTGGTGTTTGGTATTTTAAACATCATTACAAAAAAAGCTAGTTTATCCACAGCTAAAATTTTGATATATATATATCTAGCAAAATAATGTATAATTAAATTAATTTAATAAAGATACGTTTAATTTTATTCTATGAGTTATAAGCAGACCGTTATTTTGAGAGGAGGTGTATATGAGTAAATATCTTATTCCCATCGGTATTGGATGGGTAGGGATTTCTATCTTGGCTGGGATAATTATCCTCGCGCAACCAACATCACAAAAAAATAGTAAACCACGAAGTTGGTATACACGAACAAAAGCTGTCCCTTTACCCTCGGCACCTGCGGCAACTCCTGGTGATTCAAGTCCAGATGACACCGTAAAGATCAAGGCATTTGTTAAGGGTACAACTGATGACGCAACAAATGTATCAGTAGAGGTTTTAAAAAAAGACAAAAAATAATCCATTATTTTAAATCATATTATGTACGATTATGCAAGAACATCCCCAAACTAAGTATAACCACTATCTTGTTGCTCTCTTTCTGGGAGTGGCCGGTGTGCTTATACTCCTTGTATTTGTTTCACTGCGTTCTCAAGCCGACGATAACACTTTTTCTGCAACTGTCAGTAACGCCACGCCTACGATTGACAGTATTACGGTTAACACCAGTACTTCAGGAGCGGGAACTTTGCTCAGTTCTCCTAGTACCACCCCTCTTACTCTCAATGAACAGACTTACACACAGTTATATGTATATGGCAAAGTCAGTGACAACAATGGTTGTTTTGAAGTTGCCAGTACCAGTGGTCGGCTTGAAGTATATGTCTATCGTCACAACACTGTACCTGGTCTAGGTTGTTCTTCCAGTACCACAGAAAAAAATGATATGAGGTGCTACATTAATTCTAATGATAACACGGGTGATGGCGATCCCTTGATTACCAGTACTAGTCGTTGTATTTTTATCGATAATGGTTGTACACCAAGCTCTACTGTTCAAGTAGGTTTTAGATGTACTTTCCCTATCAAGCATTTTGCTGATGCCACTGATTCGGGTGGTGCTGGTTCGGCTGGCGGTGCTTATTCAGCCCAAAATTGGAAGGCTGAAGCAATTGCCATTGATAGTAATGGTGCTCGTTCCGCTACATCTACTGCAATTAACTTTGAACTTGCGACACTGACATCCATCAATGTTTCTTCCACTTTGGATTTTGGTTCAATTGCCTATGGTGCGGCATCAGGTGTTGTCGGAAGTATAGGATCGGCGCAATCGATACGTATAATTAATAGTGGTAACAATGCCTCTACTACAATTCAAGTACAGAGCAATCCGTTTAATTGTACAGTTGGAACTATCGGTGTATCAAGTCTAGCCTACACAACATCAACGCTTACTAGTTATACTACTCAAGCTACTACAAAAGTTGTTTCTTCATCAAACAGTGCTGAAGCATTTAGAACTTCTGGAAATTTAGCTATAAGATATGGTAAGCAAACGGTTACTACTACTGAAGCACCCTCAACTACTTGGTGGATTTTAGATATAGTTCCTAGTACTGCAGGGACTGCTTTAGGAGGTAGTTGTAATGGCGTCATAACCTTTACTGCTTCATAGAGTTTTTGTCCACTTAATTAACTTTAATTAACTTTAATTAACCAAAACCATCCCGATCACTCGGGGTGGTTTTTGTTTTAGATTGGTCAAGTGTGATACACTATATTTTATGTTCAGAATACGTTTTCGCTATCAATTGTTATGTATTATTTTACTGGCCAGTTGTTTACGGCTTATTTTTTTATCTTCCGGAGAAATTGCCGGTGATGAGCCGGCCTATATGGTGCGCAGTATTGGTATGATTGATTCTTTGGCCAGTGATTTGCAGACAACGCCGTATGATTGGTTTACGGCTGTGCCGTGGTGGGTAAGATTGTCGTTTCATGATCATCCGCCGTTGGTGTTTTTGTTTCAGCATTTGTTTCTGTCTGTCTTTGGAGTGAGTGTGTTTGTCATGCGTTTGCCATCAGCTTTGCTGGGTATTTTGTCAGTCGGATTGCTTGGTTTAATTATGAGGCAATTGTTTACTGCGCGCAGTGCCTTGATTGCGATGATTTTGTTTGCGTTTAATTCTTTGGCCGTGTTCTATGCTCGCACAGCGATGATGGAATCAATTACTTTATTTTTTATTTTACTCACTTTGTATTTTTTTCTGCGCGCGCGCGAACAGCCTCGTTATTTCGTGGCTTGGGGGATTAGTTTGGGACTCAGTGTGATTGCTAAATATGTGGCACTCGCAATGGTGCCGGTGTATGCTTTGTTTTTAATCAATGAAAAACATATCTATCGACAAAAAACTTTTTGGATAGGAATACTTGGTTTTTTACTAATCATTTCTCCGGTATTTATTTATAACATCGAGATGTACCAAAGCCGACATCATTTTGATTTGCAATGGGCCAGTTTATTGCATCAGGATATAAAACCGGATTGGTTGTTTTTGTCTGGCAAAGAAGAACGGGGATCGATTCTCCATCGCCTGGCCGGATTATCCAATTTTGGTTCGATTTTTTCACCGGTTTTTTTTGCTATTTCTTTGGCTGGTTTGGCTTCAATGATTTTTTTGACTGCCAAGTGCTGGATTAAAAATAAATATGTTCCATTGGGACAAAAAGTTTTATTACTTTCAACAGGATGTTTGCTGGCTATGACTTTGTCTTTTGGTTCAGCTATCAGGTTTTTATTTTATGTCGTGCCATTTTTATGCGCGATCAGCGCGGTTTTTATTGATGAGTTAATGGCGATATTCAAACCTCGGATTGTTTGGATTATTTTTTTAATTTTTTGTTTGTATGAACTTTTGTTTACAGTAAACAGTGTGCTGTGGGGAGGACAGGCTAAACCGTTTGGCCCGCGCTTACTGGCCTATGCGCCTTCGCTTATTGTACCTAATAATGGCGTTCAGGCCTTGGATAAACTATTGGAAAATCTGCTCCAAGACAAAGTGTCAGTTTTCAAACCCACTACCAAAAGCGCAGATTTAAATAAAAAAATGAATGCCTATGCTCAAGCTCATCCGCGTGAAGGTAAAAAAGCGTCAGTCATACTTTTGTACGATCCACGACTGGAAATACGTTTTCTTTTGTGGTCATTGGCGCGTCGGACTTTTTATGAGGCTTGGCCTATTATGGTTATGACCAATCTGTCTGCGCAATTGTCCAATTTGTATGGAGTTGATCCGGACATGAATTTTTATTATATTCATACCATGCCAGCGGCATTGCGTAACCCAGATTCTCGTTTTGATGGACTGCATCCTGATGTTTTGGCTAAGAAGATTCAAAATCAGGGAATAAGCTACCACCCTGTTCTTAATCGAAATAATGAGGAACTTTTTCAGATTTATACTTTTACTGCGCGTCAAGCTATGGAGATTGTTACCACCACTCCAAAATAAATCCACAAATCGCCTTGACAATCTATCGTTAATTTAGTATAGTGATTTTTCATTCAGACTCGAATCTTTGTGTCATTATATGGCCCAGTGAATGTCGGGTCATATATATTTTATGGAACACACAAAGGATACATCGGGCTTTGCCGCACTAGGCTTGGCCAACAAGTTATTGGAAGTTTTAATACGTCACAAATATACCGTGCCTACTCCCATTCAGGAGCAGGCAATTCCGATTGCGCTTTTGGGAAAAGACTTGGTAGGTATTGCTCAGACCGGAACGGGCAAAACATTGGCTTTTGGTCTGCCGATGATTCAGCGCTTGGCACAAGTAAAAGGCCAAGGCCTTGTCTTAGTTCCTACGCGTGAATTGGCTCTTCAAGTAGAAGAAACGCTTCGTCAAATCGGTACTAGTGTGGGACTTAAAACTGCCGTGGTTATTGGTGGCGCGTCAATGCATAAACAGATTCAAGAATTGCGGCGCAATCCACATATTATTGTCGCTACTCCTGGTCGTTTGGCTGATCATTTAAAACAAAAAACTGTTTCTTTATCAGCGGTAAGCGTGGTGGTTTTGGATGAGGCAGACAGAATGTTTGATATTGGTTTTGCGCCGCAGATTAAACAAATTTTGTCTCTAGTTCCAGTAAAACGGCAAACATTGTTATTTTCTGCGACCATGCCGAGTGAAATTGTCCAAATTGCGCATAAGTTTATGCAAGCTCCACAACGAGTGGAAGTTTCTCCGGCCGGCACAGCGGCCGCGCCTGTGGTTCAATCCGCCTATGTAATTTCTAAAGAAGGCAAAACAAAGTTATTACAAGCGGTTTTGGATCAAGTCAAAGGAACAGTCTTGGTTTTTTCTCGTACCAAACATGGGGCAAAAAAAATTGCCAGTAATGTGCGCCAAATGAAGCATAGTTCAACGGAAATTCATTCCAACCGATCACTCGCGCAACGCAAAGCCGCGTTACACGGTTTCAAAACCGGCATTTTCCGGGTTTTGATTGCCACTGATATCGCCGCGCGGGGAATTGATGTTAAAAATATTGAATTGGTCATTAATTTTGATTTGCCGGATAATTTGGAAGATTACGTCCATCGCATTGGCCGTACTGGCCGAGCCGGAAGTGCGGGTAAAGCAATTTCTTTTGTTGAACCAAATCAACGATTTGAACTGCGAAATATTGAACGCCTCACGCGCAAATCAATTACAGTTTTGGCTTTACCGGATTTGTCGGTTATTCCCGAATTACCAAAAATTCCTTATCAAAAAGAATTTGCGTCACAGTCTCGTCCGCAATATTCGGCAAACTCTGGTCGCGGATCATATCCCAGTCGTACGCCACAACATACGCGCGGAGGTGCGCCGCGTCGGTCGTCCTATCGTTAAATTTCCTGGATAAATACACTACATTGACATTAATAAGTGCCATGGTATACTTTTACTATGGCACTTTTTTATAGTAAGCCTGTCGAACTATATGAAAATCAGATTATTCGTTACGGGCGGAACATTTGATAAAGAATATAATGAATTAACCGGCGAGTTATTTTTTAAAGATACTCATTTGCCCGAGATATTGAAAGCCGCTCGATCCGAAGCTGATGTGGAAATTACCACGCTCATGCTCATCGACAGCCTTTTGATGACCGATGCGCATCGACAAATTATTTTAGAAAATTGTCAGAATGCAGTCGAAGATAGAATTGTTATAACTCATGGCACTGATACTATGGTTCAAACCGCGCAAGTTTTGGCTGGAGGAATAAAAAATAAAACTATTGTTTTGACCGGATCAATGCTTCCGTTTAGATTTGGAAATTCCGATGCTCTGTTTAATATTGGCTGTGCTTTTGGTTTGGCTCAAGCTTTGGCACCGGGAATATATATCGCCATGAATGGCAAATATTTTTTTTGGAATAATGTCCAGAAAAATAAAATTATCGGCAAGTTTGAAGAATTGGTATGAGAACTAAGCCAAAGATCGCGATTATTGGCGCGGGATTGTCCGGCTTGGCTACAGCGTATGAATTAACCAAAGATGAAAAATATGCCGTGACTGTGTTTGAAGCGCGAGAAGAAGTTGGTGGCAGAGTAAAAAGTATATTGGTGAATGATCATCCAGTTGATGTGGGTGGTTTTATTATTTATCCGTGGTATGATAATTATCATCGCATAATGAGAGAATTGGATTTGGTCAAAAAATTGGTGTGCATAAAAAACGTGGAGATTTATTATCAGCTTGAACCAAACGGAAAATTCTATAGTCAAAAAAAAATTCCCGTGTCCATGACCGCAAAAGTCGCGTTTGCCACGCGTGTAGTTCCCGGTTGGTTAAGAAATCGTCCGGATTTTCGTACACCCGATATACAAAATTTTGGCAGTAAAACAATCGCCGAATTTTTACCAAAAAAAAATGGAGCAATGACTAATCTGGCCAAGTTTATTGATTGTGTAAATCAGGGATACTGTTATCCAGCGCTGGATCAATTTCAAATGTCATTTTATGCTCCTTTTATCTATCAAACATTGGTGCATGGAGATTTGCGGACTGGTTGCTATTTTGGCGGTAATAATCAATTATTTACCAACACAGTTGCGTCCGCGATTAAAGCTAGAGGAGGAAAGATTCATTGTAACGCTACGGTAACAGCGGTACATGATAAAAAAATAACTGTCCAAGGGAAAATGCAAAAATTTGACGCGATTGTCTGGGCTAATTCAGTTAGTGCGTTATATAAAAATTGTATTGAAGCTCCACCATTTTCTTATACGCATTTTTACGCGGCAGTAGTACGTGTATCTGATTTTCCGCCTATAAATGGCAAAAATAATTGGACAGCGATTTTTACCGCGCCGTGTTATCCTGAACAAAATCAAATCACTTCTTTGTTTCGGGCCGAAAATATGGCCTCAAAATTAGAATCAGAATATCTAATTATCAATTATAAAACAGTCACTGACAAATCTTTTTCTAATTCCAAATTAAGTTTAGAATTAAATAAAAATTTAAAAATATTATTTCCCCAGATTGAAAAAATCAAATTGGTTGCTGCGATTCAGTGGAAACAAACTATGCCTATTGCCACGACTGATTTTGTAGCGGAAGCGCGGGCAAAACAGGGGAATGATGGTCATTATTTTGCCGGTGATTATTTGGGCGCGCCGTCAATGGAAACCGCGTTATCAAGTGGAGTGGCTGTGGCTGATCTTATTATGCAGGATATTTAATTTTTTTTCAGCAAAACTTTTATGCCTGTCAGCACAAAAGCGTATATCGTAGCCGTCGATATGGGTTATGGTCATCAACGTGCGGTTTATCCGTTGCGTCATTTGGCCACAGCGCAAATTTTGGGCGCCAATTCAGAAAACGAAGTAATAAATGCCAATCATTATGTGGGGATTCCCCAACGCGATCAAAAAAAGTGGGATGATAGTCAAAAATTATATGAAATGATTTCACGCTTTAAATCAATTCCATTTTTTGGCGACAAAATTTTCGCAGCCATGGATTATTTTCAGAGGATTGAATCGTTTTATCCCAAACGCGATCAATCCAAATCAACAATACAGTTAAATTCAATTTATGGCTCCATTAAACGTGGCTGGGGAAAACATCTGATTGATACGTTTAATCAAAAACCATTGCCACTGATTACTTCTTTTTTTATTCCCGCGTATTTTGCCGAAGAACATAATTATAAAGGCGAAATTTATTTGTTATGTTGTGATGCGGATGTGAGTCGAGCTTGGGCGCCACTATATCCGTCCAAAAGTAGAATTAATTATTTGGTTCCCAATCGTCGGGTCAAAGAACGATTGATGCAATACGGCGTACGCGAAGAAAAAATTAACATTACGGGTTTTCCTTTGCCCAAAGAAAATATTGGCGGACATTCCTTAAAAATTTTAAAAACCAGTTTGGCGCGACGCTTACGTCATCTGGATCCAGAAGGACGTTATCAGCGTAAATATAAACATTTGCTGGATCAGGTTTTTCCGACGAAATTCGCTGATCGTAATTCTGAATATCCCATTAGTATTACGTTTGCGGTTGGTGGTGCGGGCGCACAACGTGATTTGGGTATGATTATTCTCAAAAGTTTGCAACAAAAAATTGACGCGGGATTAGTACGACTTAATTTAGTGGCCGGAACGCGGGCGGATGTGTACGCCGAATATTCGCGCGCTGTGGAACGATTGCATCTAAAGCGTAAACATCGAGGCAATATTTCTGTTCTGTACGCGGAACAAAAAACCGATTATTTCGCGGCTTTCAACAAACTGTTATTGGAAACTGATATTCTTTGGACCAAACCGAGTGAACTATCTTTTTATGCTGGCTTGGGTTTACCGATTATTATGGCGCCAACCATTGGGTCGCAAGAAGAATTTAATAAATCATGGCTACTTTCCATTGGCGCGGCTTTTGAACAAGAGGATCCGCGGTTTACTCATGAATGGTTATTTGATTGGTTGCGTTCCGGTTGGTTGGCGGAAGCGGCGATGAAAGGTTTTTTGGATGCGCCGCGCAACGGCGTTTATCATGTGGAGGATATTGTTTTGCGCGGCAAAAAAAGCGAAATTGAAGATATGCATTTGTTGTAAAAATAAATCAATAGAGATATATATTTAAAATTAGTTTGATTAAAAATTATGTGGATACTGATTGCGTTAATTGGATACGCGCTGTTCGCAGTGGTTTTTATTTTGGATAAACGTATTTTAACCAATGAAAAGCAATCGCCGATTGTTTATACATTTTACTCAACGGTTTTTTTATTGTTGGTTGGGCTTGCTTGGTTTTTTATCCCGTTTTCTTTTGATCCAAAATTTTGGTTAGTGTCGCTAATATCCGGATTCACGTTTATTGTGGGTTTGTATACGATGTTTGTGGCCGTGTCCAAAAGTGAAGCGAGTCATATTGATCCGTTTATTGGCGCCATGATTACGGTAACAACATTTTTTTTGGCGCGATTTTTTCTTAATGAAGCGCTGACAATCCGTCAAATGGCCGGAATTGGTTTATTAATTGTGGCTTCTGTATTTTTATCATTTAAAAAAACTCCCCAAAATAAAACGCATTGGCGTTGGTACGCCATTGGCATTGTCGCCGGTATTTTTTTTGGAATTTCCAATGTTTCGGCCAAATATCTGTACGACACTTTTTCTTTTATCCCCGGTTTGATCGGGTCGCGTTTTGCGGCCGGTTTGGGTGGATTGGTTCTTTTATTGTTACCATCTGTTTGGAAAACATTTTTGCCCTCGGCAAAAAAATCCGCAAAAGTTTCCACAACAAAACAACCGCTCGGTTTGGTGGCGCTGGATAAAGTATGTGGTCTTATTGCGATTCTTTTATTGCAATGGGCGACTGCACTCGGTAGTGTGACTGCGGTGAATGCGTTGGCTGGCTGGCAATATGCTTTGATGTTTGTGATTATTCTTGTTTTGTCGCATCGTCGTTCAAATTTTTTGCGAGAATATCTGACCAAAAGAGAGATCATCGTCGAAACGGCTGCTTTGGTTTTGGTTATTATTGGTTTGGTTTTAATTATTTAATTATGATAAGGAATATTTTTTTAGTAATCGCGATCATTGTTTTCAGCGGGTATGCTTGTCTATTATTTTTAAGTTTAAAAATATATCCGGTGGAATTTGGCCTTAGTTTTAATCATAATCATGCCGCGTCATTGGGCTTGGATTGGAAAAAAATCTATCGCGATATGTTGGATGATTTACAACCAAAATATATTCGTGTGGCCGCGATGTGGAGTGAAGTGGAAGCGGAACAAGGAAAATTTAATTTTGATAATGTGGATTTTTTGCTGGATGAAGCGAGCAAGCGCGGAGTTAAAGTTACGCTTGTGGTTGGTCAAAAAACACCGCGTTGGCCGGAATGTCACGTGCCAAATTGGTATAAAACCGTTTCTGATAAAGAAAAATTTTTGCAGGAATATGTGCGCCAAGTCGTAGAACGTTATCGGGAGCATGCGGCTTTGGAAATTTGGCAAGTGGAAAATGAACCGTTTATTCGTTTTGCGTTTGGTGATTGCGCGGATTTTGATGAATCATTGGTTTCGAAAGAAATCGCTTTGGTGAAAGCATTGGATCCCCATCATAAAATAATGGTAACGGACAGTGGAGAATTAAGCACGTGGCGCCAAGCCATAAATTCTGCGGATTTATTCGGCACAACTATTTATCGTGTCGTGCGTACTCCGAGCGGATTTTATTTTTATTATGATTGGTTGCCGGCCAGTTTTTATCGGCTGAAAGCGCAGATATATGGCCGGAATTTATCGGAAGTATTCGTGGCGGAATTACAGGCCGAACCATGGTTTACGGATTCCAATCCGGAAAATACTGCTATAGCAGAACAAGAAAAAAGCATGAATCCTCGGCGTTTGCAAAAACATTTGGATTATGTGCGCCATATTGGCAGTCCGCGCGCGTATTTGTGGGGCGTGGAATGGTGGGCGTTTATGAAGGAAAAACGAGGCGATGCGCGGTATTGGGATTTGGTGAAAAATCAACTTAAATAGTATATAAAATGCGGGTATACTTGACATTTTAAGTACTTATATTGTATATTATACCTATGAATTATATAAGAACAATTTTTGATCAAATCTATGACAATATAGGTAAAAAACCAATTTTGGTGCT
This sequence comes from Candidatus Magasanikbacteria bacterium RIFCSPHIGHO2_01_FULL_41_23, assembly GCA_001782805.1. Classification (GTDB taxonomy): domain Bacteria; phylum Patescibacteriota; class Patescibacteriia; order Magasanikbacterales; family UBA922; genus 2-12-FULL-41-16. The sequence goes on along the minus strand of MFPT01000002.1, from coordinate 172,651 downwards.
TTATGGTGCGCGACAGGTTGGCAAAACTACTTTGATAAAGTCTATCATGGCCAAGTTTTCCAATACCTTGTATTTACAGGGAGACGATCCTAAAGAAGCCCTTTTACTTGAACATAAATCCGCCAAAGAACTGGCTTCGCTCGTGTCCGGCTATGAATTAGTAGTAATTGACGAAGCACAAAGAGTAAAAGATATTGGCACTACGCTTAAACTGATAGCGGACAATGTGGAAGATGCACGAGTTATTGCTAGCGGATCATCTTCATTTGAATTAGCCAATAAATTAAATGAGCCATTGACTGGAAGAAATCGTAAATTTTATTTATATCCATTATCAATTAAAGAGCTTGTTGACGCATATGGGAAGATAAATATAGACAAGGAACTTGATTCCTATCTGACATTCGGTTTGTATCCAGGAATTGTTAACGCCAATTCCAGAGAAGAAAAGGCGATACTTATAAAAGAGCTAGCCGGCGATTATCTGTTCAAAGATTTATTTTTATTTGGAGATATACGCAACTCGTTTGCTTTTGAAAAACTGGTAAAACTTCTTGCTTTGCGTATTGGAAGCGAGGCTTCGTATACAGAGCTGGCGAAAGAAGTCGGCGTGAGTAGAGATACTATCTATAATTATATAAATCTGCTTGAACAGGCTTTTATTATTTTTCGTTTGACACCGCTTTATACCAATAAAACAAAAGAGATTAATAAGAGTCACAAAATATATTTTTATGATGTCGGGATAAGAAACGCACTCATCGGCAATACTGATTCGATAGATATTCGACCGGATAAGGGCGCGATATTTGAGAATTTTTTTATTGCTGAAAAAATAAAGGAGCGCGCTTATAGTCAGCGTTCAAGTGATATACATTTTTGGAGGAATAGACAGGGAGGTGAAGTGGATTTTGTTGAATCATTGAGTGGAGGTAAAGATATTTTTGCTTATGAATGCAAATGGAAGGAAATGGCTAACGCGCCGATTTCATTCAAAACCGTCTATCCAAATGCTCATTTTGAATGTATTACTATTGAAAGTATTGTGCGTCATTTTATTGAAAGATAAAGATTTTATTCTTGTAAAAAATTTCGGTTTTTGTTATCATTAAATCATTATTCATACCAATGGTGTTCGTTGTTGGTTTACCCTGGTTCGGCTATCTCACCACAAGTGAGCGGTCGAAGGGTGGTAATTTCCTTTGACAAAGGAAGCTTGCTAGTCAACAACGTCCTGCTCGTCCCTCGAGTTTCCATCGGTGTCTAAACGCCTTTATGGCCGAAAAATTTATTTTTACGTCCGAATCCGTGACTGAAGGTCATCCGGACAAAATTTGTGATCAGATTTCCGACGCGGTGTTGGACGCGCTTTTGGCGCAAGACCCGGAATCGCGCGTGGCCGTGGAATGTTTTACTACCACCGGTTTAGTCATTGTGGGTGGGGAAGTCACCACGCGTGGTTATGTGGATGTCCAAAAAATAACGCGCGAAGTGATTGAAAGTATTGGGTACACTAATCCGGATTATGGCATAGACGCGGAACACGCCGGAGTCCTCGCCGCGATTCACGAACAATCACCGGACATTGCGCAAGGTGTAACAAAACCGAGCGCGGAAGAACAAGGAGCAGGAGATCAAGGTTTGATGTTTGGTTATGCTTGTGATGAAACACCGGAACTCATGCCATTACCAATTTCACTCGCGCATCGTTTGGCGAAAAAATTATCGGAAGTGCGTAAAAATGGAACTATTCCATATCTTCGACCTGATGGAAAAACCCAAGTGGCAGTGGAATATGTTGACGGCCGGCCAACGCGTTTGGAAAATGTGGTCGTGGCCGCACAGCATCATGATACGGTAACGCTGGAACAACTTCGGACTGATGTTCTGGAAAAAGTGATTAAACCAGTGTGCCAGGATTTTATTGACGATAAAACGCAATTTTTTATTAATATGACCGGACGATTTGTGATTGGCGGACCGCACGGAGACACGGGTTTGACCGGTCGCAAAATAATTGTGGACACGTATGGCGGTATGGGACGGCATGGTGGTGGTTGTTTTTCCGGAAAAGATCCATCCAAAGTGGATCGTTCCGGCGCGTATATGGTGCGCTATGTGGCCAAAAATATTGTAGCCGCCGGTCTAGCCAAAAAATGTGAAGTCCAAGTTTCGTACGTCATTGGCCGCGCCGAACCAACCAGCGTAAACATTAATACATTTGGTACGGGCACGGTGAGTGATAGCGCTCTTGTCTCCGCTATTATAAAAGTTTTTGATTTTCGTCCGGGAAAAATCATTGAATACTTTAATCTAAAACGTCCAATTTATCGCGAGACTGCGGCCTATGGTCATTTTGGTCGGCCGGAATTTCCGTGGGAAAAAATAGATAAAATAGAGGAGTTGAAACAATCATTGTCACAGAGTTAATTGGAACAAATTTTAATAAAAAAATCTCTCTATATTTAAGGAGAGATTTTTTGTTTGTGTGGAGGTGTCCGATCGGCCTCCAAGTTAGATCTTCAACCCGAACTCGTCGGCCACCGTGGTGACGAGTAGGCTGGGAGAGAACGGCTTCTGAATAGTGGCAACACGAATGTTCCACTGTTTGAGAGCCAAACCACGAACCCCGAGCTCTTGATGATTCCCTGACATCAAGATGAACGGGATGTCCTTGCCTGATTCGTGGAGCTGATTGATCATCTGGTCGCCGGACATTTCCGGCATTTCCAGATCTGTAATCACCAGATCCATCGTGGTCTGGTCAGCGGCGAATCCTTCATTGCCGTTGCTGGCAGTTGTCACACTATGCCCGCGTCCTTCGAGGAAGCGGACGAGTAATTTTCTGACCGCGGGTTGGTCATCCACAACAAGTATTCTCATTGGTCACCTCCTGCGTAGGAGGCCGACCGGACAGTGAACTTATACGGCAATAACTTGGTTTTGTCAATTCATTTGGCTTGTTTTTTTGGGTAAAATTTGGTACATTTAGGCCAGTGATTTTGACAAATATGACTTCGGTTCAAGCGATTGTCTTGGGTCTTATCCAAGGATTAACGGAATTTTTACCGGTTTCTTCATCCGGTCATCTTATTTTTATTCCAAAGTTATTCGGTTGGACGGATCAAGGTGTGGCGTTTGATCTGGTGATGCACTTGGGTACGCTCTTGGCCGTGATTATTTATTTTCGGAAAAAGTTAGGGCAATTAATTTTGGCGATTTTTTCACGAGGACAAGAATTGCGCGCTGATAGAAAAATCGGTTGGATGATTATGGTCAGCGCGCTTCCGGCCGGAGTCGTGGGATTATTTTTGCAAACCAACGAACGAAACGCATTATTGGTTGGGATTAATCTAATTGTCTGGGGAATTGTTTTGGGTGTCGCTGATTATTATGCAAATAAGAAAAAGCAAGTTCCAGAGATTCGACCGAGCTTAACCAAGAGTCAAGTCGGAACAGAAAATATTTTCGATAAAAATATAAAATCAATCATGGTGATGAGTTTTGCTCAGGTTTTGGCATTTTTACCCGGAACATCGCGATCAGGGATTACTATGACTGCAGGTTTATTTTCCGGATTAAGTCGAAGCGCGGCCGCGGAATTTTCTTTTTTAATGAGTGTGCCGATTACGGCGTTGGCCGGTTTGGATGCCTTATATAAATTATATAATGTCAATTTTAACGGCGAGGAAATTAATATAATGTTGTTGGGATTTGTGGTGGCTTTTTTAAGCGGATTGGTCGCGATTAGTGGATTATTAAAAATTGTTAAAAAATGGAGTTTTATGCCGTTTGTCGTGTATCGAGTAATTATCGGTGTTTTTATTTTGTGGTATTTGATCTAAAGAAATTAAAATAAAAATTCACTGCAAATCTTTTTTTGTCGGGATTCCATTTTTATTTTAATCAATACGCTTTATAATATGAATGAATCAGAAATTTTCGTGGTCGTATATAAAATTTCCCAAAAAACAAATCAAACCGCCTATGTGGTCGGGGGTTATGTGCGTGATGAGATTTTAAATTCGGGATGTCATAAAAAAGACATTGATTTTGTCATCGTTGGCAGTGGATTGGAATTTGCCCGCGCGTTTGCGGAAATGCTCGGCGTAAAAGAAGTTGAGGATACGGACAAATTTGGTCATAGTGCTCAAGAATCCGAAGCCAAAGTCGGAAGTCTCATTGAATTTCCGGATTTTGATACAGCGCGCTTTGTTTTTGCCGACAACGAGGGAATTAAAGAAGTTGAGTTTGCCGGCGCTCGCGCTGAAGCCTATGAGAAAAATTCTCGCAAACCAACAATAACCGCGACTACTTTGGATTTGGATTTGTCACGGCGAGATTTTACCATTAATGCCATGGCTCGAGAAGTTTTGGCTGGCGCAGTGAGCGCGGAAATTATTGATCCGTTTAATGGTCAGATTGATTTAACCAATAAACTGTTGCGCACGCCGCTTAATTCCGCTGAGACATTTTCCGAAGATCCGCTCCGGATGTTACGCGCGGCGCGATTTGCGGCTCAACTTGGTTTTAGCATTGAGCACAAAACATACGAGGCGTTGTCAGTCAATCGCGCGCGGTTAAAAATCGTTTCGCCGGAACGAATCAGAGAAGAATTAATGAAATTATTGGCCACTAAAATTCCTTCCATCGGTTTGTATATTTTGCACGAAACAAAATTATTCAATGAATTTTTACCGGAAATATCAATGCTTGAAGGAATTGAGGATGTGTATGGATATCAGCACAAAGATAATTTGTCGCATACGTTTAAAGTGGTGGATAATATTGCGCTGCAAAGTCCCAAGTCACTTTTGCGTTATGCTGGTTTATTGCATGACATTGCCAAGCCCGAAACAAAAAAATTCGTGTCCGGTCGCGGCTGGACTTTTGATATGCACGAACATTTAGGCAAAAAACAAGCGCGCGTAATTTCGCGTCGTTTGCGTTTTAGCAAAGAAGAAATTGAATATGTAGCGAAATTAGTTCGTTGGCATTTGTATCCCATCGCGATTACCGATGATGGAATCACAGACGCGCCAATTCGTCGTTTGATTGTGAACGCGGGTGATGATTTGGCTGATTTACTTATTTTGTGTCGGGCGGATATTACCACGGGAAATCCCAAGAAAAAAGGGCAACGGCTAAAAAATTACGATGTTTTGGAGAAACGCATTCTGGAAGTAATGGAAAAAGACAAGTTGCGCGCGTTTCAGTCTCCGGTGCGGGGCGAAGAAATTATGGAAATGTGCGGGCTTAAATCCGGTCCAACAATTGGCAAAATAAAAAAAGCTTTGGAAGACGCGATTCTTGATGGTCTAATTCCGAATGAGTACGACGCGGTGAAAGAATATTTTTTGAAAGTTAAAGATGAGTATTTGCAAGATGTTCAAGATTGGGAGAAAGAATAATAGGGAAACCAATATGGTATTACCAACGCATCAACAATTTTTGAAAAAAATTCATAACGCGCTTGATAATCACACCGATGTTAGAATGGAAAAAGTAGGGGAACTGAATTATAAAAATTTATGCGAAGAAAAAAAATACGACTATGTAAAAATTTCTTCCGCGCCAGTTTTGTTGACTGAAAAAATTCTTTTGATTCGGGCCGGCATTCACGGCAATGAAACCGCAGGCGTATTAACACTAATGAAACATATTGGTCAGATATTTGATTACGCGCATGAACGCGGCGTTAAGCTAATTGTTTTTCCATTGGACAATCCCTCCGGATTTGAAGCTCGCACGCGATATAATATTGAGGGGGATCGGGGTGATGCGGGTAATAATGACTTTGTTCGTTATATTTTGGCCGACGGCACTATGACCGATGATTTGGGATCAAAAAATGAATTTAAAGAGTGGAAATGGTCATCGGATTCAATGTTTAGATTTCATTTGCCCCAAGAAACCACTCTGCTCCATACCGAACTGAAAAAATTACCTTTGTCACAAATTGTCGGCGTCATTGATTTACATGGTGATAATTTTATTAACCGGCCATATGCGTATCATTATGCGTATGGAGATGTTGCGCGTTATCACGTTATAGTGGAAAAAATTCGTGAGATTGTTCCGATTTTAGCCAATGAGTATGTCAATTCCGGTTATCTCAATGGTTCGGATTTTGTGCCGGAAGTTGTCCGTGATGGTCAGATTGTGCTTGATGATCCGGATTTGAAAAGTGATGCGGATGGTTTCATCATTCGGTATGAAGGTTCTTTTCCTGATTTGCTGCATCGTTTGGGAGCGGAGCATGCCATAACAGTGGAAACAACGGGCGTCGTATCCGAACAAGTGGCCGATGAAGTGAATTTGATTTGGATTTTTGGTTTAATTGATTTGATTGCCCAAGGAAAATAGCCGGTTTACGGATGGATTTTTTTTTGCTATAGTGATTCTACTATGCTTCCCTTCCTTTGGAATGATTTCCTATATCAGCCTCTCTTTAATTTTCTGATTTGGATATACAATAACTGGACTGACCAAAATTTGGGTTGGGCGATTGTGTATTTGACGATTATTCTACGAATAGTGTTGTTGCCTTTTACGATAGTGACGGAAAAAGGCAAAATCAAAAATGAGGCGTTATACGACGAAGTTCAGCGCATTGATCGGGAGTACTTACATGATCCGGTTTTGAAGAAGCAGGAAATTAGAAAAATTCTCAAAAAACGCCGCGTGTATCCATGGGCCAAATTTGTTTCCATTGGAGTGCAAGTGTTGGTTTTTATTTTATTGTATCAGGTCTTTTTGCGGGGGATAACAGGTGACAAAATTATGAAGATTTTGTATCCGGCTGTTGATTTTCCGGGCAAAATCAATACGATTTTTTTTGGTTTTAATCTGGCGCTCACTCACACGTATTTTTGGCCCGGCATAGTGGGTCTGTGGCTGGCCGGAGAAATCTACTTTATGCTGCGCGGGCAAAAAGCGTCAAGTTCTGATTTGTTGTATTTCGTGGCTTTTCCTCTGTTTGTCGCTTTTTTTCTGTGGTGGTTGCCAGCGGTTAAATCAGTGTTCATCTTGACATCTATGCTTTTTTCGTTTATAATCCACCAGTTTATGAAAGCCATTGTTGGAGATAAGAAAAAGTCAGCATCGCATTAAATTTTAAATAATTGTTAAAAATAAAAATGGAACCCCGACAAGTCGGGATAAACTCCTAAAGCTTTTTTGAGTCCGTCCCGGTCGGGCGGATCTCAGAAAAAGATTTGCAGTGAATTTTTATTTTTAATACCATAATTTCAAAAAAATATGTCCACGGAATCACTCGATAAATTAATGTATTCGTTCGTCGTGGAAGATGTTCTTAAGGGATTTTTTATTTATGTTCCGCCTGGATACGTGGCCTGCGTGTATGATTTGGGTCGGGGAGTTTTGAAAAAAGTGCTCATGCCCGGACTGCATTTTAAAATTCCTTTTTGGCAAAAAGCCAAGCTGTTTAATGTCCAAACACTTGAATACAGTATTTCGCGAGAATTCAATCTGCAGAATGAAAAAGCTTTGGGCGATATTCCGATTGCGGCCGTATCTGAAGATGGTAAAAAAGTGGCAGTGGAAGGCACGTTGTTACTGCGGTTGGATGTGCATCAAATTCCTCATATTTGGCAAACCATTGGCGAGGATTTTGTGTCTAAAATTATCCGTCCCACAGTACGCAGTCGCATTCGCATGGTGGTGAGCCGTTTTAACGTGAATGATGTGATTGGCGCTAAACGCGATGATGTGGAATTGGAATTGAAAAATGAATTGGAACGCATATTTTATCCGCGCGGTATTTATGTGGAAAATGTGCTTTTGAGTGAAGTGTCGGATATTACGGCTGGAGCAAAGATTAAAGCGGCGGAATAAATGACCTTGGTCTAGACAATTAATCCCCCACAAGTCGCTCAGGGGATTTTTTGATTATTGACAATCTTATCCACAGCTGGTATCTTAACACTCTACCTATTTGAGTGCTAAAATACTGATGTTCCAAGAAACATATGGTTAATCGCCGGCACAATTTATTGCGCCTGATTGTGGAAAGCTATATTGAAACGGCTGAACCGATCGGCTCCAAATTTTTGGTGTCAGAATATAGCCTAGATATGAGTGACGCGACGGTGCGCAATGAGATGCGGGATTTGGAAGACGCGGGTTTTTTAACCCATCCCCATGTTTCGGCCGGTCGGATTCCTACGGAAACAGGCTATCGTTTTTATGTTCAAGAATTATTAGGACCAAAGGAACTGTCCAAAAAAATAAAAGTGAACATTGAAACTTTGACCACTGAAAACGATGAGGAGAATATTCAATTAAAGCAATTGGGCAAATTAATCGCCGGTGAAATGAACAGTGCCGTAGTTCTGGCATTTGGCCGGAATACAGTGTATTATACCGGATTATCTAATTTATTTTCCCAGCCGGAGTTTCAGGATTCGACGCAAACAGTGGACGTATCGCATATTTTTGATGAATGTGAAGAAAATATTGAGGAAGTCTTTGAACAGTTTGATGATGATTTTTCCCATATTTTCATTGGTGCGGAAAATCCGTTTGGCGGAGTTTGCAGTGTGATTGGCGCGCGTTTGCCTGGTGGCAAATTGCTGACGATTTTGGGACCGCACCGTATGGATTATTCCAAAGGTAAATCTTTAATTGATTTTATAAAAAACCAGTATGACTAATATCGATGATAATCAAACAACAAAGCCGATTATGCCGGAAGAAGATGTCAATGATACACAAAATAATAATGCACAAATTAATGACGAGGCCGGTCAATTGCAAAAAGAAAATGAAACATTGCGGACTGGCTGGCAAAGAGCAGTGGCTGATTACCAAAATTTGCAACGCGAAGTTGCCGAGCAAAAAAAAGATTGGGCAGCGTGGAGCGAACTGCGCGTGTTGGAAGAATTTATTCCTGTCTATGATAATTTTAAAAAAGCGTTTGTCTCTGTCCCGAACGTTGTGGAAGAAAGTCAAACGGAAAGCAGTGATGGTAAAAAATGGCTCAATTGGTCGCAAGGGATTGGTTATATCATGAAACAATTTGGCGATATCTTAAAAGCCCATCAGATTGAAGAAATAAAAACCGTTGGCGAAATGTTTGATCCGCGAATGCATGATAGTGTGGGAGAAGAGGTGAGTGAGATGCCGGAACACACTATTATTCGAGAAATTGATGGCGGATATATAATGAAAGGAAAAGTGGTGAAAGTGGCGAAGGTGATTGTGGCGAAAAAGGCAGATTAAAGCAAAAAGTTTACAATGGAAAAAATTATAAAATTAATCAATTAATTATTTAACAATAAATAAACAATATATGTCAAAAATTCTCGGAATAGATCTCGGAACAACCAACTCTTGCATGGCCATTATTGAAGGCGGACAGCCCAAGATTTTGGAAAATAAAGAAGGTCACCGCACCACGCCGTCAGTCATTGCCATGAGCAAAACCGGTGAAATTTTGGTGGGGCAATTGGCCAAGCGTCAGGCAGTGACGAATCCCAAAAATACGGTTTATTCGGTCAAGCGTTTGATTGGTCGTCGCTATTCGGATTCGGAAGTCGCAAATATGCAAAAACATTCGCCGTTTGAGGTAGTGGCGGATGGTGATCGACCAAAAGTAAAAATGGGGGATAAATCATACACGCCGCCGGAAATCAGCGCGATGATTTTGCGCAAATTAAAAGAAGATGCGGAAGCAAAATTGGGCGAAAAAATTGAAGAAGCGGTTATTACCGTGCCCGCATATTTTGATGATTCGCAGCGTCAAGCAACAAAAGACGCGGGAGAAATTGCTGGTTTGAAAGTGCGTCGCATTATAAATGAACCAACTGCAGCCGCGTTTGCTTATGGTTTTAACAAAGCGAAAGATCAAAAAATCGCGGTGTATGATTTGGGTGGCGGAACGTTTGACGTGTCAATTTTGGAAATCGGTCATGACATGGATGAAGAAGGCGGACATTCCACGGTGGAAGTAAAAGCCACGAATGGCGATACGCATTTGGGCGGAGATGATTTTGACCAGCGGATAATTGAATGGATTATCGCTGAATTTAAGAAAAATGAAGGGATTGATTTGAGTAAAGATGCGTTATCATTGCAACGCGTCAAAGACGCGGCGGAAAAAGCCAAAATTGAACTTTCCAGTACAGTTGAAACGGAAATCAATGAACCATTTATTACGGCTGGCGCGGACGGTCCGAAACATTTGAATTTAAAATTATCGCGCGCTAAGTTGGAAGAACTCGTAATGGATTTAGTGGAAAAAACCATGATTCCTACCAAGAAAGCGCTGGAAGATTCTGGTTTTTCCTCTGGTCAATTGGATGAAATTATTTTGGTCGGCGGTATGACGCGCATGCCCTTGGTACAAAAAAAAGTGGAAGAATTTTTTGGCAAAAAACCAAACGCCAGCGTGAATCCAGATGAAGTCGTGGCCATTGGCGCGGGCATTCAGGCCGGACAATTACAAGGCGATTTGGGCAAAGAAATTTTATTGCTGGATGTAACACCGTTATCACTGGGGATTGAAACTATGGGCGGAGTGATGACCAAATTAATTGATCGCAATACCACTATTCCTTCTAGTAAATCACAAACATTTTCCACGGCCGCAGATAATCAGCCGAGCGTGGAAATTAAGGTTTTACAAGGAGAGCGTCCAATGGCGAATGACAATAAAATGTTGGGCACGTTTCATTTGGATGGAATTCCTCCGGCGCCGCGCGGCGTGCCGCAAGTGGAAGTTAAATTTGACATTGATGCGAATGGTATTTTGAGTGTATCGGCGAAAGACAAAGCAACTAATAAGGAACAATCAATTCGCATTGAAGCGTCGTCAGGACTTTCCAAAGAAGAAATTGAAAAAATGAAAAAAGAAGCGGAGGCCAACGCGGGAGAGGACGCCAAAAAGCGTGAACTGATTGAAACGCGCAATTTGGCCGAAACTATGGTGTACACAACGGAAAAGATGATGAAAGATGTGGAAGCCAAAAAAATTGCGGTGACTGATGATGAAAAGAAAAAAGTCGCTGATGCGCTCGAAAAAATGAAAGGACTCAAAGATAGCGAAGATTTGGAAGCGATTAAAAAAGCTTCGGAAGAGTTGTCAACCGTGGCGCAAGTCGTGGGGACAAAAATGTATCAACAAGATCAAAAAGGCGGCGCGGGCGCTCCACCAAATTTTGATGGCACGACCGGCTCAATGGGAGATGCTGGTCAAAATTCTGCTGATAACTCTTCGACTGACGCTCAGGACAAGAAAGAAGAAGGTCCGATTGAGGGGGAAGTGGTGGATGAACAGAAATAGTCACTAAACGCCGAGACTTCGAATGTTCGTGGTCTTGCGTTTGATGATTACTAAACACCAATAAGGCATTGATTATGCAATTTGAAAAAAGACAGATTTCCATTTTACTTCCCTATATTTTAGAACAGGGAACCGTTAAAGTTTTTTTGCAAAAAAGATCTCCGGATCAAAAAACTTTACCGAATTATTTTGGCTTTTGGGGAGGCGGCGCGGAAAATAATGAAACTCCCGAATTCTCTTTACAACGAGAGATGAAAGAAGAATTGAATATGGACATTAAATTTAATGAAGTTACATTCTTTAACCGTTATGAGTTTTTAAAAAGTATTAAATTTATTTTTTTATTTCAGCCACCGCTTAATTGGGAAGATACGATTACCATTGGAGAGGGTGAGTACGGTAAATGGTTTAGTGCGCAAGAAGCCCTCGATTTAACTGATTTTATTTTTGAAGATAAAGTAGTCATTAATGATTTGGAGCGTGCTTTGCTTAAAAAACCCATTCGATAAACCAGTCAAATTTTATTTAAAATTTTTTTATGCTTAAAAACATGCCAAAGAAAAAGGAGGGGGCATTGTCTCCCGAAAAATCTATTGTCTTATTTGAACAGCAATCAGTGCGTCGAATATGGAGCGAGCAAGAGGAAAAATGGTATTTTAGTATTGTTGATATTGTTCGGGTATTGACCGAACAACCTGATTTTCAGACAGCCCGAAAATATTGGAATAAACTTAAGGAACGACTAGGAAAAGAGGGAAATGAATCGGTGACAAAATGTCACCAGTTGAAATTGTTGGCTCAGGATGGGAAGAAACGTGAAACTGATGTAAGTGATGTTGAAACTGCTCTCCGCATCATCCAGTCAATCCCTTCTCCAAAAGCCGAACCCTTCAAACTCTGGCTCGCCAAAGTTGGTTATGAACGCTTGCAGGAAACCGTTGACCCCGAGCGCTCCTTAAATCGCGCACGAAAAAATTGGCAAGCGTTGGGTTATTCAGAAAAATGGATTGAACAGCGCATGCGCGGGCAAGAAGTGCGCAATAAATTAACGGATTATTGGGGAACGCATGGCTTGAAAGAAGATATTGAATATGCGAAACTCACGGACGTGATTCACTCCGAGTGGACTGGCATGACCACGCGCAAACATAAAAATCTGAAAAAATTGAAACGAGAAAATTTGCGTGATCACATGACTGAGGCTGAATTAATTTTTACCGCACTCGCCGAGCTCTCTACCAATCAAATTGCTGACGCTGAAAAAGCCGAAGGCTATATGCCAAACGCCCGAGCCGCCAAAAAAGGCGGCGGCGTGGCCAAGAGTGCCAGGAAATTATTAGAAAGCAAAACCGGAAAATCAATCATCAGTAATAATAATTTTTTGTCGGCAAATGGGCAGAAAAAATTAAACAAATAATAATTTTTATGGCCAAAGATTATTACAAAATTATCGGCGTGGAAAAAACCGCCAACGCGGAAGAAATAAAAAAAGCCTTTCGTAAATTAGCGCATCAGCATCATCCGGACAAGAAAGGCGGCGATGAAGCTAAATTTAAAGAACTGAATGAGGCGTTTCAGGTATTGGGCAATGAAGAAAAACGTAAACAATACGATCAATTTGGTGCTGATTTTGAACAGCAGGGCGGATTTGGCGGTGGCGCTGGCTGGGAAGATTTTATGCGCGCGGCGCGTGGCCAGCAAGGTGGTTTTCAAAATGGCGCGCAATTTGATTTTGGTGGAGGATTTGGTGATTTGTTCGGAGATTTTTTTGGTGGCGGAAATAGTCGTGGCGGGCAAAAACGCGGTCAAGACATTCAGGTGGATGTGGAATTAAATTTTCGCGAAGCGGTTTTTGGAATTGAAAAAGAAATTCATTTAACCAAACGCAATGCCTGCGCCGTGTGTAACGGCAGTGGTGCTGAACCGGGAAGCGGACATAAAAAATGCGCCGTATGCGGAGGGCAAGGCCAAGTGCGTCGCGTGCAACAAACTATTTTAGGCGCCATGCAAAGCGTGGCGACTTGTGATAATTGTCATGGTGCCGGCAATGTCGCTGAAAAAAAATGTAAACATTGTAATGGCGGGGGAGTGGAACGAAATGATTCCAAATATACGATTAAAATCCCAGCGGGCATTGATGATGGCGGAACCATTCGTCTATCGGGGAAAGGTGAGCATCCGGGAGTTGGTGGTGTGGCCGGAGATTTATATGTTCGGGTTCGAGTGCGCGCGGATAAAGCCTTTCATCGTGAGGGACAAAATATTTTTACCGAAACACATATTTCATTTCCTCAAGCTGCGCTCGGAGACTCGGTGGTAATCCAAACACTGGATGGTGAAAAAAAATTAGCCATCCCCGAAGGCACGCAATCGCAACAGCAATTTCGTTTGCGCGATCTTGGTGTACCGGAAATTAATGGTAGTCGGCGCGGTGATCAATTTGTTACAGTGATTATTGATGTGCCAAAAAAATTATCACGATCCGCCAAAAAATTAATTGAAGAATTGAAAAATGAAAAATAAAAAAATCCACTCTTGACTTAGCTCAGGGTTTACACCGAGCTTGTCGAGGTGGATTTTTTTTCTCTTAATTTTACAACCGAGTTATAAAGTTAAGGGATTGGCGGCGCTGTGGGTGGGAATACAGCGCCGGATCCTCCTTGGTGGGTTAGTTATCCTCGATGACGTCACGGACATCCAGAGGATCTCCGTTTTTGTCTCGAATCCTACCACGACTTCTCAATCCAGAATTTTTCATTTCTGGACCAAGTCGCAATTCTCGAGACCTGGCAAAGTTCTCAGTGACCGAAGTTCTTCCTGGTTCTGCCGCGGCTTCAGCTCGCGCAGCCCCAGTTAAAGGATTCCCAGTTGCATCGAACCGGACTTCCTCTGGGTCAGTAGTCTGGTTGCACCAGAGCACCTCACCAAGGTCAACACCGATTCGGAACATGATTGCCAATTCTTCCTTGGCCAATCTGTGGAACTCCTTAGTGAGAACCATCGCCATGTCTTCGGCTTCCCCGAATGACTGGTACGGCGAAGCCTCATTGCTTCTCCGCGGCCACTCAGCGTACGCGATGATGAGGGCGTCGCCGATGCGCTTGAAAGGGAAGAACCCCTTTTTTCGCGCAATGGATTCTATCAGCTCAAACATTCGCGTCATGCGTTGGTTTGTCTGAACCGGTCCCCAAGACTGAGACAGTCGCTTAAATCCTACCACATCGCACTGAATAATCACGGATTTCAGGTTGATGGGACGGAAAGTGCCGGAAAGAAGAGCGTCGGCCACGCCCAGACTCGGAGCTGCTCGTTCGAAGATGGCACGGAGCTTTCGCTTCCCGGCCGCTTCGACATCGGCTCGCGCTTGCGCAGCTTCTGCTCTCGCTTGCGCAGCTTCGAGTTTGGCTTCGGAAACTGCAGATTCTGCCAGCGCCACCCGTGAATTTGCATTCACGACAGCGAGGCGTGCTTCTGCGTCAGCCATCCTCGCTTCGGCAGACAAGCCTGCTTTAATCGCCTTACTTGAGCCAAACCGACTTCGACTGAACAGTGTGAACAGCCGATTTTTTCTCCACCGAATGTCATACTCGGTTTCGATCGGCTCTTTCCAGCGATAGATTTCACCTTTCCTAAGAATCGGGTGAAGAGTGCCGTGGATCCGACAGGGCGTTTCCACGTCGCGAGTAATGAGAATTGCTTTTTTCTCACCGTGTTCCACGATGAGGCCATAGACAATCCCATTGATACACAGATAAGGCTGACTTTCGTCAATGGCGTCAACAATCATGTCAACACCTGCCTCCTCTGCCTCTCGCGCGATGATCACTTGCGGAGGAACGTCAACACTCAGGAGCTTCACCTCTCCGGCTGTTTCTTCGTTCCTGTACCATGTGTCTACGACACCCCGGAAAATTCCTGGGATATAATAGATCGCTGACCGATAGTCCTCGGTCGCGTTTCTCATGATACCGTTTGGCCCCGGCAAATATTTCAGCCGGATAATCATGTGACCACGCTCTGTCACCACGAATTCGAACGTTTTGTTTTCGTTGAATCCTTCGGTGGCGCTGGGTACGAACCCAAAACCGGTTCCCGGTTCGGTGATGTGCCGAAAAAAGAAACGGTTCAGTTTGTCCAAGGCGATCGATCCACCAAACTGGATTTGGTGTGAAAATCGTCCAGCCTCGAACAAATGGTGAACATGACCGGTCGTTTCGACGACCGCATTTTCTACCAGCTGGTATTGTTGGAGAGTGAGCCACTCTTTTTCAAGACGGCTTTTCTCCAACACCTCTGTGTCCGGATCTTCCAAAACTAGTTGAATGATGGCCTCGACCATGCTGGGATCGTAGCCACTTATCTTCAGGAACTCCCTGAAGATATACCAGTTTTTGCCACACACATCCAGCCAAGAAGCTGGTGTTATTTTTTGAGATTCCATCTCACCGCTCCTCTTGTCTGATGTTCAAATTAATCCCTCGCACCATGCGAAGAATCAGTCCTAATCTATACAAATTGTACTCATTTGTCAATGATATGGTATGATTCTATCATCTTATTTTCACTATGCTTCGCCTGTTAGGTAAATCTGGCGTACAAAAAATTCTAGGAATTTTTTTACGGCTACTATTTATTGGTGGCCATATTGTTCTGCTTCCCTGGTTATTATTAACTGAGCGTTTTGTTGTGCGCGAAGATCGTCCCCGAATGTGGCGCATTGCGGCTCATGGCTTGAATCAAACTATTTTTAAAATCATGGGTCTGCGCATTCATCAATCGGGAAAAATTCCCAGTCCGACCGAACACGTTCGTTTATATATTTCCAATCACCCCACCATGATAGATGGCTTTTTATTTTTTTCTTTTTTAGGGCCGGAATTAATCCCGCTAACAGCTCCGGCCGAATTACAAAAATTTCCCTTTAATATCTGGTTTCTAAAAATGGATGTTGTTGATGTGGCTCGTGATGCGTATGATGCGGTTCATTGTACTAGGACAAATGAACAGCGTGTCGCCTTGGAAAAATTGATTCAATACGCGACCAAAGAAAAAAAATCATTGTTGATTTTTCCTGAAGGTCATGTAGAGTGGGGCGGAGAAGTGCATTATATTCATACTGGCGCAGCGCGTGTTGCTATTTCTGCCAATATTCCAATTGTACCACTCGCGCTTACCAACATGGATCATATTTTTCCCGGTGGATTGCGATTTCGGCCAGGTCCGATTTATATTAATGTCTCTTCGGAAATGAAACTGCCAACTCTATCAAAAAAAACACACTATCGTCACGCGGTCAAAATGTATTCACAAGAAATTGCCGATAGACTCTATGGTATGTTGCCTCATCGCGCCATTCCAACTGACTTGTATGACAAAAACCCCGAGCGTATCGGTGTATTCGTGGATATTGATCGAACTTTGTACAAATATTATTCGCAACAAACCTTTTTGAAATATTTACAGTGCCATGGAAAAGTTTCATCGTTGGTAACATGGCAAATCATCGGTCATTTGTTTTTGGAAAAAATCGGTTTGTTGCCACACGAAACTTTGATGAAAAGAGCTTACCAATTTACTGCCGGTTGGAAGGAAGCTGAACTTGCCAAAATTGCCGAGCCGTTTTTTCAGACAGAAATCATTAAAGATCTAGTGCATAATTTAATGGTCGTGATGAAAGATCATAGTGAACGCGGCCATCAGATTTTTTTGATCAGCGAAGTCATTCCGCCGCTTGCTCGACAATTTCAAAAGTTTTTTAAGGCGCGGGATATTGCGGTGACTTCATTGGAGAAAAAAAATGGTCTTTACACTGGTTTGGTCAATCGTCTCTGTTTTGGGGAAGAAAAAGCAGTTCAAGTTAAACGTTTGGCCAAGAAATATACTATTGATTTAGAAAAGAGTTATGCGTACGGTGATTCACCATCAGACATCCCAATGTTAAAATCAGTAAAATATAAAATTGCCGTGCGACCCAAGCCGGCACTAAAGCATGAAGCTTTGCTTCATAACTGGCATATATTACACTAAGCTAAAGCCAAATCCAATTTAATTATGGAATTTTTTCTTTTCTCCAACAATCGCATCTAAAATTTTATTTACTTCGGCATCGGCTTCTTTATTTCCCGCGCGCAAAGTGTGTGACAAAGAATATTTTTTAAATTTTTGCAGTTCGTTCCAGGCCAGAATAAATAATTTTTGGAGAGTCGGCTCTTTCACTTTCCAATTTCCTTTAAGCTGCTCTATTACCAATTTGCTGTCGGCAATACAATGTACTTCGGTGGCGCCAAGTTCGTGCGCTTTTTTGAGCGCGGAAATTATCGCCATATATTCGGCGTAATTATTCGTTTGATTACCTAAAAATTCTCCGTAATTGACGATCGTTTTTCCGGTTTCATCTTTAACGACAACGCCGAGCGCGGCTGGTCCGGGATTATGGCGCGATCCGCCGTCAGTGTAAATGGTGATTTTCATACTTTTTTTAAATCAACAATTAATAATTGCAACTCGCGATTGCCGTTCCATTCATTTATATCCACTTCAAATACGATATCAATTTTGTCGCCAATTTTTAATTCTTTGGACCAATTAACGCCGTTGCCATTACCGCCATTGCCATTACCGCACAAATTCCAGCCAATGATTTTGCGTATGCGCGGTGTGTGGTGTTTTACATTAATACGCAAATGTTTGCCGTCTTTGCCCATAGTTTCCAGATTAACAACCGTAATGCCGCGAGCCAAGTATCGTGGTTTGGGATTGCCTTGTCCGAATGGTTTGAATTTATCCAGCACATCGTAAAGCTCCCACTTTACATCTTCCAATGTTAATTCCGCGTCAATGTTCAATACAGGAGTCATGTTCAGATTTTTGGTTTGTTCTAAAAATTTTGTGGTTAATTTTTCCTTAAATTCCGCTACTGATTCCAGCGTCTTGAGGGTAAATCCACAGGCCATGGGGTGTCCGCCGAATTTAATAAAACATTCCGGCATGCTTTGCAAATTCGCGATCATGTTAAAACCTTCAATACTGCGGCCCGATCCCACGATTTGCCCTTGATTATAGGTCAGCGCGATTACGGGTTTGGAATATTTTTCTTTGAGTCGGCTGGCAATCAAACCCACAATTCCCGTTGCCCAATTTTCACTGATGACAAATAAAATCGGCGCGCTGGGATCAATTTTTATTTGGCCAGTTGCTTCGCTGACATATTCTTCGGTTTTTTTTTGCCGCTCATTATTATTATTATTTAATTCAAACGCCAAATCAATCGCGTCTGCGCCGGATTCAGCCACCAATAATTTATACGCGACATTGGCGTGACCCATTCTTCCGGCGGCATTAATGCGCGGCGCAATCCGAAAGCCAATTGTGTCCGCGTCAATCTCGCGTTTTAAACTACCGTCATTTTCCATGAGTCGCGCTTCCAATAATAATTTTTGCAAACCAATCCGACGCGTTTTATTCAAGACAATCAAACCGTATTTGGTCAGCGTCCGCGTTTCACCAAGCAGGGGAACCATGTCAGCCACGCTCGCGATTGCTACCATATCCAACAGCCATTTTTCCAGCGCATCGTGTGTTTGGCCGTTGGGCAAAAGTTCATTCGTGCGTTTGTGCGTTTCTAAAATTCCTTGTGTTAATTTAAAAGCCACTGCGCCGCCGCACAATGTTTGATCCGGATACGTTTCGTTTGGAAGTTTGGGATGAATAATCGCATAAGCCGGCGGAACAATGGCGGGAATGGAATGATGATCAGTAATAATAACATCAATATTCAGCGAATTCGCGAGTTCCACTTCGGGCGTGTTGCTAATACCGCAATCGCAAGTAATAACTAATTTAGTGCCTTCGTCGGCAAGCAATTTTACCGTGTTCAGATTCAAACCATAACCATCAGTTTCACGGTGAGGGAGAAAGACAGAAAAATTGGTATAATTAAGAGCGCGGAAAATTGCCGTCATAATGACGGCCGATGACACGCCATCGGCGTCATAATCGCCGTGGACAGTAACGCGTTCATTGGTTTCAATCGCGCGCATTATTCGCGTTACGGCTTTTTCCATGTCCTTAAACAAAAAAGGACTGTGCACATTTTGCGAATAATCCGGATCAAGAAATTCATCAATTTCTTTTTGCGTGCGCAGCTGGCGATGATACAATAATGTCGACACGATTGCCGGTAATTCCGGATGTTCATCAAAAAAATTTTGCGGTGGCGTTTCGCGAACAGTCCATTTTTTGTTCATATTTTTTTTATTTGAAAAGCAATTTTTCGTAAGTCTTAATCAAACTTCACCGATCCTCTTTTCCCTAAGTCGTAAGCAAAATTCGACGATATCCTTTTGTTCAACTGATAGTCTAACGGATTATGCATTCTCAGTAAGTCAATATACTCAGCTTTCAGCAAAAGTATATTCGTCTCCATTTTACTTATTGGTATAGTGAATGTTTTGGTGTTGCATTGAGGTAATTTCAGTAGTAGGTAATTTTGTTTTTCAGTAATGTGTACGAGCATCCTTTCCACTGGCTTGGTTATATATAGATTAGCTGTCAATAGGGATAGAAACTAGGGAGAGGAGAAGAATAGCGAGTTTTACTGAAAAACAAAATTACCTACTACTGAAATTAATGTTGATTAATATTGATTTAATTTATGTTAATTTAAATTGATTTGATTCAAAGATTAATAAAACGCCGGCAAAATGGTAAAAAATAACATGGCACCGACCGCGATAATGGAAATGATTGTCCAAATGATTTTAAAATATTTGCTTTCGTACATAGTTCGATAAAAACTCACTATAAATAATTAATAATTTATCGTTTTAAAACCGCCAAATACGCTTCGGTCGGAATCTCCACTTTCCCTTTCCCCATGGCCATCATTTTCTTTTTCCCTTTTTTTTGTTTATCCAGCAATTTATTTTTGCGCGTGACATCGCCGCCATATAATTTGGCCGTGACATCTTTGCGCATCGGTGAAATGCGTTCGCTCGCGATAATTTTGCCGCCAATCACGGCTTGAATTTTGATTTCAAATTGGTGACGTGGTAATGTTTCCTTTAAAGATTCGCAAATTTTTTTGCCCACGGCGTAACTGTGATCGCGCCAGACCAACATGGCCAAAGCTTCTTCCATTGTTTCGGCAATCACCATATCCAGTCGCACCACGTCAGCCACGCGGTAATTTTTAAAATCATAATTCATTGACGCGTAGCCGCTCGTGACCGTTTTTAATTTATCATAAAAATCCGTAATCAGCGAGGCGAGCGGAATTTCAAAATGGACGATCGCGCGTTGGCCAGATCCGGTACTGAGATACTCCGTATTTTGGTACAATCCTTGGCGTTCAACGGTCAAGTTCATAATGTTGCCGATATATTCGGCCGGAGTTATTACATCAAGCGTCATCCATGGTTCTTCAATATGCTCAATGCGTTGCACTTCGGGCAAATCTTGCGGACTTTTAACCGTTAGTTGTTCGCCATTAGTCAAAAAAACATGATAAGCCACGCTCGGCACAGTCGCAATAATATGCAAACCAAATTCGCGTTTGAGACGTTCTTGAAAAATATCCAAATGCAACATTCCCAAAAATCCACACCGAAAACCAAATCCCAAAGCTTGACTATGTTCCGGTTCATACATCAGCGCTGAATCACTTAGTTTTAGTCGATCCATGGCCTCGCGCAAAGAATTATAATCGTCGCCTTCTTGCGGAAAAATTCCCGCGAACACCATGGGTTTTACTTCTTTATATCCGGGCAATTGTTCGGTGGCCGGAGTTTTTGCCAGTGTAATCGTATCACCCACGCGCACTTGTCCCAATTCTTTTAATCCTGTGACCACAAAACCAATCTGGCCATTGGCCAACACACCATCGGAAACCAATTGTGGCGCGTAATGTCCCGTGTCAAGAACATCAGCCACTGCGTCCGTGCCCATGAGTAAAATTTTATCGCCTTTTTTTAAATCGCCATCTTTTAATCTGACCGATGCCACCACTCCGCGATAATCATCATAAAAAGAATCAAAAATCAAACCACGGACAATATCAGGATTGCCAGCCTGTGGCGGAGGAACACGTTCAATCACGGCTTGCAAAAGTTCGGCAACACCCAAGCCGGTTTTTCCGGAACAAGTCAAAATTTCTTCCGGTTTACAACCAAGCAAATGAATTATTTCCGCGCTGGTTTTGGTCACATCCGCGTTGGGCAAATCAATTTTATTTAATACGGGAATAATTGTTAAATTTTGTTCCAATGCCAAATATAAATTGGCAATTGTTTGCGCTTGTACGCCTTGCGACGCGTCAACCAACAAAATCGCTCCTTCCACCGCCGCGAGCGAACGCGAAACTTCATAGGTAAAATCCACATGACCCGGCGTGTCAATTAAATTCATTATATAATCCTGATATTTCATGCGCACTGGCTGAAGTTTGATCGTAATTCCGCGTTCCTGTTCCAATTCCATTTGATCCAGTATTTGGTTTTTCATATGTCGTTTATCCACGGTGCCGGTAATTTCCAAAAAACGATCGGCCAGCGTGGATTTGCCGTGATCAATGTGCGCGATGATGCAGAAATTTCGAGTTTTTTCCATCATATAGTATGTTCAAAAAAATTAAGGTGGACTCCCGACAAAAGTCGGGATAAACTCCTAAAGCTTTTTTGAGCCCGATACCCTGGTTCCACTGAGGTCACCACGAAGTGAGCGTTAGTCGAATGGGTGAGGGTCTCAGAAAAAGATTTGCAGGGAACCTTAATTTTTTACTCGGTAACATGCCAAATCTTAAGCCAGCGTTTTTTAAAACTTTCTTTGAACAATTCCATTTCTTCCAGCTTTAGAATATGGCAAACAAAACCATAGGCGAGAATTCCTACAGTACCACAAATTAAGCCTTGACTCAAGATGCCCCACCATCGGGTCATATCCACGACACCGGCCACACCATACTTGGTTATTTGCGCTACTATTCCCAAGACCACACTTCCCAAAGAAATTTTTGCGAGAGCAGTCATAATTTTACCTTCTTCCAGATTATTTACTCGTCGGCGTAATACAACCCATAAGAGAGCGGTTTGAATAATAATTGAGGCGGATAATGCTAAACCTAAACCGCGTATTCCCCAATAATTTTTTAAAAAAATACTCAAGAATACTGTGATTGCCACACCAATCAATCCGGCCCATACGGTTGACCACGCATCTTTATAGGCGTACAAAGCCCGGGCCGTAATAAGCATAATACAATGCGCGGTTAAGGAAATCGCAAGAAGCGCCAGCGTGTCAGATGTCAAAATGGTGTCAGTCCAATTAAATTTTCCTGAACCCAAAACCACACGTACAATTTGCGCCCGAAACAATATAAGAAGAATTGTTCCAGGGATTATCAAGAACAATATTTGTCGCACTACATTGCCAAAATGACGGACTAATTCGTCATCATTTTTTTCCACCACTGCTTTGGCAAAAATCGGAAAAGCGGCCAAAGCAAATGATTGCCCGATTAATCCGATAGGAACATAGTATAAATTTTGCGCGAGATTAAAAACAGCAATACTGCCAATGGCAAGAGTGGAAGCCATGATCGTCAAAACTAAAAAATTAGTTTGTAATGCGACCATTGCCAATGTGCGGGGAATTACCAATTTTATGACTGATCGTGTTGCCGAATCTTTTAAATTAAATATCCAGTGAAAATAATATCCTTGGCTAATGGCCGCGGGCAATTGAATTAATAAATGTAAAAGAGCTCCCATTACTACTCCCCAAGCCAAACCAATTGGTCCCAGAATTGGCACTAAAAAAATAGTGCCAAGGATAATCGCGCTATTATAGATAAGCGGAGCCAAAGAAAAAGCGACAAATTGTCGAAACGAATGCAAGACACTGGAAATCACTCCGCTCAATCCCAAAAGAATTGGCGACAAAAGCATTATGCGCGTAAGCTGAGTTGTCAATGCCAATTTTTCCGCGCTAAATCCGGGAGTCAACATTTTTGTTAATTGTGGCGCGCAGATAAACGCGACCATACTACCCAAGGCCATAAGAACTCCGGTTAGTATTAGAATGTTATTCGTTAATCGCCACGCGTCATTTTTATTTTTTTGCCATAATTCCCAAAAAATAGGAATGAATCCGGCCGTTATTGCTCCGGCCAACAAAATATTAAACAAAAAATCCGGAATTCTAAATGCGGCATAATACGCATCAAGAATATCGCCCGCGCCAAAATAATGCGCAAATAATCGGTCGCGCAACAATCCAATTAATCTGCTTAAAAAAGACGCTCCGCCCAAAATAATGGCCGCGCCCGTAATGGTATGCGATTGAGTTGAAAAAATTTTTTTGATCACACTAATTTTTCTTTAAAACCATCCTTGACGTTTCATTCGTCGCAGAACAAAAACCAAACCGGTCATAACTCCAATTGATAAGGCGATGATAAGTCCCCAGACCAAATTAGGATGTTTGGCCAGAGGAAGTCCGGGTAGATTCATACCATATAAATTGAAAAGCAGAGTATGAGGCAAAAGAGAAACGGAAATTACCGTTAGAATCGTCAAAACTTTACTCGTTCGTTGGTTGATAATTGATTCCACTGTAATGTAGAGTCCATGGACATTTTCTTTGTACGCTTCAATAATGGACCAAAGTTTATCCAAATGATCATGCACATCATCAAAATAAACGGTTAAACTTTCGTCTAAAAATGGCCGGCGA
The DNA here is from genome assembly GCA_001782805.1 of Candidatus Magasanikbacteria bacterium RIFCSPHIGHO2_01_FULL_41_23. Taxonomy (GTDB): domain Bacteria; phylum Patescibacteriota; class Patescibacteriia; order Magasanikbacterales; family UBA922; genus 2-12-FULL-41-16. The sequence continues at coordinate 148,617 of MFPT01000002.1, read as the reverse complement.
ATATGCGCCAGATTAGTCATAAGATGGCGTTGCGGCTCAATAATACTGCCGAACATTAAAATATTGCGCCGATGATACGCCAGTTCTTTAATTAAATGCGTGCCTTGATCTCCGGAAAAAACTTCTTTTTCCACGAGTGAAATATGCTTGCCGATATTATTTAATATCGGACGAGCTTCGCGATATAATGACACGACCAAATTATACAATAAAAAGCCTGATTGGCCGCTCATCCAGTCTTGCTTAATTCGACGATTTTTGAGACAGCGATAAAAAAAACCGGTCATTTCTTTATTTTTTCCATGCTGAATACTAATCACGTAGGTATCACCCACAAAAAAATCAACTTCAAAAATTTCCACTTTCTTTTCACTGTGATTCCACTGGGGAAAATGCAAAACCAAAAAAAGATAATTGCGATACGTATCCAGTTTGGGAATATGCGTGCTTTCGCTGGCCACATCTTCCAAATCAAGCGTATGAAAACGATAGGTCGTGCGCAAAAATTCAATTACTTCCGGAGTAACCGATTCAATATGAATCCAAGAAATATTTCCCTCGGTAATAGTTTTAATTGACATAGTTTTGGGTTGAGGTCGCGGTCATGGTAATGGTTAGAATAACCGTGTCAGTTTCCGGAGTTGTGGGATTATCTTCGGTATAGACACTGCCTTCAATGCCGTTTTTGGAAAAAGTGAATTGGCGGATATGTTCAGTGTCACTGTGACTCGTAATTATAAATCCTTGTTTTTTTAATTCAGTATCATAATATTCCTGAATAAATTTCGCGTCAGTCGGTAATTTTTTCCATTCCAAACGAATTTCATCCCGATGATCAGCCACATTGGTTTTAATTAAAATCAAGAATTTATCAAACCACGATGTTTTTTCCGAAATTTGATTGACGACATCGGGTCGATAGGTTTTAATAATATTATTCCCGCGATCCAATGTTAAGATAATCGGCGCCACCATCAGTTTGGGCAAAAATGCGGCCATTTCCACACCGCGACTCCGTTCACTGCCCGCAGTTAGGCTGATGGATTCAATATTATCCGGATCATAGACGGGCACAGCCCGACTTATTTCCGCGGGGATTTTTTTTAGTTCTTTGGTTTGCGCGTTTAAGGTAAATTTTAGAATCAATAAGGAAATTCCCAGAATTATCAGCAAAAAAGACAGACAAGAAAAACAACTGCGGCGAAGGCAGGAATGTTGTCTGGTCAGCTTTTCAATGGGCGGTTCTTCAATAGTAATATCAGCGGGACGTCGGATCATAGTTGGTGACAGCATAGCATCTTTGGTCGAATTTGTATATACTAGTTTTAATTAAAAAATAACCTCAAAATATGGAAATAAAATTTTGCGGCGCGAGTCATGAAGTGACCGGATCATGTTATTTGCTTTCAGTCGGCAATCAGAAAATTTTGGTTGATTGCGGCATGTTTCAGGGATCGGATTTTAATGAGAAAAAAAATCATGACGCGTTTCCGTTTGATCCACAGAAAATTGACGCGGTTTTAGTCACGCACGCGCATTTGGATCATGTTGGCCGTTTGCCCAAATTGGTTAAAGAAGGTTTTGCTGGGAAAATTTATGGAACTGAAGGGACATTGGAATTGGCGCGTTTGGTAATGGACGATGCGTGGAGCGTGATGTCGTACGATGAACGTAAATTCAATAAGCCGGTTTTATACAGTCAAGAAGATGTTATCAAAACCGCGGCATTATTTCATGGTGTGAATTATCACGAAGTTGTGGATTTGGATGGGGGAGTTAATGCTATTTTTCGCGATTCCGGACATATTTTCGGCGCGGCTTTTATTGAAATTTCGGCCGAAGGCAAACGGATCGCGTTTTCCGGTGATGTGGGGAATGTGAATGTTCCGATTTTAAAAGATACGGAAAATTTATCGCCTCTGGACGCACTCGTGATTGAATCAACTTATGGCGATCGTGTGCACGAAGATAAAGAAACGCGTACGGAAATTATTGCGCGCTTAATTGCCGAAGCGGTCAAACGTGGTGGAACCATTATGGTTCCGGCGTTCTCCATTGAACGGACGCAAGAATTTTTATTTGAATTGCACAAATTGCAAGAACATGAACATAGCTTGCCGCTGATTCCCGTTTTTTTGGATAGCCCATTGGCGATTGAAGCGACCGAAGTGTTTAAACGTCATCGCGAATACTACGATGCGGAAGCGGCCAAAGAAGTTATGTTGGGCGATGACTTTTTAAATTTTCCGCAATTGAAAATTACACGCACGCGCGATGAATCAAAAACAATCAATTCTGTTCGTGGGTCCAAAATGGTGATCGCGGGCGCAGGTATGATGAATGGTGGCCGGATTTTGCATCACGCGCAACGCTATTTGTCCGATCCCAAATCCACCTTAATTATTGTGGGATATCAGGCACAAGGGACTTTAGGACGGCGATTATATGAAGGTGCCAGTCATGTAAAAATTCATGGCGCGGAAATTGCCGTGCGTTGCACGGTTAAGGCGATCGGTGGTTTGTCCGCGCATGCGGATCAGAAAAAATTAGTGGAGTGGGTTGGTTCGGCCCATTCGACAAGCTCAGGGCAAGCAGGAATTCCCAAAAAAGTTTTTTGTACGCATGGCGAGCCGCACGCGGCCACGGAATTGGCGCATCGTTTGCGCGATATGTATCAGATTGAGACGTTTGTGCCGGAGTTTGGGGAGACGGTGGAAATATAGTTGGGTTTGCATATTAATAACTAAAAAAGTATACTATCCTCGATCTTCAATTTGTCGATTAAAAGAGATTTTTTATGTCAGAATTTGAGTCACTCCGCAGTGGTTTAGCGCCTGATGTATTTCGGGTTGCGGGAGATGAAAATGAAACACCTGAACCATCTGCGTCGTCTAAACCTGATAAGAAAAAATCCACGGAGTTAACTCCGGAACAAACTGATTTCCAACAAGAAGTTCAGTCATTCATTGATTCTCGCAAACGCTTGCTCGCCAGTTTTGCCAAAGATATTTCTCGCAGTTGAACTTCGATGGGTACGATGTGGAAGCGAATTCGAAGAATGGGTTCCGTCCCGCGGCGAGGTCATAAATTTAAGTTTGGCACTTCAGTTTATTTATTTTTTTAGTTTAAGTTTTTTGTATTTTCAAAATATCTGGTAAAAATAGCTAAATTAAAGCATTTTTTGGCTATTTACAATACAGTATAAGTCTGGTATCCTTAAATTGATATTTTAAGCATACAGCACATATATGCCCACGAAGCAAGAATTGGATTTAAAAAATCCATGGTGGAATAATGACCGCCATATTATCGAAGAATCAGATTTTCCCACTAGAGATTTGTTTTCCATTCTTGAGGATAATTTGGAGCATACACTCATACTCAACATTGTTGGTTTGCGACGGGTGGGCAAGAGTACTCTGCTTAAGCAACTAATCGCCAAGCTACTGGCCAAAAAAACAAAACCCACTCACATTTTTTATTTCCTCTTTGATTATGCCAGCCAAATCCAGAAAACAGAATTTTTAGATGAAGTCCTATCTCTTTATTTTAAGGATGTCATACATAATCCGAGCCTCTCTTTTGGACAGGGAGAGCAGATATATATTTTTTTAGACGAAATTCAATACATCGATAATTGGCAATCAGTTCTGAAACGATACTACGATTTATCCGGCAAGAAAATTAAATTTATAATTACCGGATCGCAAAGTGTCTTGTTGAAAGGTAAGAATCGGGAAAGTTTGGCCGGCCGTATTTTTGATTTCTATTTGCCGCCACTATCATTCCGTGAATTTTTAAGAATTAATGGTGAAAAGGTTGAGACAACTTTATCATTTGATGTATTCAGTCTTCCGTATAACTATAGCACATTAAGTCAATACGATGCCTACTATGGCAAAATAATCGCTGATCTGAGTAGGGAATATTTGGTGACCGGACAATTTCCCGAAACTAGAAAATTACCCAACGCTGATCAAAGGCACGAATATATTGTGGAGTCAGTCATCGGAAAAATTCAATTGGATTGCATTAGAATTTTTAATATTGAAAAGGCCGATGAGTTTAAATTAATCACACGACACCTCCTTAATAATATTGGCTCTATTTTTGAATTAACCAATATCGGTAGAGAGATTGAGATTTCAAAAAAAACCGTTGAAAAATATTTTGAATACTTAAAAGAAAGTTACTTGTTTGAAATTTTGTATAAGTATCATAAGAGCCTCATAAAACGCGGTCGGATTTTGAAAAAATTATATACTCCGTGTGTTAATTTTACCTGTGCTCTCAATCACTATACTGAAAATCATCTTGATCAAGTTCCGGAGGCCTTTGGAAAAATAATTGAAAATAGTGTGTATATTGTGCTGAAACAAAAGTATAAAGGGACTGGTATTACCGAATCTCTGAGTTTCTGGCGACAAGGACAAAAAGAAATTGATTTTATTGTACTGGAAAAAAATACCCAAGTGCCGATTGAGGTTAAATTTTCTCGAACCATCAATGTGAAGGATCTGCGGGTTATGACAGATTATATGAAACAAAAAAAATTGACATACGGTGTGGTGATAACCCGAGATGAAATGAACCGCAAAGAAGTGAATGGCCAAACTGTCTATTTTATTCCGTACTATGTGTTTTTGTTTTTAATTTAGCTTCTTTATGCCTCTTTCCTGCCTCCAAGCAAACACTCGCCTCAATGCCCTTAATATCCTCAAAGAGGAATTTTTAAAGTATCTGGAACTAGCCCAGACCGGAGCCACCACTCCCGCCGAAGCCAAAGATGCTTTGGAACGAGCCAAACAACTCAAAATTGAACTCGAGTCTGGTATGGCTGAATTATCCCGTGAGTTAGTCGTGGAAATTACGGTTCACCATGCCCTCAATCCCTACGCCGAAGCATTAAAAGAGGCTGGTCTCCCTGCCGATCACCCAGAATGTGCGGAACAAAAAGAAATGATCTTTAATTTGGATACGGTAATTGAAAGAAACTGTGCCAGATACACTGAACAAAATTTGAGTGAATGGACAACAGACATCCAGAATAACAAAGATCAGCTCATCGAAGCCGTCTCTACTCCGGAAGAAATGAAAAAAATAGAAAAAAGAATGTTGGCAGGTATGATTCCCATAGTAATGCCCGGCAGGCAAGCCCAAATGAAAAAATGGGATGAATCCTTAAAAAATCTGAAACCGGAGTGGATAGAGAATGGAAAGCCTAAAGTTGTAGAAAATTCTTTTATTGATACAAACAAATACAATGAAAAAATGACTGATCCAACTACTGATCCCGCGAATAGTTTCTTTCGTTCTGTTCCTGATCGACCGTATATTGTATGGACAAAACCAACGACTGAACCTGATCCCGGCACTACCTTGCTGGATTATGATCAACAGAAAGAAGAATTAACAAAATTACACAAAGAAAAACCGGATCTTTATGATGATACTGATCTTATACCCACTGAATACGCGGCGCTTCAATCACTTCATACCCAAGAAGTACAGGAACAGTATACTAAACACAATCCCAGCCATCTTCCGCAAAATTTAACTCCACTGGATAAATCCGGATACACTCGTTTTATTTCCTCCGGGCTCTTTTCCGATGGTACTGCGCCGTGCGCGCTTTTCCTTACGGGCGATTCGCGGTTGCACTTCAGTAAGAGCGATGTGGAGGCGCGTTCGAGGGTCGGGTTCCGTCCCGCGGCGAGGTCATAAATTTAAGTTTGGCACTTCAGTTTATTTATTTTTTTAGTTTAAGTTTTTGAATTTCATTTTCTTGTTTTGTGTTAGGCTATTACAAAATTTTGACATAATCTCGTAAATAGGGGATCATATTCACTTAAAAATACCTATTTAAGGAGATTATCCTCAAAAAAAGTTAATATGTTCAAACTCGTTTCATCCTACAAACCCGCCGGCGACCAGCCGCAAGCGATTGCGAGTTTAGTTTCCGGTATAGAAAAAAATTTACGTAAACAAGTTTTGTTGGGCGTGACCGGCTCGGGAAAAACCTTTACGATCGCGAATGTGATCGCGCAAACACAATTGCCCACGCTGGTAATCGCGCACAACAAAACTTTGGCCGCGCAATTGTGCAATGAATTTCGCGAGTTTTTTCCCGACAACGCGGTGGAATATTTTGTCAGTTATTATGATTATTATCAGCCCGAGGCATATATGCCCGGATCAGATACGTATATTGAAAAAGAAGCGCAGATTAATGAAGAAATTGATCGTCTGCGTCATGCTTGCACACAAGCTCTGTTGACGCGGCGCGATGTAATTATTGTGGCATCAGTGTCCGCGATTTATGGTTTGGGTTCGCCTACGGAATATGAAAAAATTGTTTTGCATTTGCGCGTGGGTGATAAGCTTGATCGGACGGCCGTGTTGCAACAATTAATCGCCATGCAGTTTACGCGCACCAATACGGATTTGACGCGCGGAACATTTCGGTTGCGCGGACAAGTTTTGGAACTGATGCCCGTAAATGAAGAAGTGATTTATCGCTTGGAAATCGGCAGTCATATTATTGCAATTGAAAAAGTGGAAGCGGTGACGCGACAAATCATCCGCGCGCAAGAAGATATTTGGTTATTTCCGGCCAAACATTATGTGGCCACTCCGGAAATGCGCGAACGCGCGTTTGGGAATATTGAACAAGAGTTGGAAGAACAATTGCAAAATTTTACCAAAAAAGGAAAAGTTTTGGAATATGAAAGATTAAAACGGCGCGTAAAATATGATTTGGAAATGATAAAAAATATCGGCTATTGCAACGGGATTGAAAATTATTCACGACATTTTGATGGACGCGTGGCCGATGAACCACCATTTACATTATTGGATTATTTTAAATATGCGGGTGGGAAGGAAAATGAAAACAAGGAAAAAGTAAGCGAAGGGAAAAATAATTTTTTAACCGTGATTGATGAATCACATGTTACAGTTTCGCAAATTCGCGGAATGTATAATGGGGATAGAGCGCGCAAAGATACTTTGGTGGAACATGGTTTTCGTTTACCGAGTGCACGCGACAATCGGCCACTAAAATATGAAGAATTTGCCACTCGCACCGAACAAGTGATTTATGTTTCGGCTACGCCAGCGGAATATGAATTGACTACTGCGCAAAATATCGCGGAACAAATTGTGCGTCCGACTGGTTTGGTTGATCCGCAAGTTTTAATTCGGCCAGTCACTGCGAGCAAAGATTCATTGTCGCAAGTAGACGACGTTATACTCCGAATTCAAGAAAGAATAGCAAAAAAAGAGCGAACGCTCGTAACCACACTTACCAAAAAAATGGCCGAGGATTTGACGGAATTTTTAGTGAAGAAAAAAATTAAAGTGGAATATTTACACAGTGATGTACTTACGATTAATCGCATTGATATTATTACTAAATTACGTCGTGGGGAGATTGATGTGATTGTGGGCGTGAATTTATTGCGCGAAGGCTTGGATATTCCTGAAGTTTCTTTTGTCGCGATTTTGGACGCGGATAAAGAAGGTTTTTTGCGGAGTGTTACGAGTTTGATTCAAACCATTGGCCGGGCCGCGCGTAATGTGAATGGTTTGGTCGTGATGTATGCCGATCATCTGACCGGATCCATTGAGCGCGCGCTGGCCGAAACCGCGCGTCGGCGTGACAAACAATTGGCGTACAATAAAAAACATAATATAACTCCCAAAACCATTGCCAAAAGTATTCGCAATATTTTGGAGGAGTTTGGAATTTCTGCGGAAAATGTTTCAGAGCGAGGTAAAAAAATTAAGAAAAAATCAGCGGGCGTTGGTGTGACTGATTTGGATATTATTGGCGATGCGCGACCGATAAAAGTTATTATCAAGGATAAAGAAGCGCAAATGAAACAGGCGGCGCAAGATTTGGAATTTGAATTAGCGACGATTTTACGTGATGAGATTCGGGAACTTAAGGCACGTACGTCTTGACAAACGTCGTAGTTTTATGGTATAAATTTTTTTAATCAGTTTTTTCTATATTTTATTTTTCTCCACTGTTTTTTCTCTTTATTAAAGTAATGAAGCGCAGAAAACAGTCGGGAGAAATTCTGACTTAACAACCAACAAAAACTCGTACATTGGGAGGTGATATGCGATCGCCAAATATGGCGCCGCTGGTTGGTACGGTCGTGAAGACGATATGTCTTCGGCCCTATACCATGATGGGAATTGCCGAGGCGATCCGTCTCGGCAACTACAACGAGGTTACGTTTGACATTGGGAGCTTGTTTGCTCCCGAACAGATGTTCTTGCGCGAATCCGCGGATGTTCATCTTGTGAGGTTTGACCAAGATCCCTCCAGCGAGGGAATCATGGTCTGGGAAGAAACCTCCGGAAAGAAGCTCATGCGGGCGAGTCACACGCTGGCAATCGGGATCCAGTGTCCCGAAGAACAGCGGCGAGATCCGATCATCGGGCTTGGCTCGGTGCGGAGTGGCACTGCGCTCTGCCTTGATGGCAATGTTGACTGGCGTCGTCTGGTGCGTGTCCCTGCGAAGGGACAGTTCCGCCGCCGTTCGCTTTTCGGCTTCACCGACTAACCGCCGTTGTCCTCTGTCCTCGCCACTTCCTCCCACCTCTGGCCAGCTTCCTCTCTGGCCAAATTCCTAAAAACATAAAAAAGTATTTGTGTTTTGAGGAATTTTCAAAGGTTTACGAATATCGTATCTCAATATATACTAATAAATATTCAGTATTTTTTAAATTTAATTTAATGATTGATTTTGGTTTGATTATTTTATTAATTGGAAGATAGTATAATTAAAATGATATTTTCTAAAAAATTAAAATTAATTGGTTGGTCGTCGATGATTTCGTTTGCCATTGGATTATTTTTTTTGTTATTGGCGAATTTTATAATTTTAAATAATTCGTCGCGAATTTTTAAATTAGCGCAAGCGCCAACCTCAACTATTGCGATTATTTTTGGCGGAGGAATGAAAACCAAAACCGAAATGAGCGACATGCAATATGATCGCGTGCTGATTGGTATTGATTTGTATAAACAACAAAAAGTGCAAAAATTATTTTTGACCGGCGATGATGGCGCTTCTCGTGCTGATGAAATATCCGCAATGCGTTCTTTAGTAATTGCCAATGGAGTCGCGGTTCAAGATATTATGATTGATCCGCACGGGTATAGAACTTATGAAAGTTGTTGGCGCGAAACCAGATTATATGGAATCAAAAACGCGATTGTCGTGTCACAATCATTTCATTTGCCGCGGATAGTATATTTATGCGAATCGATGGGGATGAATGTGGTGCCGGTCAATGCGGATTATCGCGAATATAATTCTTGGCGAATAGAAAAACCGCGCGAATGGTTGGCGCGGTTAAAGGCGGTTTGGCAAATTAAAATTACAAAACCGCTTCCTAAGTTTTTTATTTAACGTCCAATTCCAGATTATTACTAAATGTTTGGCATTGATTTTTTATCAGTGTGCAAACGCGGAAATGACGCGAGCCGATCGCGTTTACAGTCCAATCTTTGCTTCGGTGAGCTGAGCCAAGATCATACCAATCGGTGGCAGTTTGGGGTGTTGGGTTTTCTTCTCGACCCATGAGCAGTCTAAATCCTTGAACATCTTTGTCCATTTCAGCCGGAGTGGTAAAACTAAGATGGACAAGCATATTGCCTTTTGCTTCACCGGTAAGAGAAAGTTCATTGGTTGCTGGAGCTGTGATAGTTGTTTCCACGGATACTGCTGGAGCCGAAACCGGTACGGCTTCGTTTACTGGTTTTGCTTCTGGTTGGACAGGCGTGTTGGCACAACCTGCGCCAAGAAATAAAAGAGCAGTTGCGCCCAAGACCGAGTAGTTTTTGACGTGCTTCATAAAAACTAAATTAAATAAATAAAAAGTATAGACTGGTATCATAACCAAAGTCATATTTATTTGCAATATGCACTGGAATATGATTATATTGTCCAAAGAACAATGCGGTTTTTACCGCAGGGAGAACAGAAATAGTGACTGTGGAAAATCTCAAAATCGGCGAGTGGTTCGAGCACGACGGGTCGGCTTACATGAAGATGCCACCGTTTGTTTGGGAAGGCAAGGCTTACCATGCAGTGTCTCTCATTCTGGGGACGCCTGCGTTTCCCTGCTCAAGAGGGGATGCGCATGTCGTGATTCAGGTCAGGGTTCTTCCTAAGCCTGACTTCAGGAGGAAGCTGCGCTCAGTGTAAGGCGCACACCATCCAACCGCCCGTGTTTGTCCGCCCATGCGTCGACAACACGGGCGGGCAAACACATTTTAATTTGTTTTAAATCGATACTTGTATAATTGGTATCGGTTTTTTTATTGACCATTCCCCCACTTTCCTCTATACTTTTTCCATATTTGTATATGCCCTCACCCGAGGGCAATTTTCCATTTTATATCCAAAATTATGCAAGAAAAGATCATTATCCGTGGCGCCCGCGAACACAACCTCAAGAATATTTCTTTGGAACTTCCGCGCAATCAGATGATTGTGTTTACGGGTTTGTCCGGTTCGGGCAAATCCAGTTTGGCGTTTGATACGATTTTTGCCGAAGGTCAGCGTCGGTATATTGAAAGTTTGTCGGCCTATGCGCGGCAATTTTTGGGCGGGATGCAAAAACCGGATGTTGACGAGATTGAGGGATTGTCGCCCGCGATTTCCATTGACCAAAAAGCGCATAGCGCCAATCCGCGTTCCACCGTAGCGACGATTACGGAAATTTATGATTATTTGCGTGTGTTGTACGCGCGCATCGGGCATCCGTTTTGTCCGCTGTGCGGGACAGAGATTGCCAAGATGAGCGTCGACGAAATGATGGAAAAAATTAACGCGGGCATCAAAAATCATCAAGCCAACAACCAAAAAAATATCGGCGAAGAATTATTGATTTTCGCGCCCGTGGTGCGCGGACGAAAAGGCGAGTATTATCAGATGCTCTATGATTTTTATAATTCCGGATTTGTGGAAGTGCGGGTGGATGGAAAAATAACCAGTTTGCGCGAGCGGATTACTCTTACTAAAAATTTTAAACATACGATTGAGGTTGTAGTTGATCGTATTCCTTCTGTCATTTTGCAAGATGATGCGAGCGCGGAGAATATTCAGCGTTTGAATGAAGCCGTGGAAAGCGCGGTGCAACTGTCCAATGGTTTGTGTACTGTTCAATTTCCCGACAAAACCGAACAAATTTACAGCACGGAATATTCTTGTCCGAGTGATGGCTATAGTTTTCCGGAAATTGAACCGCGTTTGTTTAGTTTTAACAGTCCATACGGGTATTGCGCATCGTGCACTGGTTTGGGAGTCAAGGAAATTTTCAGTGAAGAAATTTGTGCAGTGTGCGCGGGCAAGCGTTTGAATGCCAACGCGCTCAATGTAAAAATTGCGGGTAAAAATATTTGGGAAGTGACGACCATGACGATTGCGGATGCGCGCGAATTTTTTGCCCTGATTGAATTGGAATTGCCAGAGAAAGAAGTGGCCATCGCCACGGCTGTGTTTAGGGAAATCAGCAATCGCTTGCAATTTATGTTTGATGTTGGCCTGCATTATTTGACGCTTGGTCGTCGTGCGGGCACGCTGTCGGGCGGAGAAGCGCAACGGATTCGTCTGGCATCGCAAGTGGGCACCAAACTCGTGGGAGCATTGTATGTACTTGACGAACCGACCATTGGTTTACATCAACGCGACAACGCTCGTTTAGTTTCCACTTTGCGCAATTTGTGCGATGTGGGCAATACGATAATTGTGGTGGAGCATGATGAAGATACGATTTTGGCCAGTGATTGGATTGTGGATATTGGACCAGGCGCGGGCAAGCATGGTGGGGAAATTGTTTTTTCCGGACCACGCGAAATGTTATTAAATAAAAAATTTATCCAGCGCCAAGATTTGCCCGTGATTACGGTGCAAGGCAGTACGGATAAATCTTTGACTGGCCGATATCTGCGTCGAGAATTAAGAGTTGCCTTGCCTGAATCACGACGTAAAGTTGATTCGTCAACCCCGAAAATAAAAATAAAAGGCGCGCGTGAACATAATTTAAAAAATATCACTGTGGAAATTCCGTTGCGCCGATTTGTCTGTTTGACCGGCGTGTCAGGCTCAGGCAAATCCACTTTGATGCACAATATTTTGCATCGCGCGATTTCCAATAAATTAAATTGGACGCGTTATGTGGTTGGTGCGCACGACGCGATCACCGGTTTGGAATACATTGATAAAATCGTCGTCATTGATCAAGCGCCCATCGGTCGCACGCCACGCAGTAATCCCGCCACCTACACCAAAGCGTTTGACTATATTCGCGAAATTTTTGCGGCCACTCCCGAAGCTAAAATGCGTGGCTATAAAGTCGGTCGTTTTAGTTTCAATCGGCCTGGTGGCCGTTGCGAAAATTGCGAAGGCAAGGGCACGATTGAAATTGAAATGCATTTTTTGCCCAGCGTGGAAATCGTCTGCGAAATTTGTCGCGGTAAACGCTTTACTCAAGAAACTTTGCAAGTAAAATATAATGGCAAAAATATTTCGGAAATTTTGGAAATGACAGTGGAAGACGCGGAAAAGTTTTTTACCGATGTTCATTACATTGCCGATAAATTAAAAATGTTGAATGCCGTTGGTTTGGAATATCTCACACTCGGTCAATCCGCCACCACATTGTCCGGCGGCGAAGCGCAACGCATTAAACTTTCCAAAGAACTGGCGAAACGTGGCACGACCAAAACATTATATTTACTGGATGAGCCGACAACCGGATTGCATTATGATGATGTGCGCAAATTGATTGATGTGTTGCAAAAATTAGCCAGTCAAGGCAATACGGTCATGGTGATTGAACACAATTTAGATGTCATCAAATCCGCGGATTGGATAATTGATTTGGGACCAGAGGGCGGGGACAAAGGCGGAATGATTGTCGCGACTGGCACGCCGGAAGAAGTGGCGCGGAAAAGCGGAAGCGCGACGGGGGAGTATTTAAGGAGGTCGGTGTAAGTTTACAAGTCATTTATCGTAGTTTATACTAGATAAGTTGAATTTGTTGTTTAACCTAAAAAAATGGATTATCAAATACCAAAAAAGCAACTTTTACCTTTTATTATCAATCAAGATTTATATTCAGGTGTTGAATTTGTTTTGGGTGTAGCAAGAAATGCGGTAAATAATTCTGAAAAAGATTTTTATAAAAATGTTGTTGATCCATTTTCCGCCCTCTTTGAAGTAATGACGACCGGTATATCGTCAGCTGAATGGATGAAAAAAGAAAGTGCTCGACAGGTACAAAAAACAATCCAGAATGCTTTGGGTAGTTTTCATCAAGAAATCTTAGGCCACTTTACTGGCTGGGAAAGTTTGGGCGTAGGGAATGTTGTAGATCTAGTAAACAAAGATGCAAAAATAATTGCTGAAGTAAAAAATAAACACAATACCACAAAAGGTAATCACAAAGTCGCTATTTATGATGATCTAAAAAAACTATTAAGCACCAAATACAAAGGCTATGTTGGTTATTATGTTGAAGTTATACCAATATGCAAACTACCTTATTCAAAAATACTCAGCAGATGCTGACTGTCATAGAAGCCGCCGAAGTAATTGGTGTATCGTCAGATACGATTCGACGTTGGGATAAAAGGGGAGTCATAAAAGCCCATCGTTCGCCGTTGAACCATAGGCTTTTTAATATTGAAGAGTTAAAAAAGTTGCACAGTAAAATTTTTGGCACATCGACCGTAAATAATTATAAAATTTTGAAAACTAGGCAAAAAAGTAAATATAAAGTTATTGATTTATTTGCTGGCGCGGGTGGAACAGCTTTGGGTCTGGATCACGCTGGGCTCAATCATGTTTTGTTAAATGAGATTGATAAAAATTCTGTTGCTACTTTAAGATTAAATCGAAAAGATTGGAATATTGTACACGAGGATATTGCTAAAATTGATTTTAAAAAATATAAAGGTAAAGTTGATGTAGTTGAAGGTGGTTTTCCGTGTCAGGCATTTAGCTATGCCGGTAATAAAAAAGGTTTTGAAGATGCGCGCGGAACACTTTTTTTTGAATTCGCGCGTTGTATAAAAGAAGTCCAGCCAAAAATTATCATGGGGGAAAATGTCAAAGGTTTGTTGCGTCATGAAAATGGAAAAACACTGGAAATAATGGTAAATATTTTGAAAGAGTTAGGTTATCGAGTTGCTTACAAAATAGCGCGTTCACAGTATCATGATGTGCCACAAAAAAGAGAAAGATTGATAATTATTGGTATCCGTAGTGATTTAAAAAATATTCCTTTCTTTTTCCCCAAAGAAAAAGATTACACCGTCTCACTCCGTGAAGCTTTTAAAGATTGTCCAAAATCTGAAGGACAAAAATATCCTAAAAGAAAAAAAGAAATAATGGAAAAAGTTCCGCCGGGTGGCTGTTGGCGTGATTTGTCGGAAGATTTGCAAAAAGAATATATGAAGGCAAGTTATTTTATGGGTGGAGGAAAAACTGGAATGGCACGAAGATTATCTTGGGATGAGCCGAGTTTAACTTTGACCTGCGCGCCCGCGCAAAAACAAACTGAACGATGTCACCCAGAAGAAACTCGGCCGTTGACTGTTCAAGAATACGCTCGCATCCAAACTTTTCCCGACGATTGGAAATTTGCCGGCTCGACATCGGTACAGTATAAACAAATCGGTAATGCAGTACCCCCAAATTTGGGGTACCATTTGGGAAAATGTATTATCGCGATGTTGGATAAGAATTTTGATGAGGAGGCAATGATTGAATTTCGGGATGAGGGATTTGTGGGATAAAAACACTTGCGTATAGAGCGCAATTAATTTATTCGAATTCAAGAGCTGAAATTAATTCAGTCAGCTTAATTTTTACTCCTTCAATTCCGGATTTATCAAAAACGCGAATCAATTCGCTGCCAATAATGACAATGTCGGCTGCGCCCTGAAGCGCGCGAATATCTTCGACAGTGGAAATTCCAAAACCGACAGCCAGGGGGATGGCCACGTGTTTTTTTATTTTCAAAAGATAGTGTCGTGCTGATTCAAGCGCGGTATTTTTTGTTCCGGTAATTCCTTGATTCGCAAAACAATATATAAATCCTTCGGCATTTTTTGCACAGTCATTGATTTTTTTTGGACTACTGTTTGGACCAAGAAAAGAAACCAAAATCAAGCCGAATTTTTTGGCTGTGCTTTGTAATTTTTCCCGTGTATCTAAATCAGGATTATAATCCGGGACAATCAAGCCTTGGACGCCACAACTCGCTGCACGCGCGCAAAATTTTTCAGGATCATATGAAAAAATTATATTAAAGTATGTCATGAAAAAAAATGGAGTCGCAATTTTATCCTCTGTTCGTAATTGCGTGACCAAAATAAAGGCATCTTCAACTCTGGTTTTTTGTTGCAGAGCCACGGTGTTTGCGCGCCGAATGACTGGACCATCTCCCAATGGATCGGAAAAAGGGATTTGTAATTCAATGTAATCAACATCGCTCGCGGCCATAACTTTTATAAGCTCGCGAGTTTTTGCCAGTGTCGGGTATCCAATCACGGCATGCGTCATCAATTTCAATTTTTGCATATGGTTATTCTGAAATGGTTCGTAAATATGTTTTCCATTTTTCATCACCCATTATTTTTCCAATCGTAAAAATATCTTTGTCGCCGCGTCCGGAAATATTTACGACAATTATTTTATCTTTTGATAATGTTGGCGCCAACTTGATCGCTTCCGCAACTGCGTGCGCTGATTCCAGTGCGGGGAAAATACCTTCAGTTTTGGTCAATTTTTGAAACGCGGAAACTACCTCGCCGTCAGTGGCGTAGTGGTATATCACGCGTTTTTGGTCAAATAAATGCGCATGTTGGGGACCGATACCCGCGTAATCCAATCCTGCGGAAATACTGTGTGTTGGTTGGACTTGCCCATCAGCATCAGTCAGAAAAAATGATTTGAATCCCTCCACTACGCCTTTTCGCTGTGTTCCTTGCAAACGCGCAGCGTGTTCGCCGATTTTTTCAATTCCTTTTCCTCCGGCTTCAACGCCGATCATTTGAACATTTTTATCATCTAAAAAGGCATTAAACAAACCAATCGCGTTACTGCCACCACCAACACAGGCAATTAGATAATCCGGCAAACGGCCTTCTTTTTTTTGAATTTGTTCTTTCACTTCCAAACCAACAATACTTTGAAAATCGCGTACCATTGATGGATATGGATGCGGCCCGAGCACTGAACCAAGCAAATAATAACTGTCATCCACATGCGTGATCCAGTCTTGAAGTGCTGCCATGACCGCGTCTTTGAGTCGTTGGCTCCCATACTCAACCGGAATTACTTCCGCACCTAATTGTTCCATCCACAGTACATTTGGCCTCTGACGTTCGACGTCAACAGCGCCCATATAAACCGTGCATTTAAAACCAAATTTCGCGGCTACGGTTGCTGTCGCCAGCCCGTGTTGGCCGGCGCCGGTTTCAGCAATCAATCTGGTTTTACCCATTCGTTTGGCCAGCAAGGCTTGACCCAAACAATGATTTATTTTATGTGCGCCCGTGTGATTTAATCCTTCATTTTTTAAATAAATTTTCGCGCCGCCCAATTCTTTGCTTAAATTTTCCGCGAAATATAATGGTGTGGGACGGCCGGAATAGTTTTGGTATAAATCCATTAATTCTTTTTTAAAAATAGGATCGATTTTTATTTTTTCATATTCAATTGTTAATTTTTTTAGGGCAGGAGATAATAACTCAGGTACAAAGCTGGCGCCAAATTCACCAAAATAACCAGCGTGGTTAGCGTCATAACTTGTTTTAAAAAATAAATTCATATTTTTAATTCTCAGCGCATCCATAACATATCGGTGCGCGTTGGAACTGGTGTTTTGAACGGGAAACACCAAACCGTCATATCACACCGATGTACCAGCGCAGCTCGTGATCGATTTCGATCGCGGCGACTGGATCAGTGTGATGCGCGCAGACAATGAGTCCGCGTTGGGCTCCGGCGACGATCAACCTGAGTTGGCCGGGCAGATGCTTTTTGTTGCAGGTAGGACACCGGCATGACAGAAAGATACTGTTATTGTCTCCGGAGAGGAGACCTGGCGGGAGAATTTCAGAGAGATGCATAGCCTGCTTCTCCTTTGTCTGTCTTGTTTCCTTGCGGAAGCGTTTTAGCCAAGGCATCCACGATTGCGTGCCAGTTGGCGCATTTGGATCGCGGTCGCATCGCCATCCGGACGGTTTCATCAGCATGTTTGCCCGATACACCATCTCGGTTCTTGATGTCATGGCAGACGCGGGTCGTAAAGCTTACTTCACGAACGACCACGAACATGATCTTCTCTCCGGTCGAGTAACCGATTGGATTCGGCAACGCGACTTTGATCACATGGCCGAAGTTCAAATCCTTTCGATCACGAACCTTGTGAATGGCCTTCACCACTGCAACGTAGTTCTGATCATTCGGATCAACCACGATCCGGTTGGAATGAGTCACCCGTCCGGACTCACCATTCTCACTAACAGGATAAACTCGTATTGAGTCCAGCTGAACTTGTGGTTCAACCGGGACCATTCCGAAGTATTCAATCCCGAGGCCGATTCCAATCTGAACCGGCAAGGAAACTGTGATTCCTTTCATCTTTTCCCACTCCTTTTCCAAAAGAACTATCTTTTGTCCCGACAACCCTGTGCTGTTGAGACTAAAAAAATTCTCTTTACAATAAAAAATCGTCCTTCGACTATGCTCGGGACGATTTTTTTAAACTTTTATAAAAAAACTAATCGCACCAAGCGTTATGGGGGATCCAATACCATGCAAAATAAGAATTGTGATTGGCGCTTGTTAACTTCATATATAAGAAATATACCAGTAATTTTGTTAATGTCCAGTTATGGCTGTGGATAATATTTGTTCGGAATAAAAGTTGCTTTTTTTGACAAGATAGTTTTTATGATATTAAATGATGAGATGAATGGAGGTAATTTTGCAATTTTATGAATTTTCCCATTTCCAGAAAAATTTTAGATTGTATTAAAATTGTTCCTGACCTAGCTGGCATTTATCTGTATTATCATGCAAACGGTGAATTGATTTATGTGGGCAAAGCCACATCGCTCAAAAATAGAGTGCGCAGTTATTTTATCGGTAAAAAAACAATTCGTCCGATTGAACAGATGCTTCATGAAATCGCGGATATCAAATGGAAAACAACTGATTCGGTTTTGGAGGCAGTGATTTTGGAAGCAGTCTACATTAAAAAATTTCAGCCTAAATATAATGTGCTGGGCAAAGATAATAAGAGCTGGAATTATATTACGATTAGCAATGACGCGTATCCGCTAGTCGGCACATTACGACAGCACGAATTGCACCAAAATAAAAAAGAATTTCGCGCAGTATTTGGTCCGTATCCAGGATTAAACACACGCGAAGTAATGAAAATTTTGCGGCGTTTGTTTTATTTTTCCACTTGTCAGAAAAATTCATTATTCAAAACCCAAAAATTAAAAGCGATCAAACCATGTTTTTATTATCAACTCGGTCAATGTTTGGGTGTTTGCACGAATGAAATCAGCGCACGTGAATATAATAAAAAAGTAATTCGGCCGTTGGTTTTATTTTTAGACGGAAAAAAACAAAGTGTGATTCGGACGTTTGAACGCGCTATGAAACAGGCCAGCACTTCGCAAGAATATGAAGAGGCGGGACGTTTGCGTAATCAATTGCGCGCGCTTAACGCAATTCAAGATGTGGCGCTCATTAACAAAGATTTTTTTTCCTTCGACATGGCTACCTCGACTTCGCTCGGTACAAGTCAGGACAAGCCATTTAATTTTTTTGATTTGGAACAAAAAAATGAAACAAAAAATATTCGTATTGAAGGCTATGATATTTCCAATTTAGGCACAACCGGAAAAGTGGGAAGTATGGTCGTATTCAATTCTCGCGAACCGCTCAAATCACAATATCGTAAATTTAAAATTCGCACGGTCGTTGGCCAAAGTGATGTGGATTGTTTGGATGAAGTGATTCGTCGGCGCCTGCATCATACGGAATGGCCATATCCGAATATTTTTTTAATTGATGGTGGCGCGCCACAAGTTAATCGCGTGGTGAAAATTTTGCAAGAATTAAAAATCGCCATTCCCGTGGTCGGCATTGCCAAAGGTCCGGAGCGTAAACGTAATGATTTTTATTTTCCCTCGACTGGTTCAACTTCGCTCACCACAAGTCCGCTCGGAACAAGTGGCAATAAAGAACGAGCTGTTGTACAATGGGTAAGTCAAAATCAAGCACTTCTGATTAGCGTGCGCGATGAAGCGCATCGGTTCGCGATTACGTTTCAACGCAGTTTGCGAAAATTAAAATAAAGTTGAAATCAAAAAAACTCACTTTGTGTTATGGAAATAAAATCAGGAATCTATCGTCATTACAAAGGCAATTTGTATCGTGTTCATAAAGTCGTCAAAAATTCCGAAGATTGGGATGGGGGAGGCATGGTGTTGTACGAAGCGCTTTACGATACTCCGCTGGATTGCAAATTTATGGTCCGTCCGGCTGAAGTGTTTTTGGAAAATGTGGAATGGGAATGGGGAAATCGGCCGCGATTTTTATTTATTGAAGAAATTAATACAGAGCAACAACTAAAAAGACCAAAAGTCGGATTAGGTGTAATTATCGTAAAAGATAGTAAAGTTTTACTTGGACAAAGAAAAAATGCTCACGGAAACGGAACATGGGGTTTTCCAGGCGGACATCTTGAATTTGGTGAATCATACGAAGACTGCGCGAAACGAGAAACTATGGAAGAAGTCGGTATTACCATCAAAAATATTCGTTTTATCACCGCGACCAATGATGTATTTGAAACTGAAGATAAGCACTATATTACTATTTATGTTGTTGCAGATTATGATGCCGGTGAAGTGGTAAATATGGAACCGCAAAAATTGGAATGTTGGAATTGGTTTGCCTGGGATGAATTGCCACAGCCATTATTTTTGCCTATTCAAAATTTAATCAAAACCGGTTTTCGTCCATAAAAAAAATCACCCGTTATCCTCCTGCTGAAACTCTAATTATTTAGAATCTCAACAGGCGTCGGGTGGTTTTTTCCTCCTTAGCCTTGCGTCATCTTCATGACCGACGTCTGTTGTCCTCCTTCTCGTCCCTGCGTCCGGCGCGGTAGGCAGAGAGAATCATGCGTCCGGTCAAGTTATTATGTCGACCTTCATCGAACAGTTGTTTGATGATCCTCAGCTCATCATCCGTGAGACCTTCAATGAAGACAGTCTCAATCCGTTCTTCAGGGCTTTTCTTTGGCGGTTTAATGTCCTCCAAAGTCATTCCATGTTGCGCCAAAACCAAGGCTTGCAGGAACGGATTCATGTCAGTGCATTCCGCACCAACAGAAAACGACATATCTCCCCAGAAGTTGAGTTCCACCCCTCGATTTCTTTGTGACATAAACTCCTCCCAGTTTGATTTAAGCGTATATTTTTTAGGTGATGATGTCAATAAGTTTTTTGGTGTTTTTTAAATTTGACAAATAGTTTTCTTTATTGTATTGTGTAAATACATATTACGAGTGAGTCCTTCTTATTGTTTCGTCTTTAAGCAGTCCTCTCTCACTTACCCCTGCCGGGGCACATACGACGAAAAGGCACTTCTATGCGGTCTTTCCCACAGAGGTGCTTTTTCATTTTTGACCAATTTTATCTTTTAATCTCTGCATAAAATAAATTCTTTTTTTCGCAGATTCTTTTAGTAATTTTGAACAAGTTGTTTCGCAAGGACTCAGAATTGTGTAAAGTTTATTAATGCTTGTAAGATATTCAACTAACGGATAGAAATCTCCATCACTCGTTACTAAAATTGCTTGGTCATAATTATCTTTCTCCAGAATTGCCTTCAATGTTAAATTAACATCAACATTTCCTTTTATTTCACCGTGTACATTAGTTACTTTTTTGAAACATAAAACAAAGTCGGCATTTTCCAGCCATTTATACATTTTTTCATTTTTTGGAATATAACCTAAAAATAAATACGCTCGGCTGACTTCATATTTTTCTCGTAAATATATCCTGAATCGATGCCAATCTAAACGCCAACCAAGTTCTTTAGTACCTTGATAAACATTTTGACTATCAATAAACGCAAAATTATTCCCTCCTTTTTGTATCATAAATTTTTTAATCAAAAATAAAAACTCCGTCAAAGGAGTTACAAAAAATAATTTTGACTCCCTCCTATACATTAATTATAACAATAAAAAGTATAAAGTCAAAAAACCACCCGCAACCTCCTTAAAACTCCAATGAATTGGAATTTTAATTGGCGTCGGGTGATTTTTTGTTTCCACCCGAGCGAACGGAGTGAGTCGAGGTGTGGATAAATAGGGGATAAAGGGATTGTTGTGTGTTTTATTGTGGTATATAATGGAAACAAGTGGGGAAAAGTGGGAAAAATGCTTGTATTCCTAATTAATCCCCAAATATGTTTATCGGCGAATATTCACATAGCCTCGATGATAAGGGTCGGCTGTCAGTTCCGAAAAAATTTCGGAATGCTTTGGCCAAAGGAGCGTTTGTCACGCGTGGTTTGGATAACTGCTTGTTTTTGTACACCAAAGTTGAGTGGGCAAAACTGGCAGAAAAATTGGCCAATCTGCCATTTGCTCAAGCCAACACACGAGCGTTCGCGCGTTTAATGCTGGCTGGTGCTATGGATGTGGAAGTGGATAAACAAGGTCGCATAATTTTGCCCGAGTATTTGCGTTCGTACGCCACGCTCAAAAAAGATGTGGTCGTAGCTGGTTTGTACAATCGGCTGGAACTGTGGGACGCGGGCAAATGGAGTGAATACACCAAACGCACGGAAGCCGAAAGTACCACGATTGCCGAGCAGATGGGTCAATTGGGAGTTTAGAATAATTGTATGCGCCATATTCCGGTATTACTGAATGAGGTTTTGGAATCTTTACAACTTAAGTCTAATGATAATGTCATTGATTGTACAGTTGGTGATGGCGGACATAGTGAAAAAATTCTGGAAGCGACTGCGCCAAACGGGCAATTATTGGCGATTGACGCGGATCCGGAATCATTGTTACGCGCCAAGCAATATCTGTATTCGTTCGCGAACAGAGTTACGTTTGTGCGGGGAAATTTTTCCGAGCTGGAAAAAATTGTCGCGGAAAATCCGATTGGTGAAATTAAGGGAATTCTGCTTGATCTGGGTTGGTCCAGTCCGCAATTCGCCGAGCGCGGTCGAGGATTCAGTTTTTTGACTGATGAACCATTGAACATGACGTATAGTGGTAGGGAAGAAATTACAGCCACGGAAATTGTTAATACATTTGATGCTAATGAACTGGAACAAATTTTTCGGGAATATGGCGAAGAAAATTTAAGTAAAGAAATAGTGAGCGCGATAATTTCGTATCGCCAAGGCGAGCCAATTAAACAAACCGGACAATTGACGGAAATAATTTTAGCAACATATCGGAAAAAATTAAAAACCGATAAAGAAATTCCTTGGATTGGAGGACTACATCCGGCCACAAAAATATTTCAGGCTTTGCGCATCGCGGTTAATCGGGAATTGGAAGTCATAGAAGAAGTTTTACCCCAAGCCATAAAAGTCCTAGCTTCAGGCGGACGATTGGCAGTTATCACTTTTCATTCGTTGGAAGACAGAATAGTCAAACATTATTTTAAAGATTTGGAACAAAAAAATAGCGCAACGATTATTACCAAAAAACCAATTGTATGTGGCGAAGAAGAATATAAAGCAAATCCGCGCGCGCGATCAGCCAAACTTCGTGTTATCCAAAAAAATTAATTATTAATTGTTAATACGAGCCTGTCACTATGTATTACCACTCTCGTCGGCACACTCCAGATTCTTGGTGGTTAAAAATTGAATCCATTACTCAAAAATTGCCTGTTCGCGTGGCATTTATTAGTGTGGTTGTGGCCGCCGCTTTTTTTTATGTGTTTCAAACCAATCAGGTTACTGCCAGTGGATATGCCGTTAGTCAATTAAACAAGCAAATCAAAACACTTCAAGTTGACAATCGCCAATTGGATGTTTTTTTGGCCGAAGCACAATCAATTACGCGCTTGAATGATGAATTGGCTGACAAAGGATATGTACCGGTTGATCAGGTTGAATATGCGTCGGTTGAATCCGCGATCGTCGCCAAACGATAAAATAAAGTCCCGATCATTTCGGGATTTTTTTATTTTTAAAAAATGGTATACTAATACCAATCTCACGAGTGCAACACCAAAACATTCAATTAATCTTTGAATCAAACTGGAACTGAATCCTCTTTTTCTGAAAGCTGAGTATATTGACTTACTGAGAATGCATAATCCGTTAGACTATCAGTTGAAAAAAAGAGGATCAGTGAAGTTTGATTACGAGTTAGTAAAAACGTATGCATCTTCTAGTTTTACAAAGATTATTCATCGAATTTATTTTCGATATTTTTTATTTTCCCTTTTGGTGGTATACCAGCGGCATGATGCACACCTTGCGCGCGTGTCTAAATTTGTTGTCTGCGGCCAATAATTTATTGGCTCCAAGATTGTGGCTCAAAAATGTTTTTGTGCCGATGTTTGGTCAGCATGATTGGCAGGGAAGACTGATCAGTTTTATCGTGCGTTTGACCAATGTGATTGGCCGCACGTTATGTTTATTAGTTTGGTTTTTTGTAGTTTTGGTTTTATTTTTATTGTGGTTAGTTATGCCCGTATTTGTGATTTATATGCTGATCATTTCCAGCTTCAGTCCCTAATATGCAATTTTCTCAAAACGAAAAATTTAATGTTATCCGGTGTGCGAACTGTAGTGCAACCGGTCTTAAAGGTTTATTCAAATGTTCGTTTTGTCTGGGACGTGGGCGTGGATTTTTTTTGTATAATGAATTTTGGTATTGGACTTGGCCATTGTCAGCTTATGATATCGCGCTTCGTCGCGGTCGAGATTTTTTAAATGCTTTTCAAATCATGACCGCTTTGATTTTTGGTCTGGGATTTGTTGGTTTATTTTTTTGGGATATTTATCGAATGGATTTTTGGTTGGATTTATTTTCATTTGATTTTTGGTCGCGGCGACATTTGTGGACCAAATCATTTTTTTGGTTAGGCATTGGCGCGTTCAGTTATGTGTGGTATCGGATTGTTCAATCAAATAAGCCAATTGCCTTATTACGAAATTATACCAACGATGAAGCGCCAGAAATTGTCCAATTAGATTGGGAGCAATTAAAAAAAATACCAAAAGTTAGATCATTAAATATTTCGGAAACGTTTACCGTCACTGCCAAACACACACTTGATACCGCTTTTAAGTTGGCAGTGACAGAAAAGTCAGCAATGATTGAACCAAAACATCTATTTTTGGCTTTAATCGATCAACCAATGGTGGGTAACATGTTTATTCGTCTGGGGATTTCACCGGAAACAGTTAAAGTCAGAGTTTCTACTTTTGAAATAACAAAAACAAAAAATACTATTGAGCCGGTCATGTCCGATATTTTTGAGCAAATTTTATTTGCGGCGTACGAAATTTCGGCCAAAACTCATGATTCGCATGTCCGGGAAAGCGCTTTGCTTTTGGCAACGGTTCGGGCGTGGCCGGCTTTGCAAGAAATTTTATATGATTTGAATATTGACAGTGTTAAACTGGACAATGTCGTGGCTTGGGTACGAATTCGTGAACAATTACGCGAAGATTATTTGGCGTTACGCCAAGCCTCGGCGCATCGGGATACTCATGGGATTGACCGAGCCATGACTGCGGTGGCTACTCCGTTTTTAAATAGTTTTAGCGAGGATTTAACGCTTAAAGCACAATTGGGATATTTGTATCCGTGCGTGG
Organism: Candidatus Magasanikbacteria bacterium RIFCSPHIGHO2_01_FULL_41_23; assembly: GCA_001782805.1. Classification (GTDB taxonomy): domain Bacteria; phylum Patescibacteriota; class Patescibacteriia; order Magasanikbacterales; family UBA922; genus 2-12-FULL-41-16. The sequence goes on along the minus strand of MFPT01000002.1, from coordinate 123,685 downwards.
CGCGCGATAATGAAATTGACGCAATTTTTAGAATCATTGAAGGTGGACAACAGAGTGTGCTTTTGGTGGGCTCTCCCGGAGTGGGGAAAATGAGTATCATTGAAGGGATTGCCGAACGTATGGTGCAAGATCGTGTGCCGGATCGTTTAAAAGATAAACGACTCGTCCAAGTTTCTACTTCATCGCTTTTGGCCGGGACGACTGTTTCCGGAGCGCAGGAACGATTGATTAAAATTATGAATGAGCTGGCGCGCGCGCGGAATATTATTTTGGTAATCAATAATGTCACTGATTTGATCGGTGGGGAAGATGCGCAACAAGAATCAGGTATGAATGTGGCCGGAACTTTGGCTGAATATTTAAGTGGCGGCCATTTTTTAACTTTGGCCACGACTCAACCTGATGCCTATCACAAACATATTGCCAATTCTGAATTAAGCTCTATTTTTGCCAAAGTGGAAATTTCCATAATGGATGAAAATCAAGCGATTCAAGTTTTGGAATCAAAGGCCGGACAGGTGGAGTATAAGCATAATGTATTTTTTTCCTATGATGCGCTGGCGCGTTGTGTTCAACATGCCAATCGTTATTTGCATGATCAGTATTTGCCCGAAAGTGCATTGACTTTATTTTCCGAAAGCGCGAGTTTGGCTCATAGCAAACATCCGGCAAAACCATTGGTTACGACCGATGATGTAGCGGCTGTGATTGGACAAAAAACCGGGATTCCCGCAACGAGTATTAGCGAAGATGAATCCAGTAAACTGTTGCGTCTGGAAACCGAAATGCATAAACGGGTGGTGGGACAAAACGAAGCCGTGGTTATGGTGGCAAGCGCACTTCGTCGAGCGCGAGCGGAAATTCGTTCCAAAGGCCGGCCAATCGCGAATTTTTTATTTTTAGGTCCGACCGGAGTTGGTAAAACTGAATTGGCCAAAACAATCGCTGATGTCTATTTTGGCCGCGAAGACCGAATGATTCGCGTGGACATGAGTGAATATCAGGACAAAAGCGGAATTTATCGTTTGATTGGTCAGATTGGTCAACAAGGCACCGGACTTTTGACCGAAGCTGTGCGTGAAAAACCATTTTCTTTAATTTTGTTGGATGAGTTGGAAAAAGCCGATCCCAATGTGTTGAATTTATTTTTGCAAGTCTTTGATGACGGACGTTTGACTGATAGTATTGGTCGCGTGATTGATTTTACCAATACGATTATTATCGCGACATCAAATGCGGGAACTACTTTTATTCAAGAAGCAGTGCGGGCGGGAACACCGACTGATCAGATTCGGGAAAAATTATTACGCTCGGAATTAAAAAATTATTATCGGCCGGAATTTTTGAATCGCTTTGATGGTATTATAGTATTTACGCCATTGAATCGGGAAGAAATTAAACAAATTGCCGGCTTTATGTTAAAGCGCGTGGCCAAAGATTTGGAAGCGCGAGGGATTGATTTGCGCGTGGAAGATGCCGGACTCGAGGCATTGTCCCAAATTGGATATGATCCGGAATTTGGCGCGCGTCCGATGCGTCGCGCGATTCAAGAACATGTGGAAGACCAATTGGCTGAATTAATTTTGAGTGGGAAATTGCAACGACGTGATATCATTGTTGTTGGAGAAAATGCAAAAATTTCAATTGAACGCGCTGGATTGCCTTTGCCGACTTGAAATGATAGTATCAAAAAAATAATATGATTCGTTTAGCAACTTTGTGGATGGCTGGGATTGTGGCCTGTATTTTGTCTCCGTTTGTGGCTTGGGCAATGAGACGTTTTGGCATAATCGATCGACCGCAAAAACAAGGGAGAAAAATTCATGATCGCGCTATTCCTTTGGGTGGTGGTTGGGTAATTTATCTGACTTTTTTTGGTTTGTTATTTTTGTCAATCGTCATTCGTTTGGTTATTTTTGTTGAAATTCCTTTTTATCATATTGTGGCAGTGTGGCTTGGCGCAAGCATTCTGATGATTGGCGGTTGGTTTGATGATAAATATCAATTGCCACCCAGTGTGCAAATAATTTGTCCAATTATCGCCAGTTTAATTTTGGTGTATGTTGGTATGGGACCGACAGCAATCACTAATCCGCTTGGTGGTTCAATCAATCTAAGTCAATGGTTTGCCGGGGCTGATATTATTTTATTTTTTTGGTTAATGGGCATGATGTTTACGACCAAATTTTTGGATGGTTTGGATGGTTTGGTATCAGGGATGGTGGCGATTGGCGCGATTATTATTTATTTTTTAACGCAACAGTCGGCATGGTTTCAGCCCGAGGTTAGTTTTTTGGCATTGCTTCTGGCCGGTTCATGTATGGGATTTTTGGTTTGGAATTTTCATCCGGCTAAAATTTTTTTGGGTGAGGGCGGCAGTTTATTGACCGGTTATTTGTTGGCCATTATCGCGGTTATTTCCGGTAGCAAAATTATTACAACGTTGTTGGTTTTGGGTTTGCCGGCTTTGGATGTGGCGCGGGTAATTTTTGAACGCTGGTATAAGGGTAAGCCGATTTTTGTCGGAGACAGTGAACATTTGCATTTTAAATTATTAAATTCCGGTCTAACTCAACGTGAGGCGGTGCTGGTAATGTATAGCATCGCTTTGGTGTTTGGTTTATCGGCGTTGTTTTTGTCGAATCGGTATAAATTGTTGGCTTTTGTGATTCTGGGCGCGATTATGTTTGGCCTGTCTACTTTTTTGTCAAAACGGAATAAAAATAAATCCCAAATACTTTGAGGAAATTAAAATAAATCAACTCAATTTAAATCAACATGAATTTCAGTAGTAGATAATTTTCTTTTTCAGTAAAACTCGCTATTCTTTTACCCTCCCAGTCTATGCTTTATTGACATCTAATCTACTCTAACCAAGCCAGTAGAAAGGATGCTCATACACATTACTGAAAAATAAAATTACCCACTACTGAAATTACCCACAAAGGCAACACCTAATGCAACACCCAAACATCCAATATACTAATAAGCAAAATGGAGACGAATATACTTTTGCTGAAAGCTGAGTATAATGACTTGTTTAGAATGCATAATCCGTTAGACTATCAGTTGAACAAAAGGATATCGTTGAATTTTGCTTTAGACTTAGAAAACGGAGTTTGATTACGAGGGAGTAAAGACTATTTTTTTATGAATTGGAGTAAATATTATTGAAATATGTCAGAAATAAATAAAGAACGTTCAATTCGACATTTCAAAATTATTGTAGTAATTTTTTTAATTGGTTTTATTAGTGTCCAAGCTTATAAATTTTATTGGCCTAAGACAACGGTAATTTTAAAAGATACGTCACTGAAAGTTTTGGTGGCAGATAATCCGTATCGGCATTACAAAGGTCTTGGTGGCAGAACAGCACTTGCTCCTTATGATGGAATGTTATTTGTGTTTGCCGTTCCCAACAAATACGGATTTGTGATGCGCGATACGCTTTTTCCCATTGATATCGTGTGGTTTTTGAACGGCGAAGTGGTGGATATTGCGCCCAATGTTCCAACTGAACTAGATATTAAAGAAACAGAACTGCGACGTTATATTCCACGTAAGTCAGCCAATTTGGTTTTGGAATTGGAGGCTGGATGGGTTGAAAAATATGATTTGAAGATTGGAGATAGATTGGAAATTGTTGGGGATCCTTAGCTTGACAATTTTGAAGCATTTGCGTATAATCCGCTCATTCCTAATTTTAGATTTATTTGGCTTAATTTATTTATATGTTCGCAGTTATTGAAACAGGTGGTAAGCAATATTTGGTTAAAAGTGGCGATGCCTTAAAAGTGGAAAAACTTCCGGCCGAAGTTAACGGTATTATTATTTTTGATAAAGTAATGCTGACGGCTGAAGATGATGGGACGGATGTTAAAATTGGCGCTCCGTATTTGGAGGGTGTTACGGTTGAGGCCATTGTGGCGGAACAAGGGCGTGCTAAGAAAATTTTAGTGGTTAAATATAAACGCAAAGTTCGTTATAAGAGAACGATTGGTCATCGGCAGCATTTCACCAAAGTGAAAGTTATCAAAGTTTAAAATAAAATATAATAAAAAATCCTTGCATCAAACGAGGATTTTTTTAATAATACATTAAGGAAATTAAAATAAAAATTCCTTGCATAACTTTTTCTGGATCACGTCATAAATTCCGTGCCCAAAAAAGTTATATCCAGTCCATTTTTATTTTAGTAAATACATTTTAATAAAACAAAAACTATGTCGTTTCCTCCAACCTCTATTTCCAAACTTTAGAAATAAGGGTTGGGTGACATAGTTTTGGTTGTCGCCCGATTGGTGGGATTGGGGGGTGGGCGCTACTAGGACTCGATGTCCTGGTAGTCGATCTGGTTCGGCGGGAGCTCTCCGATGAGCTTGATCTGACGAAGGCGACGGAGCAGGTAGGCTTGGGTACCCACGAGCATGCGCCGACCGTTCGGGTGGATGAAGATGGGGATGGAGTACCGATCCGGGCACGCGGTTCCCGGATTGTGCACTTCGTGGAGAGTCGTCTTCAACTCGCCGAACGTGTGCATGTGCATCATGTCCCCGAAGTTGACGATGAGCGTGCCGGGCGGGTTGTTGGCGTCGATCCACTGGCCGTCCGGTCCCATTACTCGGAGACCTGGAACAGTGGCCGGCGCGAGGATGGTGATGAGGTTGATGTCGGTGTGAGAGCCCGAGCGTTCCACATTCTCATCGCCGTTCAGGGCCGGGTAGTGGATGGGGCGGAGCAGGTTCGCGCCATCCTCGATCCAGCGGACGAAGAACTCGGGGTCGCGGCCGAGATGGATGGCCACGGCTCGGAGCACTTTGGCCGCGAATCCCTTGAGCGCAGCATGCAGATCCAGCATGACACGCTCGAACTCCAGAACCTCGCTGGGGAACACGTTCCGGATTCCGCACTTGGGATCCATGACGTGCCAGAAGCGCATGCGGTTCTTGAGCGCGTGTCCCACCGATTGTTCGGTGTCGGGTGGCGTGTAGCCCACCTGACGCCCGATCTCGGGGAACTCGTAGTGGAGACGTTCCGTCTCGGTCATGCCGGTCTGAAAGACCTGGCGCATGGCCTCGAACGCGTCGTTGATGAGCGAGTTTTCGACTCCGTGGCCAGTGATGGCCATGAAGCTGAGCGTTCTCGCGTTCTCGCCGATCAAGTCGGCGATACGCTTGTCCTGTTCGGGATGAGCCCCGAACTCAGACATGTCCAAAACCGGAATTCCGTCCATTTCTAACCTCGTAGCGCTGTTGATTGCGCTAGACTGTTCGTAAGAATAATTATTTTATCATTTTTTGTCAATAAGAATAGGTTCTTTTGGATGGATTCTTTAAGTTTATTTGAAATAAATCAGCCAAAGGAGTGTACTATAGAATATGCCTGAAACGAGCAACAATCAGAGCGACGAAGCAATATTAGTTTTGGTGCGAAACGGTGAATCCGAACTTTATGGTGAAATCATTAGACGATATCAAGCCAAATTGACTCGTTATATCCGCCGATTTACGACAAGTGAAACCGCGAATGAGGATATTCTTCAGGATGTATTCATTAAAGCCTATCGTAATTTATTCGATTTTGACGCCAATCGATCATTTTCATCCTGGATTTACCGCATCGCGCATAATGAAGCCATTAATCATTGCAAAAAATTCAAGCGCGAGGCCTTGATCTTGGATGAAGGTGAATGGGAAATAGCTGATGACCGTTTGGAACTGGGCATTTCCATAGATAAAAAAGAAGGAGCCTTACGCATCCGTCGCGCGTTGCAAAAATTAAAAGAAAAATATCGCGAGCCAGTTGTTCTTTATTTTTTTGAAGAAAAGTCATACGAAGAAATCAGTGACATTTTGCATGTGCCGGTGAGCACGGTTGGGACTCTGATTGCTCGCGGCAAGACAAAACTCAAGATAATTATGCAGGAATAATATATGGAAGAAAAAAAGATGCACAATCTGGAGAACATAATCATAGCTGATATTAAAAGCGGCAAAGTAAAACTTCGTTCCCGCTATTTATTTTTGTCGGAAAAATTAGGCTTGGGCAGCGCTGTGGTTTTAACGGTTTTGCTCGCGGCATTGGCATTTACCGTTGTATTATTTTATTTTGTTTCCGCTGACTCGCGAAATTATTTGGAATTTGGAAATTCGGGTATTTGGGCTTTTCTGGAATCGTTTCCGTTTCAGCCCGTTATTACACTCATTCTCTTGATTTTTTTGGCCGGCAGATTGTTGAGTTTGACCGGACGTGCGTACGCGTATTCGTTTGGGAAATTGTCCATTATCGTGCTGGTGATAATTTTTTTCAGTGGTTCAATTTTTGCTTTCGCAAATTTGGGAGAAAAAATATCGAGCAAACGATACATGAAATCATTCATGCATTTTAGATTGGGCGAACACGGCAGAGGCATTGCCGGACAAGTGGTTGCGGTTAGGGAAAATATTTTAATTGTGCGCAGTCCACGGTCGGATATTATGGTTAACACGTCAAATGTCAATTGGCGACGCGATTTACGCCAGCCAGAGCTGGGAGTTTTTATTATCGCGGTTGGACAGTGGCAAGGAGTGGAATTTTTTGCCAGCCATATTAAGCTGGCTCGGCCAAAGGATTTGCGTGTGTTGCGGCCGCATATCCGCCGATCAATACCGGAATTCGTTCCAAAAGTGAAATAAAAAATCAAATCATTTGTATTAAATATATCAGCTGATTAATTTATTAACTTTTATTTCTATGAAGTTTCAGAAAAAATATCTTTTGGTTATTCCTGCCTTCGTGCTTGCCGGTCTGATTGGAGTCGGATCGGTTTCCGCGTCAGGTATGGGAGCAAAAGGGTTACACGGGTTTAGAGGGTTTGGTGGAGGTGTGGCCGACCCGGATAAATGGGCTGAACAAATGAATCAAAACGCGTCTTTGCTGGGAATTTCGGTTGACGAAATGAAAACATATTGGGTGCAAGGAAAAAATATTCAAGACATTGCATTGGAAAAAGGCATTACGCAAGAACAATTAAAAACAAAAATGCAATCGGCGGCCGAAGCGAAAATTAAATTAGAATTGCAGAGTTTGGTAAACAAGGGTTATATTACCCAAGCTCAAGCTGACGCGCGGTTTACTGTTATGCAAGAAATGAAAAATAAAATGGGCGAAAAAATGAAAATTAGGCCACAGATGAAACGGGGGATGAAATTCAATCAGCCAAAAACAGCTCCGGTAAAAAGTTACCAATAAAATTCTGACATAAAAAATCTTTCGAATGGCGGGGGATTTTTTATTTTACGATTGATGGCATTTATTGACTTTATTGTTTAAATAATTTAGCATAATTTTACTACCAATCGTAGTAGTTTGTTTGTTAAAGATCGTAAATTTATCATTCATACCTATACTGTAGTTCTATTTTTCAACGCGCTCGCCAAAGTTATTTCATCGGCATATTGCAAATCACTGCCCATAGGGAGACCGCGCGCGAGACGAGTGATTTTTAATTGAGCGTTTTTTTCTTTCAGTAATTTTTCAATATACATGGCTGTCGTTTCGCCGGGCAAATCCGGATTGAGCGCGATAATTACTTCGCTAATTAATTGCTTTTCCACGCGTGTTATTAATTCGGGAATTTTTAAAATTGATTCATCAACTGCGATTGCATCCAACGGCACTAGTCCGCGTAGAATGTGATAGTGTCCGCGATACGAACCGATTCTTTCCACTGCTTGCACATCCTGCGGTTCGGCTACGACACAAATTACAGTGGTGTCGCGATTTTTATCAGCGCAAATCACACAAGGCGAACGATCGGAAAAATCAAAACAAATCGCGCAACTTTTAACCGAAGCAATTAAGGTTTTAATTGCGAGCGCCAATTCCGCCGGATCTTTTTTGCCGGCTTTTAATAAATAAAAGACAAAACGTTCGGCAGTTCTACGACCGACTGACGGCAAGCGCATAAACGCGCGCACTAAATTTTCGATTGGCTTGGAGTACACATTAATTTAATCCCGGAATATTCGGCAGTCCACCCATGTCTTTCATTTTCATGGCCATGATGCGCTGCATTTTTTTCATGGCGTCAGCGTGTGCTTCTTTTACGCCTGCTTCCAATTTTTCTTTTTTACTGGGCGATAATAATTCTGGATCAATGAAAATTTTAGCCAGTGTTAAATTACCGTCCATCGTGAGTTTTATTTTTCCGCCAACAGCCTCAACAGTAACTGATTCTTTGGACAGTGTATTTTGCAAATCTTTGGCTTTGTCGCGTAAATCTTTGAATTGTTTTAATTTATTAAACATATTTTATTAAATTTTTAGAAAATATATATTTTCTCATTTTTAAATTAAAAACTTGGCACATTGACTGATCCTGGTTTGGGTAGATTGGCTGGAGCATGCGATTGTCCTCCGCCTGTTGGCGGAACATACCGCGTATCTAAATTACGATAACTCGCGCGCGTTTCATCAAAAAAAACTTTAGCCATGCCAGTGGGACCATTGCGATGTTTGGCCACGTGAATTTCTCCCAGATGACGTTCATCCGGCGGAATATCTTCCAAACGATAATTGCGATCCGCGGCTTTGCGATAGATGAATAATACCACATCCGCGTCTTGTTCGATACTATTATGGACAATAATGTCATTGGCGACAAAATTGTGAAATCTGGGTACGGTGGCATCGTACACTTCTTCCATACCTTGAGATACGATGGATTCAATTTCGTCCCAAAAAATACTAGAGTCGGCGAGTAGTTGCAATGGTTTGCTTTTGAGGGCCACTGCGATTCGACCGAGTCGTTCTCTACCCACAGAATTTTGCTTAACGGTACCAGCATAAGAATTGTCTAGTTGGCGGTATAATTCTCTCCAACTGATATTGGCTTCGGTTCTCGCTTCTTCAATGGTACTATTCCAGATCTCGTGAGGAATAGTGTCACGGTTTGGGTTTGCTGTTATTTCTTGAAGGGCGGTAAGCATAGCCGGTACAATATCACCACGACTGCCTGCCGAACCAACCACTGAAAGAAATGTTTTTTGATTGGTACTTCCTTGGACATGAACTTGGTGCGCTGGTCGATGATCGCCTTGCGGCACGAGGCGTAATGTTGAGAATATACCTAAACGAGTAAGTAAATGCTGGACTTGTCTTGCCAACACCGTGCTAGTGCTAGAGTAATAAATTGCTCCGGCTGGTTTTCTACCTAGTATAAATTTCCAGGAAATATTACCGTCAGTGGCCCATAGATGGCGGAGGAAGTGCGCGATATGGGAGCTGTCTGATTGGAATACTTGAAGTGGTATTTCCTTTTTATAAGAGTGTCGTAGACCGATACCTAACTGCGAAAACCAGTTAGTAATGGGATGATGTTTTCCATGAGTGAGGTGGTAGGGTGAAGGAAGATACACATGCCACCAATTTTTTTGCTTGACTCGACGCGGTTTTATGTTAAATAATTTTATAGCGGTTTGCTCTACTACCGCTAAATTTTCCGGATCAGCACTGGTATAATGAATTGGCTGTCGTGGTACTGTGCATCCGTCGCCCAAGAGATGTGCCAGTAATGCGAGCTCATCCAAGTTCATAAGATTGGTGGGTTTTTGTGGTGTCAAAACACGAGGGACTGCAATACGCATACCAGGACATAAATCTTCTAAGTTTGTCCAGCCTCCAAGTGTACGGAATGGATGATTGGCTGAGGCGCGAATGGTGCGCCCGCTTCGCAAACGCATTTCAAATACCTTTTTTTGACCAGAGGAAAAGGCTTTAGTCATTATTTGTGGGGAGATTTTCCAGTTCTCGTCGAGGGCAAATATAGGTAAAGGGGTTGGAATCTTACCGGTGACAATATCAATGAGCCGGACTGGTTCGCCAGTATCAGCCCGAATGATAATCGTGTCTCCGGTTAAACATCCTGATTCACGTAAGTGCGACAATTTGGGAATGGCTGGTTTGGTTTGTTCCACCGCACGAGATAATTGCGACAATGCCAAAACCGGCACATTTAGTTCACGCGCAATCCCTTTTAAATTACGGCTCATTTCAGAAACTTCTTGGACACGATTTTCCGAGTATTTATTATTATGCGATTCCATTAACTGCATGTAATCAATAATAATAAGACCAAGACCATGTTCGGATTTGAGACGACGCGCTTTGGTGCGAATTTGCATTACATTGTTGCCCGGAAAATCATCTATATAAATGGGGGCTTCGGACAAAACACCCATGGCATGACCAATGCGCGGAAAATCATCACTATCTGGCCGATCAGAAAGATTGCCTGTGCGCATTTTCCATAAATCCACGCCGGCTTCGGCACACAGCAGACGATCCACAAATTGTTCTTTGCTCATTTCCAAAGAAAAAATTCCCACGGGCACTTTTTCGCGAATCGCTACGTGACGCGCAATGTCGAGCGCGAGTGAAGTTTTTCCGACCGATGGCCGCGCCGCTAAAATAATCAAATCGGATTTTTGCAAACCGGCCAAGATATTGTCCAATTCCCGAAATCCGGTGGGCACGCCGCGCAATTTGCCTTTGTCGCGATGCAATTCATCAATCCGATCAAAGGCTTCGCTTAAAATTCCGCGAATGGGCGTGAAGGTTTGTTTAATATGTTTTTGCGTTACGCTAAAGACATGCTGTTGGGCTTTATCAAGGAGCATTTCAATTTCATCGGAATCTTCCGTAAAACCCAAACGAGAAATTTCACTGGCCGCGCCAATGAGTTTGCGTAACGTGGCTTTGCGGGCGACAATATCCGCGTAATGTTTAACATGCGAAGCCGTGGGAACAGTGTTGGCTAGACTGACGACAAAACTTCGGCCACCGATTTTTTCCAAAACTCCACGTTCTTCCAAACGATTTGATAATGTTAAAATATCCACGGGCTCGCTTTTGGCATACAGATCAAGAATGGCTTGATATACTTCGGCATGTGCGGGTTTATAAAAATCATCCGGTTCCAAAATATCCGCAATTTTAAGCAAAGCTTCTTTATCAATTAAAATCGCGCCCAAAAGCGACATCTCGGCTTCCAGATTTTGGGGTGGAATTTTCTCTACTTGAGTAAAATCAGTCACAAGTTTAATTTGAGTTAATTGACTAGTTTCTATATAATAGAGCAATGTGAATTTTTGGGCAATATACCATTGGTTAATATCTTGTTAACATCTTGTTAATAACTTTAGAGCTTGCAGAATTTTAGTATGATTGTATTTAGTCGGTTTATTCGAAATTATAAAAGGGACAGACATTACAAAGTAATGCAGATTTCGGTTTTCTTTTTGGTTTGGGCAATTGCCTTTGCCTTGTTTGAGTTTTTTGTGCCGTTGTATTTAGAATCATTACATTTGAGTTTTTTTACCATTGGAATAATTTTAAGTGGCAGTTCGTTTATTTCTTTTTTTATTGATCCGTTTTTGGGGCAAATTCAAAAAAAATTCCCTCCAAAAACTCTATTGTTAGTCTCTATTTTTTTATTTTGCGCGAATATTATATTGTTTCTTAATTCAGGAAGTATTGTTTTCCTGCTTTTTTTAGCCACGAATATTTATGGTATAGCGTTTGATCTTTTTAGCATTACTTCATATAAGAATGTTTTTGATAACTCCACGGAAACAGATCGTTCAACTCATATATCGTTTCTTGAATCTTTATATTCTTTTGGTCTATTGATTGGAGCGATTATTGCTGGCTTTGTTGTCAGTTTAAATCTTAAAAATATTCCTTATCTTTGTTTGGGACTTTTACTCATTTTAGCCATTGTGATTTTTGCTCAAAAAAAGGAAAGAAAAATGCCTTTAGAAAAAATTTCCTTTACCAAAAGTTATACTGACATTATTTTTGAATTGAAGAGTATTGGTAAACAAGGATTGTTTTTAATTTTCCTGTTAACGTTTGTTCATTTGTTTGATGGTTTTTTCTTTGTTTTTGAACCCATATTTGCCAAAAAATTTACTGGATATTTTTTTGATGAGTTTATAATTGGCGGGATTTTACTGGCGATTTATACGTTGCCTATGATATTGTTTGAACGGAGTTTTGGCAAATGGGAAGATACTTTTGGTAGAAAAAAATTTATATTTATTGGATTGGCAATAAGTACAATTTCCATTTTTTTGTTACAGATATTTGATCAACTTTTGATATCCGGTGTTTTAATTTTTATTACCAGCCTAGGATTATTTACAATCGCCTTGCCAGCAGTGGAAGGAATGTACGAATCATTAACTGAAAAAAATTTAGGTAAAGAATATCGCGGATATTCGGTCAGTATTATGGAAATCACACTAAGCATTGGTTTTTTATTAGGGCCGTTATTTGGCGGAATTTTTTTAAGTATGCCTGGAGGTTTTGATTTTGCGTTTAAGGTTTTTTCCGCGCTGAATTTGTTTGTATTTATTTTGGCTTTATTTTTTCTACGTGATGAAAAACAAATGGATTCTAGAATTGTCAGATAACGGAGTAATTGTAGTTTTATGAAAGTCGCGGTCATCAATAATATATATCCGCCTTATGATAGAGGTGGAGCGGAACAGGTGGTGGTGAAAACAGTGGAAGGCTTGTTAGATATGCATCACGAGGTTGTGGTTATTACGAGTACTCCGTTGATGTCTAAAATTGAACATCATAATAAATTAACTATTTATCGGATTCATCCGTTGAATATTTTTTTCTATACCAGTGCGAATGAGCATGGAATATGCGCGCGATTTTTGTGGCACGTGGTGGATATTTTTAATGTTCAGGTGGCGTGGCAAATAAAAAAAAATTTGCGTCAAGAAAAACCCGATGTTGTGCATACGCATAATTTAATGGGTTTGAGTTTTTTACTGCCGGCGATCATTCGCATTTTGAATATTCGCCATATTCACACTGTGCATGATGTGCAGTTGGTTGAACCGAGCGGGATGATTTTAAAACAACGTGAACATTCGTGGCGCTATGTGGGTTGGCCGAGCAAAATATACACGGCATTAATGCGAATTCTTTTTGGTTCACCGGAAACCGTTATCTCGCCGTCGCAATTTTTACGGGATTTTTATTTGTCGCGCGAATTTTTTTCGCGTTCGCGTGTGGAAGTGTTGCGTAATCCGTTAACATTTCCTGAAGTTTTGTCCCTAGACAGATCTTCCTCGACTTTGCTTCCCTCGATTACACTCGGGGTAAACGGAACAAGTCAGGATAAATTTAAAAAAAGTTTTCAGACCACTGATAATCAATTTCGATTCCTCTATGTCGGTCAAATTGAAAGTCATAAGGGTGTGGCAGAATTAGTTGAAGCGTTCCGTGAGTTGGAAAATTCCGGAGCGGAATTGCATATTGTGGGTGGCGGAGCAAAACTTAATTTAATTACGGATTTGGCGAAAAACGACAAAAGAATTAAAATGTACGGCCGTTTGGATCGGCGCGAATTGCCCGCGATTTTTGCACGCATGAATATGACGGTTGTGCCGTCATTGTGTTATGAAAATTCACCAACCGTTATTTTTGAAAGTTTCGCGGCCGCGGTTCCGGTGTTGGCGAGTGATATAGAGGGGATTGCCGAATTAATTCGGCAAGGGGAAAACGGACTGACATTTCCGGCCGGCGATGTGGCGGAATTGAAAAATAAATTGGAATGGTGTTTGAATAATCAAGCGAAAGTGGCCGAGATGGGTAAACAGACAACAAAATCTTTGACTGGGTTGTCGTTGGGAGAATATATTGGTAAGTTGATTCATTTGTATCAAAAATAATTTGTATAAATAGTTTTGCGTAACATAACAATTAACTGGTGGCCTGTTAACAAATTAAGCTATTTTTTCTCATACCCAAAAACAAACATCTTCCCCCCATCAATCTCTTCCCACCAATCCGCGGATTTCTTCGCACCAGCCACAATGGAATCAAATTTTGTCCAATAAGAGGGGATGACAAAATAGGCGCGCTTTACTCCCATTAAATCCATGGCTCGTTCTATGGTGCTGCGTTTTTGGCCGTTAGTCCACATTTCCGTATAAAAATTGTATAACACGCCACCGCTGGGGATTGAATAATAAAATAGTTCGCCGTGCGCAGTGGGGAAGTAGCGCGCAAAACTGAATTCTTTGAGCGCGGCCGCGGCCGTAATTGGATTGGATAAAACAATATAATCATTGGTACTAGCATCATCTTTAATCCAATGCACGCCCTCAATGTCAGCTGCGGAAACATTGTAGCCGGGAAATTTAACTTTTTGATTCCATTGCGGATAACTTAAATAAAAAGAAATAGTTAAAAATCCGGCCGCGATCATAAAAAATAATAATGTCAATCGTCGTATTACTTTAGTCGTGTATATTTTATTAAATAAATTGTTTCCGAGATAATATGAACCGACCATTCCCCACGGCAGAATAAACAGCAAACCACTTTTGAGTAAACGCAACGGGTAATCGCCTTGTTCCAGCGCGTGAACATCGGGAAAAACCACCCAGCTGCGCAAGAAAAACGCGCTTAAGAAAAGTGCAATTGCGGTTGTAGCGTACATCCAATTAATGCGCTCCCGAAATTTGTACAAACCATACCCGGATAACGCCAACACCACGACCGGAATCAACCATTCCCACCGATACAAAATTTCCCAATACCACAGTGAATGCGATGTATACCAAAATGGCGACCGTCCATAATTTAAAAATAAATTAATTTTGGTGAGCGGATTGGAAATCGTGGGAACAATATGTCGTGTTATATAAATAAAGGCCATGAATAATCCCGGAACCAAAAAAGTCATCACCAAACCATACGTGGACAAAAATATTTTTTGTATTTTATTGTCCCGACTTGTCTGGATTATTTTTTGATTAAGAAAAAGTCCAACAGTAAAAACAGCCAAAGGCGCGCCCAAAAGTGGATGAATAAAAAGTCCAGCTAAAGCCGATAAGCCGGCCACTAAAAAATCGCGCGGCTTGTTTGTTTTTGTATAGACCAGACCGGAAAAAATTACGATAATCGTTAATAAAACCAAAACATTAAAAGGCGTAGTCAAAAATAACGCGAAGAAATAAATAAACGGCAGAAGCCACAGTAAGCTGATGGCAATCTTTTCGGGAATACTAAAAAATTTAGTTAATGAATCGGAAATAATCCGCGGTAAAATAAACGCCGTCGCAATGGGAATCAACCAAACATCAATTAGACTGGTGGAAATTTTAGTGAGATGACTTAAAAAAACCACAAACGTGTATTGGCCAATATACAGCGGTAATTTGGGCGCGATAAAGCCGTGCAGTTTTATCCATTCTTCGGTAACGCGATGAATCTGACCATCAAAACCAAATCCGAGCGGATACATAATAGCGACGACACTATAGGTAATCAATAGATGGAGGGATGTCAGATTGAGACGCCAGTTTGCGTTGGGCGATAGCCATGTAGTTATTAAAACCAAAAGCATTGTGACAAAATACAAAAAGAAAAAAGATGATCCCACCAAAAGCCATGGCGATGGACTTGGTTCAGTCGTTTGGTTCAAAAATAAATTGGCCATAATGCCGAATTCCAAAATTATAATAAGGAGATAGGAAATACACAAAAAGCGCGGTGATTTTGTAGAATTGTCTTTTTCTGCCAGTTGTTTATTTTTTATTAAAAAAAGAATCAGAGGAATGGTTGCGGTCATGGCGATGGAAAGAGGGGAAACTTTATCAAAAAGATAAAAAATTGATCCGCTTAAAGATTGCAGACAAAAGATACTAACCAAGACACTCGCCGTATCAAAACCGGTGCGACGGCGAAGAGCGTATACTAACGCAATATAGTAGAATAAAACCAAGAGCGGGAATAAAATCGTCATACTGGAATTTTTAGCGTTAATTATCTATAATTGCAGGTATTGTATCAAAGCTATACGCAGACGCAATATGGCTTGGTTTAAAAAATATATTTTTGAAGTTGTCTTGGTGCTATTGGCGGCCGGATTTTTTGTTGTTTATCAATTTTTGTATTGGGACTTTTATGCTCAGCCTTTGTCGGCTGATGTCGCCACGCAGGAATCGGCTTATCTGATTTTTAATCAACCGGATGAAATGGCGAATTATTTGTTTATTCGCCAATGGGTTTTGCATCATAAAATTGGCATGGAGGAAGCATTGTCCGGCGTGGCGCTTAATCAATTGCACCCGCGGAGTATGACGGTCGTGAATGGAGAATTAATGCCGATTGGCTTTCCGGGATTTATCGTTTTGCTCGCTTTCGCAATGAAAGCAATTACTTTTTTTAATGATGGCAGTTTATTTAATTATTTCGTGGTGATGATTACTCCACTCTCGGCAGTTACTGCTCCACTTTTTTTATACGGAATTATTCGTCGTTTATTTGACGACAGATCATTGGCGTTTTTATCGGCGATTGGTTTATTTTTTTTGCCGCCATGGTGGTATTATGCCAGTCGACCATTGCAACACATGACATTATTTGTGACATTATTTTTAGTTGCGACGTATTTTTTAATAAAATATAAAAATAAATCAGTACAACTTTTTTTGTTCACTTTTTTTTGGGGATTGGCATTATATATTCGTCCGACTGAATGGTTATGGACACTTTTTTTATTCACTAGTTTATTTATTTTCCTTAAACCAAAATTAAATATTTCGGGAATTTTGTCAGGGATAATTGGTATGAGTGTAGTTGGTGTATTATTTTTTGTAACGCAAAATGCTTTTTATGGAAATCTGTTCGCGAGTGGATATGTTCGACCACAGTTAAATGGCGCGGGCGGATTAATCACGAGTGGTCCACAAGGAATTCCTTTGTTAAATGCGATTTTTTTGCCTTTTGGTTGGCATCCGCTTATTATTTTAAAAACCATATATAACTATGGTTTTAAATTAATCGCGCCGTGGACTGTGGCTGCGATCATCGGTTTCGGACTGACTTTGTATGAACGTCAAAAAATTTGGCGATATTATTCAATAGTTTTTGGAGGCGTGGTATTTTTAATTTTATTGTATTATGGATCGTGGAATTTTGCGGATAATTTGGCTGGTCTAGTTTCCATTGGGAGTTCACAGACGCGTTATTTTTTGCCGTTATATGTTTTGTCATTGCCGTTTGTGGCTTTTTTATTAAAAAAATTATGGACTCTGACTAAAACTGGTCAATTATGCGCAATAATGATTTTTTTTGCGCTCGCGCTTTTTTCCTTTAAAGCGGTTTTTTTACGTTTTGAGGGTTTGGCGGAAATTAAAAATACCGTGGCTGGATATTATGATTGGCGCAGTAGAATATACGAAGCAACGCCAAGTTCCGCGATTGTAGTAACTCGCTACGGAGACAAATATCTTTTTCCCGGACGACGTGTATTGGTAAATTGGCAAGGTGAGGAAGAAATACAAGCCATGGCAAAACTGGCCATGCTCGGCTTTCCTTTGTATTGGTATGACATTGAATTAAGTCAAAAAGATAAAGCTGAAATGGAAACAAAGTGGCGATCGACCGAATTGACTTTGTCTGAGCCAATCGCGGTTTGGGATAATCTGGAACTTCGCCCGGTGAAGCGGGTTGAAAATTTGGGAGAGAAGAAGTAAGATACGGATATATGGATTGCATTTTTTGTAAAATCGTGGACAAGGAAATTCCCAATTACACGTTGTATGAGGATGAGACGATTTTGGCGTTTTTGGATATTTTTCCACATGCGGTGGGACATACGGTCGTGATTCCTAAAAAACACGGTGAAACTATTTTTGATTATGATGAAGTTATGATTGCGGAATTGCACAGAGCGATTAAAAAAATTATGGAGCGGTTGCAAACGGTTTTACAACCGGAAGGTTTTACTGTTGGCTGGAATCATGGCGATGCTGGCGGTCAAGCTGTGCCGCATTGGCATGTGCATATTTTTCCGCGGTGGAATGGTGATGGCGGAGGGAGTATGCATTCGGTGGTGAAGAAAAATGACGGAATTAATGTGGCGGAAATTTATAAAAGGTTTGGTTAATGTTAGTGTTAAAGTATGTCTCGTAAAATAAAAAAAATATCCGAAGAAACAATTCATAAAAATCCGTGGTGTGAATATAAACATGATGAATTTAAATTTTCCAATGGTAAAGCTGGGGATTATTATTATCTTGAATCTCGGGGTGGTGTGATGATTGTGCCGGTTTTGCCTGATGGTAGAATCGTGTTAGTGCGTCAATATCGGTATTTGACCGATAGGCATAGCATAGAATTTCCCGGTGGTGGAATAAAAAATGGGATGACGCTAACTCAGGCCGCGAATCTTGAATTAAAAGAAGAAACAGGTTATGATGCAGAAGAATTAATTTTGGTTGGTGAATTTGAACCATCAAAAGGTTTGATTAAAGATCGGATGCATATTTTTATGGCGCAAGTGGGCGAAGCCGGAGTTTCCAAACCAGATGAAACGGAAAGTATGGAAATAATTGCGCGCTATCCTGATGAAGTTGAGGCCATGATTCGACGCAATGATATCTGGGATGGTGAAACGATGGCGGCGTGGAGTTTGGTGCGGCATCAATTTATTACTTAGCATAATAAAGTTATTTTTTTTAGATTTTTAATATGGATGGTTCGAAAGAACATTCTAATGAGGGGGGGGTTCAAAAGAAATGGAAAAATTGAATCGACTTACCTTGAAAGATTTTTTAGTACAAAGAGAAATAGACGTTGATAGTCTCATGGTAACTTTTTTAAGGCGTATGGCAGAAGAACAACCCCTTTTATCTCAGGTTGAAATTAATTTTATTTCACCAGATGAGGAACCAAATACCGGAGGTTTTTTTGATGTAATTGAGTTAGGCGAAGGTAAATTTGTTCCTACAATATTTATTGTAACTGAACAAACTAATCACATGGTTGCATTGATGAAAAATCGTCAGACTTCGATTGAAATGTCGGCAAGTATGTTAGCACTTTCATTTGAAAATATGACACCGAGACTTTTAAGATTGTTTATTATCGCCCATGAATTGGGTCATGCGACTGATTATATAAAAAATTATGAGAAGTATGGCGGAATTCAAGAGTGGCGCGAACATTATGAGGCAAATTTGTTATTATTGCCCGTGACTGGACTTGATCCAGCAGAATTACAAAGTGAAATAAGCGGGTGTAAAAGTTTAGAAGAATTTTTTTCTGTTTTCCCTTCTTTGAGGAAAAGTATTAATCTTTTGGGAATTAAAACATTAAGCGAATTGCAACGCGCTCAAGAAATTGCCTATAGAACCAGTCCTTACGAAAGTTACGCTGATAATTTTGCCGCTGAATTTATTAAGAGGAATGCCGTAAAACTTGGATTGCAAGAAATGTTATCCGAAGAAAATAAATTTATTTTAAAAAGAGCGGCTTAAAAAGTAATATAAAAGTATATGAATATACTGGTATGTGGCGGCGCGGGATTTATTGGGAGTAACTTTATCCATTATTTTTTGGCCAAATATCCGGATTACAAAATTATAAATTTTGATAAATTAACGTACGCTGGAAATTTGGCCAATCATCGCGTCGTGGAAAATGATCCGCGTTATACTTTTGTGCGCGGCGATATTACGGATTTGGACGCGCTGAATGAGGTGATGAAAAAATATAAAATTACTCATGTCATAAATTTTGCGGCGGAAACGCACGTTGATCGTTCCATTCATGGCGGAGCGAAAGAATTTGTTTTGACGAATACTTTGGGCGTGCAAATGATTTTGGATGCGGTGCGAATAAATAATGTAGAAAAATTCGTCAATGTTTCCACGGATGAAGTCTATGGATCGCTCGCGCTTGATGAAGATCGTTTTTTTACGGAAAGCACGCCGATTTGGCCCAACATGCCATATGCCGCGGCCAAGGCGGGAGGCGATTTGATGTGCAATGCTTATTTTGTGACGCATAAAACTCCGGTGATCGTAACGCATTGTTCCAACAATTATGGCCCGTATCAATTTCCGGAAAAAGTAATTCCATTTTTTATTTTTAAATTATTAAAAGGCGAGCGTGTGCCCGTATATGGCGATGGTTTAAATGTCCGCGATTGGATCCACGTGCGTGATCATGCGACGGCTTTGGATTTACTATTGCATCAGGGTGTGGCGGGCGAGGTTTATAATATCGGTTCAGACAATGAACGCAGTAATTTGGAAATTACCAAAATGATTTTGGAAATAATGGGGTTTGGGGAAGAAAAAATTGAATATGTGACGGATCGTCCCGGACATGATCGCCGTTATGCCATTGATGCCAGTAAAATTATGGCTTTGGGTTGGAAACCGGAATATACGCGAGCTGAATTTACGCGCGGATTGACGGAAACCGTTAATTGGTATAAAAATAATACGGATTGGGTGGAAAATTTGTGGGATAAAAAACGCGCGGAAATGAATATTTTTCAGGAAGGATTGGAAAAATCAAATGCGCAAATGACAAGCGCGGCCTAATTTATTTATACTGAGTTTTTACCGAAGTATGAAACAATTTCAAAAAATAGATTTAAAAACTTTCACCAATCGCGATTTTAATTTAACGCCGGTTGAATTTAAAGATGTGATTCCGTTTGATGTTAAGCGCATGTATTATTTTTCCGATATCAAGCCGGATAAACAAACGGGCGAGCATTGTCATTATGTTGAAGAAGAATTTTTTTTCGTAGCAAGAGGAGCAATTACCGCGATTATTGATAGCGGAAAGGGAAAAGAAGAGATGCGTTTGGAAGGACCAAACACGGCAATCTATGTCCCGAATTATGTGTGGCATGGATTTAAAAACGCCAGCGCAGACTGCATGATGATCGCGCTCACTTCCACTAATTACAATCCGGATCGTGGTGATTATTTGGAAAATTACGAAGAATATTTAAAAATACGCGGCGAACATTTGAAATAATATTTATTAGAGTTTACTCGCTATGAAAGTTTTAGTTTTAGGAGCGCGTGGAATGTTGGGGCAGGAATTGGTTCGTGAATTTTTGGCGGACAAGCACGAAGTAATCGCGTACGATAAAAAAGAATTGGATATTACTGATTTTGACTCAACAAAAAAAGAAATTGAAGAATTAAAACCGAATTTGGTAATAAACGCCGTTGCGATTAACGCGGTTGATAAAATTGAAGAGTCCAAAGAATTGTATGACAGCGCGTTAAAAATTAACGCGTCCGCGGCCGGAAATTTGGCACGTTTGTGTCGGGATCGGGAAATTATTTTTGTGCATTATTCTTCGGATTATGTTTTTGCGGGAATCAATCAAAATGGATATACTGAAAACGATCCTATCGCGCCGATTAATAAATATGGGGAAACAAAAGCGAAAGGCGAAGCACTAGTTACAGAAGCTGGTGGAAAATATTATATTATTCGTCTGTCCAAATTATTTGGTAAGCCGGCGATTAGTGATGGAGGAAAAAAAAGTTTTGTGGATACGATGATTTATTTAGCGACCGAAGGTGGTAAAACTTTTCTTGATTTGGTTGATGAAGAATTGAGTAGTCCAACGTATGTGTCTGATGTGGCGCGTTTTACCAAATCGGTAATAAGTGGTCAGCCGGGAATTTATCATGGCGCAAATAGTGGTGTTTGTACTTGGCACGGATGGGCTAAAGAAATTTTTCGTTTGAAAAATTTGGCTATAATTGTTAATCCAGTGCCGAGCACGGCGTATCCTCGGCCAGCCAAACGTCCGAATTATTCACAACTTATTAACACTAAATTGCCGGCGCAACGCAGTTGGCAGTTGGCTTTGAAGGAGTATTTAGCTTAAATTAGGCGGATTCTTTAATTTTTGACAGCCTAAAATTCAGGTGTTATACTCATAATTAAGAGTACTTGATATTCGTCCCCGATGTGCTTCACTATCGGGATTATTTTTTCTAATATGCCAACCAAGGAGATTACTCCCAAAGAGATAATGAGTTTTTTAATTGATTTTAAAGAATTTTTTGTTGCCAATTTTTTAACTAAACAAGACGCCACTTTTTTTCTTACCAAGGATGACGCAAAAAGTTTTTTGACAAAAGAAGATGCCAAAAGTTTCCTTACTAAGGAAGATGCCAAAGATTTTCTCACAAAAGAAGACGCTCGGAATTTTGCCACTAAAGATGATTTAAAAGAATTTGCCACTCAATTTGCCACTAAAGATGATTTAAAAAATTTTGCCACAAAAGAAGACCTAAAGAATTTTGCGACCAAAGAAGATATAAAGACGCTCGAAGAAAATGTCACAAATATAATTTTTGGTCTTGACGCGAAAATAGACATGGTGGAAGAAAGCTTGCAAGAACGGATTACTTCAGTTGAATCACGATTAAGACTGGATATTAACCGCCTTGAAGGCAGAGTTGACAGTCTGGAAAAACGCACTCACGAAGATATTACTGCTTTAACTAATGTTGTGATGAAACACGAAGAATTTTGGAATTTTAGTTTGGCGTAACGTTTAATTACATAGGAAGTATGGCAGAAGAAACCCAACTTATTAAGGCAGTTGTCGTCTATGTGATAAAAGATGGGCAGATGCTTACTATTTTGGGTAAAAAATCATATGAACCTTTCGATAATAACCGTAACGTGGAATTCAATAAAAAATATTGATGACCAGATTCAGTCAGTAAATGCCGCGGTCGCTGATTTGGACTACGAACATATTATAATTGATAACGGCTCCACTGATGGAACAGTGGAGTTGTTACAATCAAAATATAATGAAAATGATTTACAGCTTTGCATTATAGAAAATAAAGAAAATGTTGGCTTTAGTGCGGCAAATAATGAGGGTGTGGCCATGGCTAAAGGTGACTATCTGCTTTTTTTGAATCCGGATATGCGGTTGGAGCCAGCTAGTTTGCGATCTTTATTGGAATGGATGAAAGACAAACCTCAAGTAGGAATTGTTAGTCCGAAATTAACCAATGAAAAAGGGCAGTATAATCAAGCCACTGGCCCACGTCGTTTTCCGACATTGGTCGACCAGTTGGCTGTCATGTTAAAAATTCCTCATCTATCTCCAAAAATTTTGGACCATTATTTAATGGCGGATTTTAATCCGGAAAAAGAACAGCTCGTTGATTCAGTGCAGGGTTCGTTTATGTTGATGCGTCGTGAAATCGTGGAAAAATTAGGCTGGGCGTTTGATCCGCGTTATTTTATTTGGTTTGAAGACGTTGATATTTGTCGTGAAGTAAAAAGGCTCGGATATGAAGTGATGTATACACCAATAATTTCGGCTGTGGATTATGTGGGACAAAGTTTTAAAAAGCGTACGACTTTATGGAAACAGAAACAGTTTAGCGCTAGTATGTTGATTTATTTTAAAAAATGGGAACCGTGGTATATTTGGATATGGATTGCGTTGGTACGACCATTTGGAATTGCTTTGATTTGGCTTGCGGAAAAAGTACGTCGCAAATATATAGTATGAAATTATCAGTTCATCTGGTTACCTGGAACGGAGCGAAATACATTCCGTTTTTGTTGGCGTCATTAAAAAATCAGACCAATAAAAATTGGACACTATTTATACTCGATAATAATTCAACTGACAATACCGTCGAATCAATTCAAAAAGAATTGATCAATTTTCCTGCTCAAAGCCGCTTAATCGTAAATGCTAAGAATAATGGTTTTGCGGGCGGGCACAATCAACTATATGCTGAAACAAACAGTGAATATTTTGTCTTATTAAATCAGGATTTGTATTTGGAGCCGGATTGCTTGGAAAAATTAATGATCGCAATCGCGAGTAATCAAGAACTCGCAGTCGTGAGTCCGCGGTTAATGAAATGGGATTTTTTTAAGATAAATCAGGGAATTGATGCCAGCTTAAGCAATACGATTGATTCGCTTGGCCTAAAAGTTTGGCGTAATCGGCGCGTGGTTGAGATTCAATCGGGCGAAGAATGGAAAAATTCAGATGAAAAAAAAATAAAATTAGTTTTTGGGGTTTCCGGTACAATGCCTTTATTTCGTCGCCAGGCAATTAATGAAGTGACTTTTTCCAAACAAGAATTTTTTGATAGTTTATACGGTTCATACAAAGAAGATGTCGATTTGGCATTCCGTTTGCAAGCGGCTGGATATGGGGCAGGAGTAACGACTGATTCAGTCGCGTACCACGATCGTTCCGCGGCTGGTCCGCTTGAATTATCTGATGCGGCGGCGGTCAAAAATAAGAAAGAACAATCAAGTTGGATACAGTATCACAGCTACAAAAACCACCTCATGACCTTGTATAAAAATGAATACTGGCAAAATTGGCTGCTTGATTTTCCGTGGATTTTGTGGTATGAATTAAAGAAGTTTGGGTGGTTTTTGTTGTTTGAACCACGCGTTATTGACGGTTTGTTAGAGGTATGGAAAAATCGTCAAAATCTACAAACCAAAAAAAAACAGATTCACTTTAATAAAAAAATCCCATGGAAACAAATGAGAAAATGGTGGATGCCAAAAAAGACATAACTATCGTCTTTGTTAATTTGCACATGAAGGACGATATTTTGAACGCGATTAATTCCATTGAACGCGATCTGGTTGATTGTCCGTATCTAGTTCAAATTACCGTGGCTGATAATTCGGAAAACAGTGATGGTATTAAAGAAGCTTTAAACGTTGAATTTCCCGATGTCAATTATATTGATTGTGGTGGCAATGTTGGTTTTGGCCGCGGAAATACGATTGGTTTTAAAGCGACATCAGCCCGGTATTATTTTGCTTTAAATCGTGATACGATAATTCCCGAAAACAGCCGCACGATTGAGCGGTTAATTCGTTTTATGGATGAACATCCTAAGATTGGCTGCATTGGTCCTAAATTGGTGAATATGGATGGCTCATTGCAGTACTCTTGTTATCGTTTTGACTGGCCGTCAATTTTAATTAAACCACTTAAACAAATTAATTGGGATCAAAAATATGCTTGGGTTAGACGTTACACCGATCGTTTACTTTTGAAAGATTTTGATCATAATTCCACCAAGCCGGTGGATTGGGTTTTGGGCGCGGCTTTGATTGTGCGCCAGACAGTGGTGAATGAAATCGGTTGGTTTGATGAACGGTATCTGGCATATTTGGAAGATTGTGATTGGTGTCGGACAATGTGGGAGCATCATTGGCCGGTTTATTATGTTCATGATATTGTAATTAAGCATGCGCACGCGCGTGACTCAGCCAAAGTGCCGGGGATTATTAAAGCTCTCCTCAAAAATAAGAACGCGCGTATTCATTTGAACAGCTGGTTTCGGTATCTGTGGAAATGGCGTGGCCGTTATCGATTATAATTTTATATGCAACCAAAAATCGCGATCATTTATTTATCTTTTCATTGCGAGCCATATATTGATGATGTGGTTTCATCCTTGAAAAAATTAACCTATCCGCATGATCGAGTGGAGTTTGTGATTGTTGACAATCCGCATCCGGAGTTTGGGCCGTCAGTCAAATATATTGAAGAAAATATTTTCCCACTTTCCGGCGGGGAAATTCCTCATGTTACACTTTTAGCTCAAAAAGAAAATTTTGGTTTTGGTTCCGGCAATAATGTGGGTGCGCGTTGGGCTTTGGACAATGGTTTTGATTATGTGTATTTCCATAACAATGACGGCTTTATGGCCGCCAATTGTTTGGAGCCGAT
The DNA here is from genome assembly GCA_001782805.1 of Candidatus Magasanikbacteria bacterium RIFCSPHIGHO2_01_FULL_41_23. Lineage (GTDB taxonomy): Bacteria > Patescibacteriota > Patescibacteriia > Magasanikbacterales > UBA922 > 2-12-FULL-41-16. Next base: position 98,097 of record MFPT01000002.1, on the reverse strand, counting down.
CGTCCAAGTAATGGAAAATAATCCCAAAATTGGCGCGGCGCAATCTCTCATGCTTTTGCATCCGGAAACTGAGTTGGTTAATAGTATGGGCAATGCGTTTCATTATTTGGGTTTTGGTTTTTGCAATGAATATCGGCATAAGTTAAAAGATTTGAATTTGCCGCCGCAAAAATTAATCGCGTACGCGAGCGGAGCAGCCCTTCTTATTCGTACCGCTACTATTCGTCAGTATGGGATGTGGGATGAAGATTTTTGGATGTATCACGAAGATTTGGAATGGTCATTTCGTTTACGTATGGTTGGGTACAAAATAGTCTTGGTTCGCGATTCGGTTTTTTATCATAAATATCAATTCAGCCGAAGTATCTCCAAGTTTTTTTGGATGGAACGCAATCGTTATGGAACCATGCTCATGTTTTTTCGTTGGCCAACTTTAATTTTACTGTTGCCCATGGCTTTAATTCTTGAATTAGGATTAGTTTTATTTGCCCTTAAAGGCGGTTGGTGGAACGAGCGCAAAAAAGTGTATGCGTATTGGCTTAAAAAATCGAGCTGGCAATTGTGGTTCAAGAAACGCACTCATATCCAGGCAATGCGGAAAATTCGCGATCGTGATTTGCTTAATTTGGCCACATCGGGAATTTATTTTCAAGACAAATCGACTGATAATCCAATCGTCAATTATGTTGGCAATCCTATTATGACGGCGTATTATTGGCTGATTGTTAAAACTTTAATTTGGTGGTAAAAGTTTATCGCTCGTACAATAATATGAAAATACGCAAAGCAATTTTAACCGGAGGTGGTCGCGCGACACGTCTCTATCCCATAACAACCACCATTAACAAACATCTTTTGCCATTGGCAAATAAACCCATGATTTTTCATGCCATTGATAAAGTGGTCGAAGCCGGCATTACAGAAATTTTTATTAATGTGAATCCCGGTGAAACCGAACTTGAGCAATATATCGGTGATGGCGGGCATTGGGGGATTAGCATAAAATTTTTTGAACAAAAGGGCGGTCCGCAAGGAATTGCGCATGTCGTGAACGAAGCCAAACAATTTATTGGCGATGAACCCTTTTTATTTTATTTGTCCGATAATATTTTATTGGGCAGTTTAAAGCCATTGGTGGAAGAATTTAATCGCGGTGATTTTGATTGTTTGCTCGCGCTGTCACAAGTATCGGATCCGGAACGTTTTGGTGTGCCGATTTTTGACTCGGCCGGAAAACTGATTGATGTGCATGAAAAACCAGCCAATCCGCCGAATAATTTTGCGGTTACGGGAATTTATTTATATGGTCCAAAATTATTTTTTGAGGCATTCAATAAAATTACCAAGAGCGCGCGTGGCGAATACGAAATTTCCAGTATTCATTCTTTATTTTTGAAAGACGGTCGTCGTGTTGGACATAAAGAAATTACCGGATGGTGGAAAGATACAGGTAAGCACGAAGATCTTCTGCTGGTTAATCAACTGCTTTTGGATAAAATTGAATCACGGGAATTGCCGGATGAATTAGTTGGATCAGCCGAAATTTCGGGCGTGGTGCACATTGGCATTGGCGCGCGTGTTGGCGATCGCGTACGCTTAATTGGTCCGGTTATTATTGGTGAAAATTGTGTATTGGAAAATTGCACAATTGGTCCCTACGTAACAGTCGGGCAAGGGACTGAGCTTAGTGGCATCCAAATTACCAAAAGCATTGTCCTTGACAATTGCGCCATTGATTGTGAAGAAAATATTTCCCACAGCTTAATTGGTAAAAAAGTCACTATTCGTCGGCGCGCGACTGAAGCAAGCATGCTAATTTTGGGCGACAAATCCATCGTGGAATTATAATTAATACGCTAGTGTATATATCCCGCGTTCACCTCGCCAAGTGCCGGCAACGGCGATTATTCGCTCATTTTCGTCAGTATCAACTGCTTCAATCGTTTCAAATTCCGCCAATTCCTGACTAAGATAATAGCCCGGATTAAAAGCAATTAATTTATTATTCGCCACAATTAAAATTAAGCCATTTTTGTCCAATGAATGCGCTGACTGAATTGTTGAGTCGCTTCGATACAAAACCGTACTCGCGCCATTGTTGTAGATGCTCGTAATTTCCCATGGCGAAACCAGACGCCATTCCTTGGTTGGGGCATGATACTCCCATTTTCCGGCTCCGATATTTTTTTCTGTCTGATTGGTTTGTCCCGGATTTTTAATCAAAAAAATATCTTTGCTTGTTTTTAACAAAGCAAAATCATTCCTGATATCAATAATTTCTTCTAATGATTGATTATGGCTAAAACTAAAGTTTTGTTTGGGATCGTTCAGATTTTGAATTGTTCCGCTACTATAAATCCAGGCTGTTTGATTATCCGCGACAAACCATATCGAAGCATTACGTGCGGCTAGTTCAGTCAGAGAATAATTGGAATTCAGTTGAGTAATTTTTTTGTTCGTTCCAATAAACAAAAGCGGACTTTTGTAAAAATGATTCCATAATAACTGATTTGAACTGGATGCCACAGTAACTATACGCTGATTGGCGGAATTAAGCGTATCAATTATGGTCAAGGTATTTTCTGCTTTTGTAAATATGGCACAATATCGTTTGCTGGCCGAACAAGAAAAATTTGCCTCAGACGCCAACGGTGTTTCCGAATAATCTGATCCGGATATTTTGAACATGAATTGGGTGCTACTCACATTGTAGTAGCCGTATATCAATGGAATTGTCGAGTCATTCAACCACAGCTTAGTAATTGGATTATCAAGTCTCGCGATTTTTTGCGGCTCAGTTACTTTAAATAAATTAGTATCTTTAAGATACGTTGTTTCACCCGAATGAACGGAAAAATCTTTCTTTAATGAATGAAATCCCGTTTGGCTGATGCTCACTCGATAAGTGCCGGGCACTAAACTGGTTAGACGGATCGGCATACTTTGGGTAATTCGAATATCATTTATCAATATATCAGCATTTTTGGGCTCTATATCAATATTTAAAGCTCCGGTTGATTCTAGCTTTTTGGTTTGAAAATTAAAGCGCAGGCCGGCCGTGTACATAATAATCATGGGTGACAAAACAAAAAAAACAGTGATTAAACAAATCATGATAAAACGTCTTTTAAACTGGGTTAGATGCGTTATTAGCGGATCGTTTGAACGGGTTTTCATACAATTGCCAAATGAGGATAAATGCAGTATGATTATACTAGATTATTTGTATCTGTCCACACTATGGCAAAATTCGTGATTGAAGGCGGACAACCGCTCAATGGAGAAATCGAACCAATCGGCAATAAAAACGCAGTCTTAAAAATGATGGCGGCTGCGCTCTTGACCACTGAAACCGTAATCATTAATAATGTTCCGGCAATCAGTGATGTTTTGGTTATGGCGGAAATTTTACAGGATTTGGGCGCGACTGTTATTCATGATAAAAAAAATAAAATATTGGAAATTAACGCGGCTAGTGTTAAAAAAACAGTAATTAAATCTGAACTGGCGAAAAAACTGCGGGCAAGCAATACGCTTTTGGGGCCATTGTTAGCGCGCTTTGGAACAGTCACCAGCACTTTACCGGGCGGAGATAAAATCGGTCCGCGGGAAATGAACGCGCATTTTGATGGTTTATCCCAACTCGGCGCTCATATTTCTTTTCTGTCAGACGATATTTTTTGCCTTAAAGGACGATTGCGCGGGCAATCGGTTTTTTTGTATGAACCTAGTGTAACGGCAACAGAAAATGTTATGCTGGCCGCGGTTTTGACGTCGGGCACAACCACGGTGGATAATGCGGCGGCTGAACCGCATGTCCGAGCACTGGCGGAAATGTTAAATTCAATGGGTGCAAAAATTCAAGGGGCGGGAACCAATAGACTTATAATTGAAGGAGTAAAAAAAATAGCCGGCACCACGGTAACAACGCCGCCGGATTTTATTTATATCGGAACTATGATCGTACTCGCGATTATAACGGGCGGAGAACTTAAAATTCGCAATGTGTCAGCGGCCGATATAAAACCGTTTGAATATTTTTTTGGTAAGCTGGGCGCGCGTTGGCATTTTCAAGAGAATGTTTTAATTGTGCCTAGTCGACAAACTAAAAAAATTACTGATCCGGTTTGGGCAAGAACCAAAGGAATTTATTCCCAACCATGGCCCTGTTTTCCCAGTGATATGATGAGTTTGATGATCGTACTCGCCACTCAAGTAAAAGGTTCAATGTTGTTTTTTGAAAAAATGTATCCGGGCAGAATGTTTTTTGCGGATTATTTAAATGGTCTGGGCGCGAATATTGTGATTGCCGATCCGCATCGCGTGATTGTGAATGGATCAAGCATTTTGCGTGGTGGAAAATTATTTGCCCCTGATTTGCGGGCAGGCATGGCTCATGTGGCGGCCGGCCTCATCGCTCATGGGAATACTACTGTAGAAGCAGTCGAGCACATTGATCGCGGATATCCAATGATTGAAACCACTTTACAGAGTCTTGGAGCCAAAATAATTCGTTCACAATCATAATATGTTATCTCATTCTAATACGACTGCCCTGTCTCGCTATATAAAAACTTTTTGTCTTATTGTGGTTGGTTTTGTGGCTGGTTGGTGGTTAGGAACATCACGCTTAGTGCGCGAGCAAATTACGGGAAGCGGTCAAAAAGTGGAAATTAGTCGCGTGATTGATCTTTATAGTCGGACTCGTTCGCCTCAAGTTAGTTTTGATCAATATTGGGATGTTTGGAATAAAATTAAGAAAAAATATGTTGGTCAGCCGGTTGACGATGTAAAAATTTTTTACGCGTCGATTCAAGGCATGGTTAACGGATTGGGTGATCCGTATTCAATGTATTTTCCTCCGGTTAAAGCCGAAGAATTTGTGAAAGAATTGTCCGGTGAATTTGAAGGTGTGGGGATGGAAGTCGGCATGCAAAAAGATCAAATTATTGTGGTTGCTCCAATTCCCGGTTCGCCCGCTGAACGCGCGGGAATAAAACCGCAAGATGTAATTGTGGCGATTGATGATAAAGAAACATTTGGCTTGTCGCTGAGCGAAGCAGTGGGGAAAATTCGTGGCCCAAAAGCCAGTAGTGTTAAATTAACTATTTTGTCGAGTGGAGCGAAACAAACGCACGATGTTTCTGTTGTGCGAGCGGCAATTATTGTTCCTAGTGTGACGTGGAAACAAGAAGAAAAGAATATCGCCTATATTCGGATTGGTTATTTTAATGATAAAACCAGTCAGGAATTTGATGCCGTGGTGCGCGATATTCGCCGAACGCTTAATCGACCACAGGGAATTGTCTTGGATTTGCGGAGTAATCCGGGCGGAATTTTGGATCAATCAGTCTATGTGGCTAGCGCTTGGTTGGACAACAAAGTAGTTTTGCGTGAACGTTCTTCCGATGCCCAAATGCGTGATATTCGCACGAGTGGTCCATATGTATTCGGCGCTATTCCCACGATAATCTTGGTTGATGAAGGCACGGCTTCGGCCGCGGAAATTGTGGCCGGAGCATTGCAAGATTATAAAGTCGCGACATTATTGGGCAAAAAAACTTTTGGCAAAGGTTCGGTGCAAGATGTGGAACCATTGCCCGATGGCTCCGCTCTTAAGTTAACCATTGCCAAGTGGCTGACTCCGCTGAATCGTGAAATTGACGGCAAGGGAATTGAGCCGGACACGATCATTGAAAAAATGTTTGAACAAAAACCGGGCATGACTGCGTCTTCGTCTGATGCGTTTATCGACAAGGGTTTAAAAGCGGCTCTGGAAAAACTTAATAAATAATATGTTGCGCGGGATTGTAGTTCAGGGTGATGGATTTGGCAGAGGTCTGGGTTATCCTACGGCCAATCTTAATGTTCATCCGACAGAGGTAAAATTTGCCGTTGGCGTGTATGCGGCCGAAGCGGTATTGCGGGATTCAGTTTATTATGGTGCTCTCGTAATTAATGATAATCCGTGGAAGGTTGAGGTTTATTTTATTAATTATACGGGACCGGATTTTTATGGTGAAGAGATTCGTGTTTCGCCTATTCAAAAAGTGAGCCAGTTAGAGCACTATGATTCAGTCGATGAGTTAAAAGAAAAAATTGCGATTGATGTCCGTTTGGTCAATGAATTTTTTGCCGAACGAACAGCACGAAAAAAATAATATGTTTACGGGAATTGTACAAACCGTTGGTCTTGTAACTGGCTTAATTGAGAAAAAAGAGCGTGCGTATATTAGCCTTAAACCAAAAAATAAGATTGGACATATTAGAGTGGGCGATAGTGTTTCTATCAGCGGCGTCTGCCTGACTTTGGTTAAGAAATTAAAGTTCGACTTGATGTTTGAAGTGATGCCGGAGACAAAGCGTAAGACTACTTTGGTAAAGCTTAAAAAAAATGATCATTTTAATTTGGAATTAGCTTTGCGCGTGGGCGATCGGCTGGGCGGACATATGGTTCAAGGTCATGTTGATGCGCTTGCATCGGTGGTATTTGTTGAATTTGATGGTAAAACCACTTTAGTTGGCGTTAAATTGCCGGCAAAATTAAAAAAATATGTTATTCTTCATGGATCGATTACTTTCGATGGAATTAGTTTAACTGTGGCGCGATTGCAAGGGAATTTGGTAACAGTTTCTTTGATTAAAGAAACAATGGCACGGACAACATGGAAAAATATTGCGGTTGGGCAATTGGTGAATGTGGAGGTTGATGTGATCGGGAAATATGTTGAAAAGTTTTTAAAGAAATAACGATTCGATAAACACGTCAGGAAATTAAAATAAAAATTCACTGCGTATCTTTTTCTGAGATCCGCCCGACCGGGACGGACTCAAAAAAGCTACATCCGTTCCATTTTTATTTTAATCAACGCACTGTTTATTTAATTCAACATATGCAACAGCGAAACATCCAATATACTAATAATCAAACTGGAACTGAATCCTCTTTTTCTGAAAGCTGAGTATACTAACTTGTTGAGAATGCATAATCCGTTAGACTATCAGTTGAAAAAAAGAGGATCAGTGAAGTTTGATTAAGACTTAGAAAAAGGAGTTTGATTAAGACTTAGGAAAAACGAAATTAATTACGATTTAAATTAAAAAAATAATATGATCTCAAAAAAAATAATCGAACATAAAAAATTGAACGGCAATAAATTAAGAATTGGAATTGTAAAAGCACAGTGGAACAATAGTATAACGGATAATTTGTTGGCCGGCTGTTTGAAATCATTGTCCAATGCCGGAGTGAACAAGAAAAATATTTTTGTTTTGGAAGTTCCCGGCTCATTTGAATTGCCTTTTAGTGCGCAGAAAATTATTAAAGAAAAGAGAGTTGACGTGGTAATTGTTCTTGGTTGTTTAATAAAAGGCGAAACACGGCATGATGAATATATCGCTCAAGCCGTGAGTCAAGGAATAATGCGTCTTGGACTTGAAACAGGAGTGCCTGTAATTTTTGGCGTGCTTACTTGTCAGATTGAAAAACAAGCCATTGATCGTTCTGTGGGAGAAAATAACCATGGGTATTTTTGGGGGGAAGCAGGAGTGGCCATGGGATTGCTTAAAAAGAATAAAACCTAAATTTGACAGAAGCAAGTGGGGGGGGGCATACTTAATAAGTAATTTATTTATTATTTATGTATATGGCCGAAAGACGTATGATAGATTTTCCTCCTAAGGAAATCGCTGAGATCCGATTTGAGGATCTTGAACGGGGTTTTAGAGATACAGACACCCCTAGACAGATAGGAGTAATCCAGTTGGCATTGGCTGACATGATTTATGAAAAATATGGTAAAAGACACACAGAGGAGTTGTCTGGTTCAACAGATAATACATCAACAGCTGAAGAAATTCCTGTCGCACAAGAAGCATCTGTAGAAAAGTTAGATCCTTCTCCTGCGGGAATTGTCAAAACCATATTAGGTCAACTTCAAAATGATAAATTATATGAAATTACTCCTGAAAAGTTAAGGTTAATAGCTGATCAGTTAATAAAAACAATTACTGTAGATTATCCAACATCTGAGGAAACAAAGCAGCTTTGGGAAAGATTCCAAGTATTACTTGATCGTCTTTATAAAATGGGTGCACGCAGTAATTATAGAATTGATAGAGCCTTAATTGCTAGATCTCCGAATCCTACAGAGGATGGTGATGGTATGGAAGGTTTTACAACTGTAGTTTCAGGTACAAATGTCGGGAGTCTTAGTGAGGCTGATCGCAATCTCCTCTGTGACGAAATTGATTATTTCTTAAAACCAGATAGACGTACTATACGTAGTTCTGACCTCCAAAATTTAAATGCGGAATATCGGAGAGTCTGGATGCAAATAGCCGGAACCACAGCAGGTGGTCCTCAACCCGAATACATAATAACTAGATTAGGTGTTGCATATAAAAATGGTGAAGGATGGTCTGTCCTAACAAGTACTGAAGTTATTAAGGCTGGAGGATAATTAAATAGAAATAGAATAAAGTTGGTTTAAACTAATTTTTCACAGATATTTTTGACAATGATATTTTTTTCTGATAGTATAAAAATATATGTTGTTACAAATTAATTTCAATTTAAAAAATATAAAAGAAGCGATTGAGAAATCAGTTAATTATAAATTACCTGAATTTTTCTTATTTCAAATTGAAAAAACACCTGAGGGCTGGTTTGTTGCCACATCGACTGATTTGCCCGGACTTATAACAGAGGGGAAAGATAAACAGGAACTCCTTTATATGATTGAAGATGCTCTCTTAACTTATTTTGATGTTCCAAATAATCACATAGAATCAAAATTTGAAAGTTCTTCACGTTTAATTTGTAATACCGTCTAATCTAATTATTAAGGAGGGGTTATGGGAGGGAATAATTTTAATCGTCTGCAATGTATTCGAGCACTTACTCGAATCGGTTTTATTTTAAATAAAAATTCTTCGGGCTCTCATGATAAATTTTTAAGTCCAATTTTGAACAGTAATCCTCCTTTTATTACTGTCCCGCGCCACAATGTGATTCATTGTCAAAAAGCAATTTTGAAAGAATTAAAAAAAATGGGCGGAGAAGAGTTATTAGAGAATTTTTTAAAGAATCTTTGATTTTTTATTTTAAATTTTTCGTACAATCGCAATCGGTGTTTGTTCACTGGTTTGTCCCAAAGGATTATCTTTGAAAATAGCAGCTAAAGTTTCTCGCTGGATATTTTTTGTTGAACTTCCTAAAATATTCACTCCCAAATCATTGGCGTCGATTATTACAACATCGTGGCCAATGTAATTTTTTAATTGTTGAGCGACTTTATCCGGATCTTTTGGTCCCAGCTTGGCGTATTTGTTGTACGGCGGAAGCGTATAATCGCAGGGGCCATCAATCGCGGCAACTGTTCGACCAACAACGCGATAAAACATTCCTTTGATACCAAACGGTTTAAACAAAAGATGAACGAGAATTCCCAAACCAATTCGTCCATATCCCACTTCGTTCAATGCCAGTTGCATTGTCCAAGGACTACCCAGGCCAATTCCATACGGAGATTTGTATACCTTGCCTGATAAGAATGTGGCAATTTTACTCACTTTAATTTCCGCAATCGGATATGAACGTCCTTGAGAAATTGCCACGATTTTTTCACTGATGAAAATTAAGTCTCCTGGCTGGAGATGCGGAGCAACATATTGTTTTAAAATTTCGGTCAAATTTTCCTTGATCTTTATAACATGGGTTTTTATTGGATACCGTTCGTACTGTATCCCCGCTACTTCAATGACAATATTTTTTCCAGGATTGGAGGAGAAGCTGGCCATAGATTATGTGGCAACAGCCAATTGCAGATTTTTAATCTCTTTATCATGTTTTTCTAATATTTCTGTATGTTCTCGAATTCGGTAGGTTTGGAGTGTTTGTTCCTGTTCTGATTTTTTATAAAAACCGACCAATACATCTAAAGTCGACATAATTTCATTTTTGTCCTGCTTGGTCATTACCTCGTTCGCCAGAAAATCTTTAACATATTCCATATCTTCCTTCAAAACGCCGACTTCATCAATAACAAAATCAAGTTTAGTCTCCACAACGCTAACTCGTGTTTCTAGCACGTCAAATCGCTTTTCCAAACCATCAATTTTTTTTTCTACTTGGCAAACGGATTTTTTAATAACTTTAATATCACTCTGGATGGTAGTGATTTCTGACTTGGTTATAGTATCTTTTGACATATTCCTCCTTAAAATAAATAAATGGTATAATTTAGTATATCATTTAAAATTCGGCTGTCAATTGCTATTCCACCCGTTCTATCCAGTGTTTATCCACTTCTACTTCCAGCTCCAAAAATATTTTTGTGCCGAGTGCTTGTTCCAATTCGCGGCGAGCAAGTTGACCGATTTCCTTAATTCGCGCACCACGCGTGCCAATAATAATCCGTTTGTAGCGCTCTTCATCAGTTAAAATTTTTGCGCTTATAACCATCACCCCTTCTTTTTCCTCAATTGATTCAGTTTTTACCGTAATTGAATAGGGTACTTCTTTATCCAACACGGAAAAAACTTTTTCCCGAATAAGCTCAGCCACCCAAAAGTGATTATCGACATTAGTTAACTGTCCTTCGGGATACATTGGCTCGCCTTCGGGCAAAAGACTGATTATTTTTTCTTTTAGTGGTTCAATATGGCGGGCGCGCAAGGCTGACAAAGAATAAACCGCACTCACATCTCGTCCCATGGCTTCGTAATCAGCCTGGTATTTGCGTTCATCCAAAGGTAAATCACTTTTATTGATAACTAAAATTTTGGGAATTTGTAAATGCCTGATGATGCCAAACGTCGCGCGTTCTTCCGGTCCAATTTCGCGCGTGGGATCTACTACATAAATAATAACGTCCACTCCCTCGATTGCGGTTTCGGCTTTATTGACTAATTTGCCGCTTAATGAGCTTTTTTTATCCTTAAAAATTCCCGGTGTGTCAATAAAAACCGCTTGTCCTTCAGGACTATTTACCACGCCATGAATAATATCACGGGTCATTTGGGCGCGAAAACTGGTCGCGGAAATTTTGGTTCCTACCAATGTGTTCATGAGTGTGGACTTGCCCACGTTTGATCGACCGATAAGAATAGCAAAACCTGATTTCATAAAAATTTATAGATAATCTCTATAGTACCGTATCTTAGCCATTTTTTCAAGACCTCATTTTCTGTGTCATTTTCTGACATTTAAACCCTTCCTGCGATGGTTTCTTATTTTTTGAAACATGGTATAATTGTGCCATAAAAAATAACAAATTTATATGTCAAAATCACATCATCCTAAGTTTATTTTCGTGGTCGGCGGTGTTTTGTCCGGAGTAGGAAAAGGCGTGACCACTGCCTCTCTCGGTGCAATTTTTAAAGCCAAAGGAATGCGCGTGACTGCTCTGAAAATTGATCCTTATGTTAATGTCGATGCAGGCACGATGAACCCCATTGAACACGGTGAAGTGTTTGTGACTGATGATCGGGATGAAACCGATCAGGATATGGGGAATTACGAGCGATTTTTGGATGTTGATCTTGATTCCAACAGTTATATGACTACTGGTCGAGTGTATTTGACCGTCATTGAAAATGAACGTGCGATGAAATATAAGGGAAAATGCGTACAAGTGGTGCCGGATGTTCCCAAAGAAGTAATTAGGCGCATTGCCACCGCGGCGAAAAATCATCGCGCCGAAATAACGATAATTGAAGTGGGCGGAACAGTGGGGGAATATGAAAATATTTTATTTTTGGAAGCGGCGCGCATGATGAAGCTGGCCAATCCCGCGGATGTGGCGTTTGTTTTGGTCAGTTATTTACCCATTCCCTCGCATTTGGGAGAAATGAAAACCAAACCAACACAACACGCGGCGCGAGCGCTCAATAGCGTGGGCATAAATTCGGATGTGATTATCGCGCGTGGCGAATATGCGCTGGACAAACCGCGTTTGGAAAAATTGGCGGTTTTTTGCGGCGTCAAGCCGGAGCATTGTATTTCCGCGCCCGATGTTCCCTCAATTTATCAAATCCCTTTGACTTTGGAGGAGCAAAATTTAGGCAATAAATTATTAAAAATTCTTAATCTTAAAACCAGACCAAGTAATCTTAAGCCATGGCAGGATTTTCTCAAAAGAATTCAATCTTCCACGCGTGAAGTAAAAATTGCCGTGGTGGGAAAATATTTTGGCACGGGAGATTATACATTGGCTGATTCGTATCATTCGGTCATTGAATCAATCAAACACGCGGCATGGTTCAATGATCGTAAACCAATTTTAGATTGGATTGATTCTGAAGAATTTGAACGCGATGAAAATAGTATTAAAAAACTTTCCAGATATGATGGGGTTATTGTGCCGGGCGGATTTGGCACGCGGGGAATTGAAGGAATTATTCGCGCCATCCAATACGCGCGAGAACATAAAATTCCTTTTTTGGGTTTGTGTTATGGTATGCAACTCGCGACTATAGAATTTGCGCGTAATGTTTTGGGGAAAAAAGACGCGAATACAGTGGAAGTCAATCCACAAACAACGGATCCGATTATATTCATCAATCCGGTGCAGGCCAAAAATGTACGCACTAATAAATATGGAGGAACCATGCGCTTGGGAGCGTATGATTGCGCGCTTCGGCAGGGAACCAAAACGCAAAAAGCTTACGAAATGGATTTGATTTCCGAGCGTCATCGGCATCGTTATGAATTTAATAATGCCTATCGCGCGGAAATGGATGCGGCCGGATTGCAAGTGGTAGGAATAAATCCGGAAACTGATTTGGTGGAAATTGTTGAGTTATCTGATCATCCTTTTTTTGTGGGCACGCAATTTCATCCGGAATTCAAATCGCGTCCCATGCGCCCGCATCCTCTGTTTCGGGAATTTATAAAAGCGGCTAAAAAATAATCATTCTCACAATCAATAATTGTGGCAACATCAAATTATCAAATTTATTCCACCACCAAAGAAGCTTGGACGGCCATGGCTACGTCTTTGCGCGCGGCTACGCGTTCCATATATTGGGAAGTTTATTTGTTTACCGATGATGAAATCGGTCGGGAATTTTTGGCGATTTTAATTGAAAAAGCGAAGGCGGGAGTAGATATCAAATTAATTTTTGATTATTGGGGTAGTCTCGCCATATCAAATAAAAAAATTGCTGAATTGCGTGCTTTGGGCATTGACATTCGACTTTTTGAAGATAAAAAACGGCGACATTTGGTGTGGTGGGGAATTTTTTCCTCGCGTACTCATCGCAAAATTTTGATTGTGGACGAAACTGTTGGTTTTATCGGGGGAGTCAATGTTAATCATTCCATGCGCGATTGGCTGGATATCCATGTTCGACTGGAGGGAAAAGTCGTTCGATCGCTTTTGCGTTCATTTGCAAAATCATATATTATTTGCGGTGGCGATAAAAATGCGGTTCGGCATTTGCTGAAATATCGCTTTCGAGTGATGCATGATGAGTTTGATATCATTTACGATGAGCCGAATACGAAAGGCTCGCGGGTACGGGATCAATATCTGCGCGCGCTGTACAAGGCGCGTGAACGGGTGATTTTATTTTCTCCCTATTATTTTCCGGATTTGGGTTTTTTGAAGGCTTTGTGGCAAGCAAAAAAAAGGGGAGTGCGCGTTGATCTGCTAATTCCATTTCGCAGCGATTTGCGGATCGCGACCGCGGCCGCGTTTACCTGGTTTGGCATCATGCGTCGCGCCGGTGTGCGGATTCATTTTTTGAACAAAATGATGCATGGTAAAGGACTGATTGTGGACGATGATTGGACGATGGTGGGGAGCAGTAACATTGATCAAAACAGTTTTTTTTACAATCACGAAGCCAATCTTTTGACGCGCGATCCTAAATTTGTCAAAAAAATAAAAGAAATTGTGTTGGAATGGATTGACGACGCGAAAATTTTGGAAGATAAGCAATGGGTCGCGCGCGGTCGGTGGCGAAAATTTAAGGAGTGGATGGCGTTGAAGGTTTATCAGGCTTTTTTTGGGGTGAAATAAAAAATTCAAGGATGCTCCGAAGTCTGAAGTGGATGGATTATTTTTTGATTGTGATGTTTCGTACATTCTGATTATCTCCGTGTGTAATTGTAACGGAGATTATTTTTTTTGGTAGTAATCCCTTCGCCAGTTCCGGCCATTCAATTACGCAGACCGTATCGGACGCGCCCAGGTAATCACCGAATCCGATTTCCTTCAACTCTTTTTCATTTTTCAAACGATAAGTATCCACATGGACCAGTGCTTTTATTTTGTTTTTGTTTGCCGGCAGCATATTCATAATCGCAAAAGTCGGACTGACAATTTCCTTCGTCACTCCCAATGCTTGTGCCAAACCTTTGACAAAGACGGTTTTGCCTGTTCCCAATTCGCCGGACAGAGTGATGACTTCACCGCCAAGAAGAATGCCGGCGAATTTTTTGGCAATAGAAATGGTTTCGGTATTTGATTTAGATATGAATTTTGCCATTTGTAATTCAATAAGTCCTTGAACGTTACGGCATATCTGAATTAATTACTAATTTTTATCTTTTATTTTTTTCTCTACCTTTTTTTCCAGCAATTTAATATTTTCCAGATAGGCTTTTTCGACGGGAGAAAGCGTTTTGGCTTGAAATTTTTTATACTCCACTTCAGCTTTTTTCAGCGCCTCACTATGGCTCACAGAACCAGCCTCCGTCAGGACTTTTTTGTCAAATACACCAATCAATTTATCGAGTTGGGCAATCCAATCTTTCATATACATTGGCTCATGTTCCATTGCTCTCACTTCTGCCAAGTCAAAAAACGCAGAGACAATATTGTTCAACACTTTTAACTCTTTCTCATCAAGGTAATTTTTTGCAATAGCAATATCTTTTTTACTTACCCCTCCATCTGAAAAACTCAGCAAACCCATAAATGGCTTACCGGCGTTTGCTCGTGCAACAATCACCTCAGCAGCAGTGTTCCCGTGGGCAGCGTAGTGCAGTTTATTTTGTACAATCTTAAAAAACTTAATAGATTCCAAGGCTTTGGGATTGTAATCAATACTCGTGGCGTACAGGTCGAGCACCTGACGATATAAAACTTTTTCACTACTACGAATATCACGAATACGATCAAGCAGTTCATACCAATATTTGCCCCCGCCATTTTCTTTGAGAAACTCGTCATTCATCGTAAAGCCTTTGATGAGGTACTCACGAAGACGTTCGGTTGCCCATTGGCGAAAGCGAGTGGCAATATCAGATTTTATCCTGTATCCAAGAGAAATTATAAGATCGAGGTTATAAGATTTGGTGTTATATTTCTTGCCATCAGTAGCAGTGTGTAAGAAATCCTTACATACTGAAACCTCACTCAATTCACCTTCATCAAAGATGTTTTTAATATGCATCGTGATATTGGGGCGAGATGTATTGAATAGCTCCGCAAGTTGGGCCTGCGTAAGCCATACGGTTTCATTTTCAACACGTACATCAATACTAGGTGCTCCATCCGCACCTTCATAGATAATTATCCCAACGGAATTATTTTTATTTGCCATATCTTGTTCAATTGATAGATCTTATATGGGCAACGGAAATGATTTACACATCTCCATCACCTCTCCTCGAATTTTGGCAAGTTCAATCTCATTTTCCGCATTCCCAAGCGCACGGTCAATAAAACCGGCAATTATTTTCATTTCCGCTTCTTTCATGCCCCGCGTGGTCAAGGCCGGTGTGCCGAGACGAATGCCGGAAGGGTCAAATGGGGGACGCGGATCAAAGGGAATGGTATTTTTGTTGACCGTAATACCCGCTTTTCCAAGTGTGGCTTCGGCAATTTTTCCGGTTAAATTTTTATTGGTCAAATCAATCAGCATCAAATGCGATTCCGTGCCTCCGGTGACAATGGAATAACCGCGTTGCATTAGTTCGTCTGCCAATAATTTTGCGTTGGTCAAAATTTGTTGCGCATACACCTTGAATTCCGGTTGCATTGCTTCTTTGAGCGCCACGGCAATGCCGGCGGTTTGGTGATTGTGCGGACCGCCTTGAATTCCGGGAATAATGGCACGATCAATTAGAGTCGGAATATTTTCTTTTGTCCGTTCCACTTTTTTGAGTGGTGTGGCGGGCAAACCATTAGCAAGAATAATCGCACCACGTGGACCGCGCAAAGTTTTGTGCGTGGTCGTGGTAACCACATCAGCGATACCGACCGGATTCGGATATACGCCTCCGGCCACCAGTCCGGCGACATGACTCATGTCTGCGAGTAAAAATGCGCCCACTTCATCGGCAATTTCTTTGTATTTAGCCCATTCATAAATTCGTGAATAGGCGCTTCCGCCACCGATAATCATTTTTGGTTTGTGTTCCAAGGCCAATGCGCGCATTTGATCGTGATCAATGTAGCCGTCCGGACGACAAGTATACTGGACACTATGGTAAATCGTACCGGAAAAATTTAATTTCAAGCCATGAGTCATGTGTCCGCCGTGTTGTAGATTCAAGCCAAGTACCGTATCACCTGGGTTTAGTAAGGCAAAATACACAGCAAGGTTGGCTGGACAGCCGGAATGAGGCTGGACATTGGCGTGCGTGGCGCCGAATAATTCCTTGGCACGGTAGCGCGCCAGATTTTCCACTACATCCACATTTTCACAACCCCCATAATAGCGCTGTCCCGGATAGCCTTCGGAGTATTTGTCGGTGAGACGAGATCCGAGAGCTTCCAAGACTGCGCCGGAAGTGTGATTTTCGGATGGAATCATTTCCAAGCCTTCGCTTTGGCGGGCGATTTCTTTTTGGATTAAATTGTAGATGTCAGGGTCTTGGGTTTGGAGGGACATATAAATTTTTTAAATAAACTTCATTTTTTCTAACTCTTAAGCAAAATTCGACGATATCCTTTTGTTCAACTGATAGTCTGACGGATTATGCATTCTCAACAAGTCATTATACTCAGCTTTCTAAGTCTTAAGCAAACTTCGCGAGATCTTTTTCTCGACCACTCGACCGAGCTCGGGCATCGAGAAAAAGATCTCGCTCCAGTTTACTTATTCAGTAGACCGAATTTTTCACATTGACATTAGTGAGGTTGGCATTCATGTCAGTCAGTCCCGACATGTCGGGATTTGGACGCGAGGCTGATGTAATACTGTAAATAATCAAAGCCGAGCGGACAATGTAGTGAGCGAGCCATTCAGTGAGTTTATCTGCGAGTGAGCGGCGCTGACTGACATGATGACAACCTAATGAGCGGCGCGGTTGGGATGATTGACACCGAACGAATTTATTTAAATTCCAGCGACTCAAAAATCATAAAAAATCTTTTATAATTTTAACAACATTTGGCGCGGATTTTTCCGGCAATTCATTTAAGGGAAACCAAGCCCACTCCAACGTTTCCAGTCCGGGCTGAATTTCACCGATACGTTTGGCTAAATAGTGAACAAGAATCGCCAGTCCTTCTTTATCTGGTCGTTTTACCAAAAGTGTGCGCAATGGTTTAATAATTTCAATATCAATTCCCATTTCTTCTTTAGCTTCACGACGACAAACTTCTTCCAAGCTAATGTCAAAATCCTCAGCTCCGCCACCAGGAAACATCCACCATTCGCTGGCTGTGCCATCGGACTTGCGTTCGCGATTCAACAAAACTTGGCCATCTTCAATAATGACCGGTCCGGCCGCGATAATGGTGTTTGAGGGGAGATACATATGATTTCTTTGTTATCTTCATTATGGTATCATTATCCTGTAAACACTGCAATTTTTAATTTATATGAACCAAAAAATCAAACATTTTTTAAAAAAACTCGGTCCGGGATTTATCACCGGAGCGTCCGATGATGATCCATCGGGAATCGCGACGTATACCCAAACCGGCGCCCAATTTGGATTGACCCAATTATGGACAGCCCTTTATACTTTTCCCTTCATGACCGTGGTGCAAGAAATGTGCGGTCGGATAGGACTCGTGACCGGTCAAGGATTGGCCGGCGTAATCCGCAATCATTTCAGTAAAAAACTTTTATTTTTTTCAGTTAGTTTGTTATTGATCGCCAACACCATAAATATCGGGGCTGATTTGGGTGCCATGGCCGCGGCCGCACAATTGTTATTTCCACGCGTTTCTTTTTCCATTTTAATTTTAATTTTTACCTTCACGATTTTATTTTTGGAAATTTTTGTTTCGTATAAAGTATACCTAAAATATTTAAAGTATTTTGCCTTATCACTTTTGGCCTATATTGCCACGGCGTTTGTCGTCAAAATGGATTGGGGGACAATACTGTTCGCCACATTAGTACCGCATATTTCGTTTACGCGCGAATATTTATTAAATATCATTGCCTTGTTGGGAACAACTATTTCTCCGTATTTATTTTTTTGGCAAACCGGTGAAGAAGTGGAAGAAGAAGTCGCGCACAATAAAATTAAAGATTTTGGCGCGGGCAAACCAAAAATTAGGCATTGTGATGTCCGTCGAATGCGATTGGATACTTTTTTTGGGATGTTTTTTTCCAATCTCATTACTTTTTTTATTATTGCCACTGCCGCTACCACGCTTGGTGTGCACGGTATCGCTGATATTCAAACTGCGGCCGATGCGGCATTGGCTTTGAAACCTTTGGCGGGAAACTTTGCCTACTTGTTATTTACCGTTGGAATTATTGGCACCGGACTTTTGGCCGTGCCGATTTTGGCTGGCTCGGCTTCGTACGCGGTCAGCGAAAGTTTCAATTGGAAAGAAGGTTTGTATCGGAAATTTTCCGATGCTCATGGATTTTATATGGTAATTATGATTGCCACAGTCGTGGGATTGTTGGTGAATTTTACCAAGATTCCGCCTTTCAAAATGCTGTATTATACGGCGGTGGTGAATGGCGCGATTGCGCCGATTCTCATGATCGTGATTTTGCGCATTGCCAACAATAAAAAAATAATGGGGGAATATGTTAATTCGCGCGCGTCAAATATTTTAGGTTGGGTTATTACGCTCATTATGGGCGGGGCATCAATTGGGCTTTTTTGGAGTTTTTTATTTTAAACTTTTCGTCAAATATGTATCCTTTAATCGATATCCCAAATGTCGGTAATAATCGCGCACACCAACACCGGAAATTACAGTTATTTTTTTAAAATTATTTTGCCGCGCAATTTTTTCCGCCGCGATCATTAATTTTTTGCCCAGACCAGTGTGTTGACTGGCATTTTTGGTTTGCTTGCCAATTTCCACCATTTGGCCGTAGACATGGAGTTCACGAATAAACGCCGTATCTTTGGTAACGGGTAAAACCTCGTCTAATTGTTTAGTATTATTTTTTATTTGATATGAATTATTTGTTATTTTTTTGGGAATTCTTAAACGCAGAAATCCAAAAACCGCCACGCGTTTTTTATCTTCAAAACTTAAAAAATATTCTGTGCCGCCAATCGTTTCATACCTATCAATAAAAAGTCGCGGTCTGGTATTTTTTGGTAAATTTTTAATTTGTCGCGAAATTTCCCGACAGCGCAAACACACGCATAATTTTCCTTGGTCATGGATTTTTTTTTCCAACAATTCACGCAGATTGGTGACTCTATTTCCGCCTTCAATTTCCGTGGCCGGAATATCACGAATCAAACGCGAAATACGACAATAACGTGGCGTGGCCAATTTCATTTTTATTAACGCGTCAGTCATGGCCGGCGTGTCGCCATAGGGAACATAACGGCCATCCAGAAACCATTGGTATAATTCCGCGCTTTTGATAACCGTGTTGGGATAAATCTTGACCATGTCGGGTCGTAAACCCGAATCAGCAAAAATTTCTTTGTACATTTCCACATCATGATCGGGCGTAGTGCCGGGCAAATCCGGCATATAATGCAAATCAACTTTGAATCCCGCCTGACGTAATAAAAACATGGCATCACGAAATTGTTGAACCGTGTGTCCGCGTTTGATTAGTGCTAAAATTTTATCGTCCGGAGTTTGTAATCCCAATTCAATGCGCGTACAGCCTTGTTGGCGCATGTGCCAAATTGTTTTGGGTGAAATCGCATCCGGACGCGTTTCCAAAGTTAGACCGATAATCCGATGTTGCGCAGTTTCATTTTTCTTTTGCTCAATTGCCAGCGCATTTTGCAAATCTTTAAGTGACGAATGTTCAGAAAGTTTTTTTGTTTTTATTTTTTGTTTGGGTTTTTTATTTTTACGTTTTGAATTTTTGTTCATTTCATTGCACGCTTTAAAAGATTCCAAAATATACCAATACTGGTAACCAAGAGTATAGGCGTTCCAGGTGCCGCCTTTTATAATATATTCAATTTTATCTGTCGGATGGCCGTTTTCTTGGAGCATAATAATCCGTTGGCGCATCAGCTCATACGGATTAAAATTCAGCGCGAGCGCTCGTGCCGCGGCCGGTTCGGTGGCAATATAACTTTTGGGCATACGCGCTTCCGTGGGACAATACACGCATTTACCAGGACACATATATGGTTTGACGAGCGAAGTCACGACCGCAATGCCGGATTGACTGCGCACACTGGCTTTGCGAATTAATTGTAATAATGTTTGATCGGCTTTCTCTCTGGTTTTTTTAAGATAATTTTGGTAGCATACGAGGAGCGCGCGATTGCCGGGCTGACGCACTTTCAAACCATTGGCCGCGATGCGGCGCGCGTCGTCAAACTGGCTCTTGGTTTTGAGCCGAGCCGCGAGAATTGATTGCAAAATAATTTCAATTGAATTTTTCATGTATGTCGGATTCCACTGATTTAATTAAACACAATCGCGTTGTTTACAATCGTATTGCCGAGCATTTTTCTGCAACGCGCGAGTATAATTGGGCTGATGTTATTGCGCTGGTTGATTATACCAAACCGAGCGACACCGTGTTAGACCTTGGTTGCGGGAATGGTAGATTATATCAGATGCTCGCTAAAAAACAAGTGGAATATGTCGGTGTTGATCAAAGCGAAGAATTAATTACTCTGGCCAAAAAAAAATATCCAGACGCGGAATTTGTCGTGGGTGAAATGTCCGCGCTTAATTTTTCCGCGGAAATGTTTGATGATATTTTTTGTATTGCCGCGTTTAATCATATTCCGGGAGAAGATTTGCAGATTCAGTGTTTGCAGGAAATGCGGCGCGTTTTAAAATTAGGCGGGCATCTATTTATGACTAATTGGAATCTGCATTCTCGGAGTGCGCAAGAAAATATAAAAAAGCATTGCTGGAAAATTTTGCCTGATATAAAAAATTCCATTGGAATTGACATCATGGTTCCGTGGAAAAATTCAGAGGGTCAGATTTTGGGTGAGCGATATTACCACGGTTTTACGATTCCGGAATTAATGAATTTATTTAATGCGGTTGGATTTAAAATTGAAGATCAATACTATAGTAAAAAAGGCGCGCGAGTGGGGATTGAGGAGGGTGGAAATATTATTAGTATCATAAGTAAACTTTAAATATATAAAAATAAATTAATTGTAGTTTGCTTTTAATTAATTCGTGCACTATACTTAGGCATTAGAATAAATTTAAATATGTCCAATCCCACTGAATTTCCCCAACCGATTCCTTTAAAAAAAATGATTGGTCCCAGTTTTATTATTTTAGCGTTGGGATTGGGATCGGGCGAAGTTATTTTGTGGCCGTATTTGGTGGCGAATTATGGTTTGGGAATTGCGTGGGGAGCGGTTTTGGGAATTACTTGTCAATTTTTTATTAATCTGGAAATTGAACGCTATGCTTTGGTGCGGGGTGAAAGTGTTTTTGTAGGATTGGCCAAACAATCTCGTATTTTACCGTTGTGGTTTATATTTTCCACTTTTCTCGGTTTTGGTTTGCCCGGAATTATCGCGGCCTCGGCACAACTTTTGGCCAGCGCCGCCGGCTGGACTGATTATAAAATTTTGGCCGCGGTATTTTTGGTCTGTATCGGTTTAATTTTAAGTCTGGGCAAAACAGTGTATGGATTGATGGAGCGTATTACTAAAACCGTAATTATGGTTGGTGTGCCGTTTATTTTATTTTTGGCGATTTGGGTCAGTACCAAAACTGATTGGAGTGCGTTGGCTTTAGGAATTATCGGCCGCGGCAATGGGTATAATTGGCTGCCCGAAGGAATTATTCTGGCGACTTTTTTAGGCGCGTTCGCCTATTCTGGCGCGGGCGGAAATTTAAATTTAACGCAATCAATTTATATTAAAGAAAAAGGTTATGGCATGGGCGCGTTCGCGCAAAAAATTGCCGGTTTATTTCATCGGGGAGCGAGTGAACCAATTCAATTGGACGGAGTGGCCGCGACTGATACTGCCGAGAATCGTCAGCGATTTGGTTTGTGGTGGAAGCTTGTCAACGCTGAGCACGCGCTGGTTTTTTGGGGAATGGGCACATTGGCCATGCTTTTGCTTATGCTTTTGTCATACGCCACCGCGTATGGATCGCCCAATAACGCTCAAGGAATAATGTTTGTGATTAATGAAGCGCGCGTTTTGGGGACAATTACTTTTCCCATTGTGGGAACATTGTTTTTAATTGCGGCTGGAATTATGTTGTTCCAAACTCAACTGGGAGTAATGGATTCCACGTCGCGAATTATGGCGGAAAATTGGGCGTTGCGTACCGGGGTTTCGCATGCCAAAAATTTATCCAAGATTTACGCGACTTTTTTGTGGTCGCAAATAGTTTTTGGTTGTGTTTTGTTTGCGTTCGGGATTCACGAACCTAAAAAATTAATCGTGGCCGGAGCAGTGCTGAACGCGGTGGCTATGTTTGTGCATATTGGTTTGGTTTCGTGGTTAAATTATCGGACTTTACCGAGAGCATTTCAACCAACATTGTGGCGCCGAATTATTTTGGGAGTTATTTTTATTTTTTTCGGCGGATTTAGTTTTATTGTACTTAAAAATTTATTTTAATATGGAAATAATGAAATTAATCGGCGCGTTTGGATTATTACTTATTTCCCTTGGGATTATTTTTAAAGAGAGAAAAAAACAGGATACGTTATATATTTTTGGTGGGCTCGCACTGGAAGCGTACAGTATTTATATTGGGGATCTTATTTTTATTATTTTACAAATTATTTTTGTAATTTCTGCAGTTTGGGATTTATGGAGAATAAAAAATAAATAATTTTTTTAGTGACAAACAATTAATCTGACTTTACATTCCTGTAATCAAACATACCACAACGCCATCCCACTTTTTACCGTTTTGAATGGCGAGCGTAAGGCCAGCGACTGAGAGCGCGCTATTTGGAGAAATTTCAATTCCACTGATTTTTTTTACCAGATCAATGGCTATGAGAATTTCATCGTCATTCACAATCCAGCCGGTGCCACCTGATTTAAGAACTGCGTCCACAACGGCAAATTTTCGGTGCGCAACACGATCAACAATCGCGCTGGCGGTTGAAGTGTTTGGCGCGTTATTAGTTTCGGCAAAAGTCGGGCAAAGCGGATTTTGAAAACTATCAGCAATCGGGTGAACAGCGGTAGTTTGCACAATATGGATTTCCGGTTTTTGCGTTAAATTTTGGAATGATTCGGCCAGCGCTTGCGCGGTTGTGCCGGAAGAAGTCGGAATAAAAATCGCTTTTAAGTTTGGGATGTGATCCAATTCTTTGGCCAATTCATAATAGCCTAACAAAGCCAGATTATCAGTTGATTGGCGTAGAAAAATAAAACCAGCTTGTGGTGAGCCTGCTTGCACTGAGCTTGCCGAATGTGTAGAACCATTTTTTTCCATCGCAAACGCGGCTTGTTTTGGTTTGGCAGTCTGCGTTATTGAAATTGATTCGTTTGTCAAAGATTGTAGTCGTGCTAGTTTTGCATTATTAACACGCGTGCCGACAAAAATTTGTAATTTTATTTTTTTATCTGGGTTATTTTTATTATGATCACGCGTATACAATGTCGCGGACAAAGCCGCGTTTCCCGATGAGGAAATGACAAAATTTAGTTTGCCTTCTTTATGAATATAGTGATCCATCATAACAGGAATAGAACGGCCTTTGTGGGAACCAAAATGATGAAGATCCTCGCGTTTAAACCATAATTCTTTTAGGCCAAGCGATTCGGCTAACGCGGGAATATTTTCTTGTGGAGTTTTCATAATATTTATTTACAAATATTTGGCACAATCGTATTGACAACATTTTTCAAATCCGCGTCAGTCGGACATTTATTTTCCGAAAATCGATTATTCAAAATGTCCGCGGCCGCGTTTTTGGCCAATAGTTTGGTTGTCGCGTCAACATTTTCGCCGTACAAATTGATCCACGCGTAAAAATAAAATTGCGCTGCCCAAGCACTGTTTTCATTAATATCTTTATCTTCGCCGTTTTTGCCCGTGTGTGTGCTGGCATTGATCGCATGATGGGCTTCATGCACAAATGTCGCGGCTTTGTAAATTGGATTATAGACAAATCCGTCCAGCAGATCGGCTCCGCTTCCTGTACTTGGCTCGCAATTCGCTGATCCGGATTTTACCGCATGCGTGTGCGCGAATGTTCCGCCCAAATTAATTGTATAATTCCAACCAGTGGAATAATCCGCGCAATTTTGCCGTGGTGTCAGTGATAGTTTTGTGGCCGTTAGGTATTCATAGAGTCCGATTTCGGAAGTAAACGGCAATGGTTTGGTAAATGAAATATTTTTTAAGAGTCTGAGTGTTCCATACAACGGCAAGTGAGTAGCTTTGGTATTTTTATATTCACAAGAAAATGGATATGAGTTCCAATCATTATTCCAATTGATTACAAAATCATTTTCACTCTTAGCGCGTTCAGCCTCGGTTGGACAATTCAAAAATTCAGTAATTATATTTATTTTTGTGGGGACAGTGACCGCGGGATGTGGATTTTTGGTTTCAGTTGAAATTTTGTTTTCTGCGTCTGATTTTACAATTGGTATTGGTTTTGTTTCCAGTATTCTTGGTGTTTTCACTTCCTTTTCCTCTGATTTTGGTTGATTAGTCGGAACGGTTAAAACAGGCGCATCAGTTTTTAGACGCATTGGACCGCGTGCGTCATCGGGAATATTGGCGAGCGCTGTATCGTTTACAATTTTAACTTGATTCCACAAAGAAAAATACGCAAAATAGGTTGTTTCATTCAGAAAAACGCGTTTGGTGCATTGTCTGGTTATATAATAAACTGCCGATGACAATTTGGTTTTATACGCGGTTTGCGCAGTCAGCGGGCAATCAGTGGCTTTTGTCGGCAATCCCAAAACCAAGTTTAAGAGTATGGCGCCGAGGATAAACCCGCTTGATATTTTTTGGGATTTCATATATCGTATAAATACGCAGTAATTTATAATAATAACAGTATGAAGCTAATTTGTCCAGAATGCAAAAATCAGGTGAATCTCACGCGCTATCCCAATTTGGCGCCGGCTGACATCATTGAATGTCAAGATTGCGGAATTACGTTGGGAATTGAAAATATTTCCGGTGACGAAGTTACGGCGGAAATTGTGGATGAGGGAAAATAAACAGAATGCCGTATTATGCAAAATGAGTAAAAATAAATTAATTAAGACCCAATTTTTTTTTGAATTCTTCAAATTTTGCCGGTTCAAGAAATTTCATTTTGAGAAAATTAAAAGCAAACTCATTTCCGCGGAATTTTTTGTCTGTAAGAATATCAGGCAATTCTTCAAATAAACATTCCTTAACAGTAATTTTTTCTCCGGCATCCAGATTTTGCGCGCCAATGAAATGCGCATTGCGCGCGACATATAATGGGATTTCCCAATCAATTTTTGTATACGGCTCAAATACGGTTAATAATTCCCAATCATCGGATTCCATACCCGCTTCTTCGCGCAATTCTCGTTTGGCCGCGCTTAACCAATTTTCCCCATCTTCCACTCGGCCGCCAAAAAGTGAAAAAAATCTGCCCTTGGACGGCTGTTCCTGATCAGCATAAAAAATTTTATTATCTTTTACGGGAATAATTTCTATGGCTGTGGCGCGTTTCAACATTTCAAATGTTTCAGTTGAGCCATCAAACATTGTTTGCTCCCATTGATACGTATCAAAAATTTTTCCTTTAAAAACACATTTTGCCTGTTCGGGAATTTTCATAAAAAATTTATTTTAATTTCTGTATTTGTTTGGGCAATTTTTTATCTTCTGAATTTACCCGGCGCTCCAGCTTTTTTATATCTTCGTCAGCCGGAAGCGATTCAGGATAAATCCCGTTTTTGATTAGCATGTCGCGCATATTGCGATTATTTTTTACATGCTCATTGTCAATTTTGGTCTCACCTTCAAAAAATTCGTCTTTCTTTACATTGTGGTTCGTTATTTTTGTAGCCAAATCTTTGGCCTGAATAGTAATATCGGGTAAAAAATCAGCCAAAGCTCGTTTGTCCGGTACATTTAGTTTTTTCTTCATGTCATTGGTAGTATTTCCACCAAAAAGCGCGCTGTCACCTTGACTGCGGATACGTGCGAATCCCTGATTATCAACACCACGTTCAAAAAGTATACCTGACAATTCTCGTTCTGACAAAGTTAATTTTTCTCTTGATTGGATGCGCTCCCATTCAGCTAAGCGTTTTTCCAAGATTTCCTGTTTGCGAGTTTGAACTGCGAAATAAGTCATTGCAAAGGCAATTTCTTCTTTGCGCGGATCGCCGTTTTGGGCAATTAGGTAACAGGCGTAGCGGGTGAGTTTGGTGTCTGGTATTTCTTTGCTAGCACCTTTGGGCATATGGATCGTTTTACTGACGTCAGCAAAATGATCGTCTATGAGTTGTTTTGCCTTTGTGCAGCCAGCTTTAGCTTTCTCAATTACGGTTTCAAAGTTTTGCCATTTGTCATAACCTAACAAAACTTGTAACTCTCGCGCATACCAAAATTCCACATCGCCGTCTCGGTGCGCACATTCTTCAAAATTTTTATGTAGCCGGATAATAATATCTTTTTCCATAACTAAAATATAAGAATAAAAAAATTCTCAAAATTTTAATTCTTTGCCTCCTTTTGTTGGCGAAGAAGTAATTAATGATTAAATTATATCAAACCAAAATAGGTATGTCAAATTTTTAATTTTGAAATTAATTCTTCAATCATGCCGCGAAAGCCGTGCGATCCCAAAAATACGATCACATCGTCGTCGGTTGCAATTTCAATAAAATGTTTAACCAATTTCGCATCATCATCAATATACAAAACATTTGGTTGTGTGGTTTTGATTGCTTGGGCAAGTGCTTCGCCGTCCACAGGCGGAGTCACTGTTTCAACACTGGTTTTAATTTTAGTTAGACGCGGGATTATAACTGTGTCGGCTTGGTCAAACGCGTTTTTGTATAATACCAAAGATTCCGTCTGGCGATTGCCCGTATTTGGTTCAAAAACCGCGATAATTTTTCCGGAATAAATTTTGCGCAAATTTTGTAAAACCGATTGCGCTTTGGCTGGAGAATGGGCAATGTCGTCAATTACGGTAATTTTTCCGCTCAATCTTTTTTCCAAACGGCGCTTTAATCCGGGAAAAGTCGCAATCGTTTCCTTAATCTTTTTTGATTCAGCCAATAATTCATTGGCCAGCGCAAACGCGCCCGTAATATTTTCCGCTTGATACAAACCAAGCAGGGGACAGGAAATATAAAAATTTGCATCCTTATATTTAATGGAAAATGCCAGACCATCTTTATTTTGCGTGACCGAATGATACTGATATTCTGCGTCGGAATTTTTACCATAAGTTATGACACGACTTGAGGATTCCTTAATTATATTTTTTACTGATTCGGTATCAGTGCAAGCCAGCAGTAAACCGGATTTTGGCAATTGGGAAACCAAAGTATTAAAAATTTTAAAATAAGATTTTTCGGTTGGATATACATCCAGATGATCCCAAGATAACGCCGTCAATAAAAGATGCGTGGGTTTGTAATGCGTGAACTTTGGTTCATTGTCCCAGCGCGCGCTTTTGTATTCATCGCCTTCCACAATACTCCAGTCACTGTCGGCTAGTTGAGCAGAAGGAAAATTTCCATTCGCCAGACCGCCGAACATATAACTTGGTGACAAATTTAATTGGCTAAAAATCCAAGCGAGCAAAGCGCTGGTTGTGGTTTTGCCATAGGTTCCGACGCAGACAATGGAATTTTTTTTAACCAAAAATTCAGCAATGGCTTCTGGGTATGATTGATACGGAATTTTTTTTGCTTGCACGGCCAGCCATTCGGGATTGGTTGATGAGGCCACATTTCCGACTATCACTAAATTCGGATCACCCTTCGACTCACTTCGTTCGCTCAGGGCAAGCATTTTTTCCGGATGCCAACCGGCGTAAAATTTTACACCGTTTTTTTTAAGCATGGTTGAAACCGGCGGATAAAATCCCGCGTCACTACCCGTGACCCTATATCCTTTTTTTTGAAACGCAATCGCCAGCGCGCTCATGGCCACTCCGCAGATGCCGATGAAATGGATGTGTTTGATTTGCATAACGCAAAACGTCTAGGTTAGGCTTGTCTAGGTTAATTATGTGTTGAAAGAATTTTTATACACCCTGTATTTGCGTCTAATTCTATTTCGTCTCCCGTCTTGATAATTTTTGAAGCCCTACGAGTTCCAACTAAACATGGAATTCCGAACTCGCGTGAAACCACCGCGGCGTGCGATGTGATGCCGCCTTCATCAGTAATAATTCCTGCCGCCTTTTCAATGAGCGACACCATGATCGGCGAAGTCATTGTTGTAACCAAAATTTCACCCTTCTGAAATAATTGGCTATCTTTCATAAATTGCTCCAAGTCTTCAACGTTGATGATGCGAGCTCGAGCAGTTATCAGTCCTTTGTTAGCGATATTTCCTTTAATTTTTTGAGTACCTAATGAAACCTGGTGACCTTCTTTATGTATCCCCCTGCTGATTAAAAATTTTTCACCATCATCACCGTAATAGTAATTACAAGTTCCCTCCCTATAATGAATAACTGTCCGTTTGAGTCTGTTGGATATTTGTTGTGTATCCAAAGATTCTCCAGTTTCAAGAAATTTTGCAATATCAGAAAAGGAATACGTTTTTATGAAATCTTCAAAATTACCGTCGATTCTTTTTTGCGTTTCCTGCATTAGCCCTAAACATAAATATTCCGCCCCGCTCCATAGATGTTTTAAGCGATAGCGCAATAACGCGTATCTTTGGAGGGTAATGGAGTACTGACGGAGTCGCCTGTCGTGAATTTCTACGTAAATTTTTTCGTGTTCCGTTTTTATTTTTGAAAGATGTTTTTCTATTTTGGCAATTTCTGCCATGATGTCTCTCTGGCGTTCAATTTTTATTCGATCGTTTAAGAAGTGTATCACAGTGGTAACATCATAAGTATTAAAGAATAACGCTGGGTACTTCCATGCATGATGTAATAAGTCTGATTCAGTAATAGAATTGTTTTGGATGTGTAGCCACTGGTCTATCCGTTCCTCCATAGTTGAGTCTTTCTCGCCTGGTGTACTTAAAGCCAGAAAATAATCATCGACCTTATCGGATTCAACATAGACGTTCAAGATATTTTTTATTGAGTGAACTAGAGACGCTGTTCCAGCTGGTGTTGACAGTTCAAAAAAAGTTAGAGTTCGATTAAGATAATTTTGGTAGTCCTCGATTCGTAGAAGTAATTCGCTATTGCTGAGATTAGCAAGTGATTGTTTAGAAATAGATTCACAAAATTGGTAAAAATTTTTATGTTGATCCTCAATCTTTTTGTTAAGCATTTCTACAAAGTCAGAATCCAAATTTTTTTCTCCGTTCTGTTCAAGCCGTTGTATGGAGTCATTCGGCATGTAGTGCTCAAATACACCATCGACTGAAGTAAAAATTGTTTCTGGAATTCCGGAGTCAATTATATTTCCGTTTTTATCAAAGTCTTTTGTTACCTGACATAACATCGCTTGAGTGATCATGGCTGATTGCCTTTGTCCCCACATGAATGTGTATGATTCCATAGATATTTTTTAAATAATTTAAATTAAACTACGTTTTAAATCTTCTAAATTTTTGCTCCATTTTTTTTCATCAAACCACTCCAAACCAGCAAACTGTAATTTATAAACATCAGTCGGCCGTTGAAACGATCCCAAATAAATATATTTTTTGTTTTCTTTTTGCGCGTGCATAATCGCTTGTAACATCATTCCCATTCCCAAATTTGATTGAGTTTCCGATAGGTTATAAAACGGATAACTGTAGTGCAGAAAATTAGAATTGGCATACGCGATACAATAACCGACGATTTTTTCATCTAAAGAATACGTCAACAACTTATTAAAATTACTTTTTTCTTTTTCAGTCAGAATTTCTTTGACTTTATTCGCGGTAAAAATACCTTCACCAAATTTAATATCATAAAAATCTTTGGCCAGTTTTCCAATTGACCAATGATAATGGGAATAGGGAAGCGGAGCCACGGTTAATTCTAAACTATTGATTTTTTTGAGCACACGGCGATTTTCACTGGAAAGTAGAAATTTTTTAAGGTCAATTCGCAGACTACGTGTTTGATTCATCGCGCCTTTATTGATTCGTGTAAAAATAAAACCGTCGTCGTAGAGTGAAGTTATATTTCTTGCGGAAAAATCAATAATATTTTTTTCTTGCCATTTTAAATAATTCGGCATACTAATACAATGCGATCCACACGCCCAAGAGCACGGCCGCCGCGTGCAAAATCCAAAAGCGCATCACGGTTTTTTCTTCGCTCCAGCCATGCAATTGAAAGTGGTGGTGAATCGGCGCCATTTTAAAAATACGACGACCAAGAAAATGCCGGCCAAAAATTTGAATTAAGACGCTAAAAATTTCAATGTAAAAAATAAAACCGAATAATGGCAAGAGTACCATTTTATTAATGACAATCGTGTTAATGGCCAGGAGCGCGCCCAAACCAAGCGATCCCACATCTCCCATCTGAAAACGCGCGGGTTTGATATTGAAATACGTGTAGGCGATAAGCGCGCCCACTACTGTCGCGTTTAGAATCGTAATTTCAGCAATACCGGCGAGCCAACTCAAAAGTGTCAGCGCCGCAAATGTAATGATGAGCGATCCGCCGGCCAAACCATCCATACCGTCCGCGAAATTGACCGCATTGGCCGTTATCATCACAAAGAAAATAATCAGCGGAATGAGCCACCATCCAACATTAATAAAACCATCAAAAGGAATGGAAATATTGTGCCAGCTGTCACCCAGTTTATAATAAATCCACCACGCCGTAATCGCGCCGGCCGCGAATTGCAATAATAGTTTTTCATGCACGTGTATTCCTTTGCCCGGATGCGATCCGAGCCAAAGTGATGTTCGTTTGAAAATCGCCCAAGGCAAGGTTAAAATCAACCAGACTTTACTGCCCCAATTTTTGTGCACATGAATCAAACGTAAAGTATGCTTTAAATCACGGTTACGACGGCGTTCGCCATAGATATTTAAGACATCGTCAATGCCGCCCAGAAGCGCGGATAAAAGCATCACACCAATCGGGACGTAAGTAAATTTTCGTTCCCAATTAAATAATATGGTCATGAGTGCCACGGTCACAATTACCAATAATCCGCCCATAATGGGCACGCCGATTTTTTCCCGCCGTCCTTCCATGGCCAGAGTCGGATCATAGGGATTGGTTCTGGTGATTTTACAGGAATACAAAATTTTCGTGAGTAATGGCGCCCACAAAAAACTAAAAATAGTTGCCAGCAAACTGTAACCAATAGCTTCGCGAATAAGTAGAAGCGATTCAGAAGAAATCGGCATAATGGATTGAGTCTAACACAGATGAGGGATTTTTTCAAAAGGCGTTCAACCGACGAATTTCCACCGGTTCGGCTAATTGAACATGTCGCCAAGTTTCATTTTCCTCACCGATTTTATTTTTTTCTTCCCAAATTTGTTCAGCCAATGATTTGGATTTGTCAGAAATAGTAACTGTGCCTTGTTGCACGCCATGATCGTAAAGGCCATCTTTGCTCCAGCGGAATGAATGTACGTAGGAAATTTTGTTTCCGTCCACTTGGTGAACAATTAAAATATGATTGAGTTTATGGTCTTTTCCGGTGCGCCACAAAATAATCAAATCGCCGGCTTGTATGGTATCGAGCGTAACGATTTTACTGTTTTTATCATCAGCCAAAACAGCGACACTGATATTTTCCACCGGACGTAATTTTGCGAGAATTTTTCGGAAGGGATTTTTGGCGTTCGTAAATATAATTTGTTTTTTTAGCAATCCCAAACCGCGCGCTTGATTTTCCGCATCCAGAATATAATAAGCCAAAGCCGAGCAATCCACGCCCAGATTATGTTCAACCAAAAATTTTTTTAAATCCGTATTATTTAATTTTTCCAAATCAATTTTATCGCGTAAAGAAATAATTTGTGCTTCTTCTACAATGTCTTGCGATGATCCTTTGCCGATAAGCACGCGCAAGGCCGCGCGCATTTTGACGCGTTGATTATTAAAATAGGGCGCGCTGATTGCATGGTCGGGAAAAGGGAGAACTAAATAATCCTTGATTATTTTTTGAGCTTGAGGAGAAAGTTTTGACATACTTTAATTCATAAATACACAAAGGAAATTAAAATAAAAATTCACTTAACCTACGGTTATCGCCAATATTCGTTCGGTGTCAATCATCCCAACCGCGCCGTTCGCTCGCAGTATATACTCAGTGAATGGCTCGCTCCCTACATTGTCCGCTCGGCTTTGATTATATATAGTATAGATTCAGCCTCGCGTCCAAACGTGCGCGTTATGGGATAATTGCCAACCTCACTAATGCAACAGCGAAACATCCAATGTACAAATAAGCAAACTGGAGCGATGGTCTTTTTTCTCGATGCTCGGGCCTGTTTACCCTGAGCTTGTCGAAGGGTCGAGTGGTCGAGAAAAAGATCTCGCGAAGTTTGATTAAGGCTTAAAAATGGAGTTTGTTTATGTGTTAGCACTATCGTACCCCTAGTGCACTTAGGAGTTTTTCTCCCACATCATTAAACTCACCATCATTTTTCATAATCCCTCGCTCACTTTGAATCCGCAAAAGATCCGATCCTTGTGCGATATTAGTATACGGAATCACATTAAATTTTTCCGTGATTAACTTTTCTGAAATACTTTCCAATTCATTTTTATTCCAGAGCAATCCATTTTGATTACGAAGAATAATCTGCGCGCCATTGTTTATTTCAATTAATTTTTTATCAGATAAATCAAGATCCAGCAAACTCATTAGATGCGCCTGAAATGTTGTTATGGCTTTTTCTATTTTTTGTCCTGATTCTGTTTGAATATTGATTTTTGCCTCTTGTAATTTCGCTTCAAACGTAGTTCCGGCCGGCTGACGCGCATTAATTTCTATTAAAAATAATTTCCCCGAGGTTTTTTCCAACAGAACGTCAATGCCAAATAAGCCTTTCCAACCATTAGCGCGCAATTTTTTACCGATTGTTGAAACAATTTCGGCATATTGTTTTTTTTGTTTTTCCGATAATGATTGATTGGCCAAACTGAAATCATTACCCACGGTCGCAAACGGTTCGTCAGTAAATGGGGCGAGACCGGTTATTTGATAATTAATGTTACCAACTAAAATATCATCTTTAGTCACCACATTATTTGTAGTCAAGATTATTCCTTCCAGATATTTTGTGACGCGCACGGGACGATCCGGAAATCGTATTTTCAGATCAGTCAGTTTTTTTTCACGATCAATCAGGATTGTGCCATGGCCGGTGTGAGATTTATTAAATTGCAAAATAAACGGAGTCTCGGCAAAAATCACATCTTTCAAAACTAGAATTTCATGTTCAGGCAAAAAACGAGCCAAGTCACCAAGCCATTCTATCTGTGAAATTTTATCTTCCACTTTCTGCGCGAGTTCCGCGGACGGATTTAATAATTTCCATTTATGCTCGGCACAAATTTTTTCAATGACTTTGGTATTTTTGAAAACTAAAATTCGGGGATTTTTTAATTTTTTTATAAATTCAATGGTTTCCGGCGAAGTCAGCAATTCATGCGTGTCCAATAATTCGTTGGATTCAATCAGGAGAACATTGGGATTATTTTTGGCCACTGTCTTCCCAAAAGGAGTGGAATTTGTAATAATATGATAGCCAGACGTGTTGAGTGACAAACCAAGTGCGCGTTCAATATCGTGCGTTACGTAAATTATTGGTTGGTCGCGAAGTTTGTCAGTCAGAAGAGTCATATTGGATTAAAGTATACTCAAAAATTCATTTTTTGCAAGGATAATGCTAAAGCACTATGCTGTATAAAGATCTTCAAAATTTTGGCGCGGTTAAAAGCAATGAACCATTGGCCAAACATACGACGTTTAAAATCGGCGGATTGGCTGAATATTTTGTGACAGTTTCGGAAACAGAACAATTAATCGGACTTTTGCGTTTTTTGGATGGACAAGGAATTGCTTATTTTATTATTGGCGGCGGCAGTAACATGCTCGCGGCTGATACTGGTTTTCATGGTGTGGTTGTTCATATTAAAACCCAAAAATCAGAAGTGCGAGATATGGAAATTATGGCCGAAGCCGGCTGCATTACGGTTGCGATCGCACAACTTTCCTTGCAAACAGGATTGACGGGTTTTGAGTGGGGAGTCGGCGTACCAGGAACGATTGGCGGAGCAGTTCGTGGCAACGCGGGTGCTATGGGCGGGGAAATCAGAGATTCTGTCAAAAAAGTTACAGTGTATCGCGATGGCGAGGTTATAGAATTAAGTAATCCTGAATGTAAATTTGGTTATCGCGATAGTATTTTCAAAAATAATTCCGATGTTATTTTGTCAGTTGAATTAACGCTCAAAAAAACCGCTGATCAAAATGGCCGGAAAAAAGCTCTGGAATATCTGCAATACCGCAATAAAACACAACCGCAAGGATTTTCTTCCACCGGTTGTATTTTCAAAAATTATGAAATTAAAAATCACGAATGGGAAAACAAGAATCAGTTTAATTTAAAACAGAATTTGCTTGATAAATTTCCCGAAGATTCGGAAAAAATTGCCAAGTTTTTTGCCATCGGTAAAATATCCGCTGGCTGGCTGGTGGAAAAGGCCGGCATGAAAGGAATACAGATTGGCCAAGCAAAAGTGAGTGAAACTCATGGGAATTTTGTGGTCAATTTGGGTGGAGCGTCCGCGGTTGATGTGATTAGATTGGTTGAACAGATAAAAGAAAAAGTATATACTGAAATTGGGGTAATCCTCGAGGAGGAAATACAAATTATTTGATTTTTATCCATTTATTTTCTTAATTTAATTTTATGATCACAACGATTCACGGCACGGGTATTGATTTAACAGAAGCTATCAAAACTTACACATTGGAAAAAATCGGTTCTTTGGAAAAATTTTTTGCCAAAGTAACCAAAGTGGAAATTGACATTGGCCTGCGGACGCATCATCACCAAAAAGGCAAGCTATATTATGCGGAAGTTAATATGTCTGTTCCCGGCACGATGATTCGCGTGGTGAAAGAGGCGGAAGATTTGTATAAAGCCATTGACAAAGTCAAAGATCAT
The DNA here is from genome assembly GCA_001782805.1 of Candidatus Magasanikbacteria bacterium RIFCSPHIGHO2_01_FULL_41_23. GTDB lineage: Bacteria > Patescibacteriota > Patescibacteriia > Magasanikbacterales > UBA922 > 2-12-FULL-41-16. The sequence continues at coordinate 62,539 of MFPT01000002.1, read as the reverse complement.
TTGAAAATTGAATTGGAAACAGTCAAAGAAAAAACTTTGGCGCGCGATAAGAAGAAAATTCGGCAAAATAAGGAATACAAAGAAGAATAAATTTTTCTAAAAAACCCGCTGTATTTTGTACAGTGGGAATTGTTTTTTTTGTTGGCCCCGACATTGTGTGCGAGGCAGTAATCTTCTCCTTTTATAGTTTTCTGGATTTCCAACATACCCGACAATGACAGCCACTGTATCCAACCCCAAAATCGTAGAGGTGGGAACATTTGGGACAGTTGTCCGCTTCGGTCACAGTGGCTACTGCACAGACAGCGTTCCCGCATTTTTGCGGAGTTTCAACCTCCTCGTGAATTTCCTTTTTTTTCTGGCGATGTGCTTTTGGCCGCGTATAGTGTTGCATTGTCGCCTTTTTTTACCGGAGTTTGTGATGGGTCGTGTCCTCACACATCCCATCGCGCTGATTTTTCCATATTTGACTTATTTTGTCAAATTTTTGGTATAGACAGACCGCAAAAGCAGTGGTATAATCCGACCGTCTGTTTTTGACAGAATTTTTTATTTTTTGAATTATTTATGATTAGTTTATTTAAAAAATATTTTGGTCCGGGAAATCGTCGCTTGGTGGAAAAACTGCAGCCGATTGTTGCGGAAATTAATGGTTTTGAATCCCTAGTTTCGGTTTTGTCGGATGAACAATTAAAGGCAAAAACCCCGGAATTTAAAGAACGTTTGACAAAAGGCGAGACACTGGAGGCGATTTTGCCCGAAGCTTTTGCCGTTGTGCGCGAAGCCAGTAAACGCGCTACTGGCATGCGTCATTATGATGTGCAAATGATCGGCGGAATTGTTCTGCATCGTGGTATGATCGCGGAAATGCGGACGGGTGAAGGCAAAACTTTGGTGGCCACTTTGCCTGTATATCTAAATGCCCTAGCTGGCAAAGGGGTTCATTTGGTAACAGTCAATGATTATTTGGCCAAACGCGACGCGGTCTGGATGGGAAAAATTTATGATTGGTTGGGAATGACTGTCGGAATTATTCAGAATCAACGGGTTTCATTTATTTATGATGTCACGGTTGAAGATGAATTTTTGCGTCTCAGCACGCGCCAAGAAGCCTATCGCTGTGATATTACGTATGGCACGAATAATGAATTCGGTTTTGATTATTTGCGTGATAACATGGTGCCGGATCTCGGCGAAATGGTCATGCGTCCGGGAACAGAGATGAACTTTGCCATTGTGGATGAAGTTGATTCCATTTTAATTGATGAAGCGCGGACTCCGTTGATTATTTCCGCTCCGGCCGAAGAAGCCACAGAAGAGTATTATCGCTTTGCGGATTTGGTACGGCAACTTAAGGAAAATAAATCTGCTACCCCTCAAGAAGGTTTTCTTGGATCTACTCGGAATAAGCCAGAACAAGCAAGTCTAGATCAAGGTGATTATAACCTTGATGAAAAAATGCACAGTTCTACATTAACTGAAAACGGCATTACTAAATTTGAACAATGGCTGGGAATCGCCAATATCTACGAAGAGGGCGGAATTCGCACGATTCATCATATTGAACAAGCACTGAAAGCTCAAGTTTTATTTAAGCGTGACCGCGATTATATTGTGGAAGGCAATGAAATTATTATTATCGATGAATTTACCGGCCGCAAAATGCCTGGGCGACGGTATTCCGAAGGCTTGCATCAAGCTTTGGAAGCCAAAGAAAAATTAGCGATCCAAAAAGAAAGCCAAACTTTGGCCACGATTACTTTTCAAAATTTGTTTCGCATGTATGGCAAATTGTCCGGCATGACGGGCACTGCGGCGACCGAAGCCGAAGAATTATTTAAAATTTATCATTTGGAAGTGGTTACCATTCCTACGAATAAAATTGATCAACGCACTGATCGTCCGGATCGGATTTATAAGACTGAAGCCGGAAAATTCCAGGCTGTTGCGGAAATTATTAAAGAATGTCGGACGAAAAATCAACCGGTTTTAATCGGCACGATTTCTGTGGAAAAAAATGAACGTCTGTCTGAATATTTGCATGCGCTGGAAATCCCGCATGAAATTTTAAATGCCAAAAATCATGAACGAGAAGGAGAAATTATCGCGCAAGCCGGACGGCCGGACGCGGTAACACTGGCCACGAATATGGCCGGACGCGGTGTGGATATTAAATTGGGCGGTGTCCCCGCTATTCCCGCTGATATTGAATTAGTGAATAAGGCTGGTGGCTTGTTTGTGCTTGGCACCGAACGTCATGAATCACGTCGCATTGATAATCAGCTGCGCGGTCGTGCGGCTCGCCAAGGGGATCCGGGCATGACCCAGTTTTTTGTTTCCACCGAAGATGATCTGATGCGCATTTTTGGTGGCGATCGTTTAAAATCAGTCATGACACGGCTGAATGTTCCGGATGACATGCCGATTGAACAAAAAATGCTCACGTCACTTTTGGAAAACGCGCAGAAAAAAGTGGAAGCGCATAATTTTGACATCCGCAAACATTTACTGGAATACGATGATGTTTTAAATAAACAACGCACGGTGATTTATGAAAAGCGACGAAAAATTCTGGATGTCGCGCGACGGGAAAACGCCATTGCCGAACTTGGTGCGATGATCAATGAAGATATTGAACATGAAATTGAATCAGTGGTTTCTTTTCATACCAATGCGGTGGAGGCCGGGGATTGGAATGTGGTTGAAATTTATGAAACCGTGCGGACGATTTTTCCTCTTGAAGAAAGTGATAAAGAAAAATTACTGTCTTTTTCCGCCGCACGGGGGACAAGTAATTTTGACGATGTCACAACGCGCGATTCAATTGTTAAACATTTACTGGAAAAAGCCAAATTGGCTTTTGATGCTTTACAAACAGAAGTCAATGATAAGTTTCCTGTTCCGGAACATGCCAAACAAATGTTTTTGGAATTGCAAAAAGGGATTTTGCTCCGCGCTATTGATACTTTTTGGGTGGATCATTTGGTGGCCATTGATTATTTGCGTGCGGGAATCGGACTCCAAGGCTATGGCCAACGCGATCCCTTGATTGAATATAAAAAACAAAGTTTCACCATGTTTCATCAATTGCTTTCCGACATCCAAAAAGAAGTCGTCTACAGTTTTTTCAAAATCGGTATTGGTGTGCACATTGCGCCATCAATTATGGAAAATGCTAACTTGCAAATGTCCGGAGCGGAAAAAACCGCGGGTGAAGTCGCGGAATTGGCGCACAAACAATCTTCAGATCCTGAACAAAAAATCGGACGCAATGAACCGTGTTATTGTGGCTCAGGCAAAAAGTTTAAGAAGTGTCATGGAGCCTAATTGCATCCTTGACGTATTCCCTAAAATTCGGTACAGTAGCCCCACTTTTAGTTAATTTTTATGAATATAAATAGTGTCTCTTTTGGCAAGACCCGCGCCAATCTGCGCTGGGGAATAGTTGGTATTTTTGGTTTATTGCTAATTACCGTGGCTATTGCCGCGCCTCAATATGCCAACAAGGGAATCAATTTTATTAATGATAAAGTAAAAATCGGTCTACCCAACGTTCCGGAAAAATCATTTCGTCTGGGTTTGGATTTGCAAGGCGGTGTTCAATTAATTTATAAAACTGATCTAACGGGAATTGAAGCAAACAAACAAGCTCTGGCTGTAGAAGGCGTGCGCGATGTCATTGAGCGCCGCGTGAATGGTCTCGGAGTGGCCGAGGCCAATGTACAGACTTCACAAATTGACAATACTTATCGAGTAAATATTGAATTACCGGGTGTGACCGATGTGAACCAAGCCATAAAAATGATTGGGGAAACTCCCACTTTGGAATTTAAAGAAGAAGGATCCCGAATCGATCGTCCTTTGACTGATGAAGAACAACAATCAATTATTGATTATAATGTCAATGCCAAAAATAAGGCTAACGCGCTTTTGGAACGTTTGAATAAAGGTGAATCATTTGAAAGTCTGGTCTCAGCATCGGAAGAATCGGAAACCAAAGACAATGCAGGCTTGATTGGTTTTATTCCTGATATTGAGCCGGTCAAAGAATTGTATGCCTGGGCAAAAAATCAAGTAAACACAAGTACGAGTAATACAATTAGCAAAGATTTAATCCAAACTCCGCAAGGATTTAATATTGTTAAGCGTGGCAGTGAACGTGATGGTCAGCCAGAAGTTCAAGCGAGTCATATTTTGATTTGTTGGCTTGGCTCCAAAAATTGTGAAGGACGATTGACCAAAGAAGAAGCCAAAAATAAAGCTGAAACATTATTTAAAAAAGCCACTCCAAAAAACTTTGCCCAATTGGCCAAAGAAAATTCCAGCGATCTCTCTAATAAAGCTACAGGTGGTGATTTGGGCTATTTTACCAAAGAAAAAATGGTTCCAGAATTTGCTTCAGCTGCTTTTGAGGCAACAAAAGGAACAATTATTGGTCCAATTGAAACTGCTTTTGGCTATCACTTGATTTATAAACGTGATGCTCGTCAAGAAAAAGAATATGAAATTTCACGGATTTTAATTCGCACCAAAACAGCTGTGGATATTTTGGGTCCAAATCAGCAATGGAAATCAACCGGACTTTCCGGTAAACAGCTTCAGCGAGCCGAAGTTGTCACGGATCAGCAAACGGGAGGAGTTCAAGTTTCATTGAAATTTAATAGCGAAGGCGCGCAATTGTTTAAGGAATTAACCACGCGTAATTTGCAAAAACCAATCGCAATTTTTCTTGATGGTTTTCCAATTAGCACGCCCAATGTAAATACGGTAATTCCTGATGGCAACGCGGTTATTTCCGGTCGTTTTTCATTTCAAGAAGCCAAGATTTTGGCACAACGTTTGAATGCTGGCGCTTTACCCGTTCCTGTGGAATTAATTTCCCAACAAGCAATCGGCGCTACTTTGGGCGCGGAATCATTGGCAAAAAGTCTTAAAGCTGGTGCTATGAGTCTGGCGGTAATTATGATTTTTATGATCGCGGTTTATCGTTTGCCCGGCCTTATTTCCGTGGTGTCATTGTGTTTATACACTGCTTTGACCTTGGTTATATTTAAACTTTTAGGTGTTACTATTACCTTGGCTGGGATTGCCGGTTTCATCATGTCACTCGGTGTGGCAATTGACGCCAATGTCCTTATTTTTGAACGTCTCAAAGAAGAATTGCAGCAGGGCAAAAGTTTGCGCCTGGCAGTGGAAGAAGGATTTTTGCGCGCGTGGACTTCAATTCGGGATGGAAACGCGGCTACGCTTATCACTTCGGTAATTTTGATTTGGTTTGGCAGTAGTTTTGTGAAAGGTTTTGCCTTAACGTTGATTATTGGTACGCTCGTGAGTTTGTTTACGGCTATTACTGTTACGAGAGTTATGGTTCGCTTTATTGTGCCTTGGTTTAAAAATGAAGGCAGTTGGCTTTTCTTGGGTTCAAAAAAATAATGTAAACTGATTGTATGCTTAACATCATTGCTAAACGAAATATTTTTTTCACGATTTCCAGTATCATGGTGGCGCTTAGCGCAGCCGCTCTTATTATTTTTGGTCTTAAGCCCAGTATTGATTTTACCGGCGGCTCGCAAATGGCTGTCATCTTTACCACTGTTCGACCGGAATTATCAGCCATCCAATCCACACTGAGCACTGTTCCCGAAGTTGGTTCAATCTTAGTTCAGCCAAGCGGTGAAAAAGGCTATTCGCTTAAATTACGTTTTATTACCGAAGATGAACATCAGAAAATTTTGAGTAAGATTAAGAGTGTGCATGAAACTGCTGATAACAAAGTTATAGAAGAACGGATTCAAACCATTGGACCGGCAGTTAGTTCCACTCTTAAAAAACGTTCCATAATGGCTATTTTTGCCGTGGCTTTGACCGTAATTTTGTATGTGGCGTATTCATTCAGAAATGTTTCGCATCCGGTTCAGTCTTGGAAATTCGGGATATCCACGATTATCTCTTTAATTCATAATGTGGGAATTACGGTGGGAATTTTTGCGATTCTCGGCCGCTTTTATGATGTTCAAGTGGACATTCCCTTCGTCGTCGCTTTGTTGACCATTCTAGGTTATTCCGTCAATGACAATATTGTTGTTTTGGATCGCATTCGCGAAAATTTAATCCGTCGTAAAGTTAATGATTTTGCTCTGCTCGCGAATAATGCCTTAAATGAAACTCTGTGGCGATCGCTGAATACCTCGTTTACTATTTTGTTGGTTTTCATTGCTTTACTGGTTTATGGCGATGAATCCATCTTTACATTTTCTTTGGCATTGATTTTGGGAATTATTATCAGCGCCTATTCATCGGTGTTTTTGGCCGCTCCACTGTTGGTGGCCTGGGAAAAGTGGGATCGGAGTAAATAATCTTCGATTCATTTCATAAGTGTGGTATAATACAATTATATTGAGCGCTATTTATAAATATAATTGTATTATATGTCCATGTCAGAAGATAAATTAAAAAAAATAATTGCTTTTTTGTGTACCATCCTGTGTGGCGTGGCCTACGCCGGCGGTTATATCGCGGGAATTTATGGTTGGTGGTTTGCCACTCCGCTCGTACTCGTAGTTTATTTTATTATAATCAATCGTCTCCACCATCATTAATATGGACTTTGGTTTTTTTGCTATTGACGGCGCAACTATTGTCCATGCCTTGAATTTTTTTTTGGCTCAAGGTGTTGTCGTCATAGCCATTGAATGGTTTGCGGTCATGGGCTGGCTTTTGATGATCGGACCGATCTTTAGTCAGGCTTTGCATTTTTTTATTGAATTGAAAGAAGAAAAATATGTTCATGATTGGAAACCAGTGATTTTAGCCATTGATATTCCAGCTTTAAATGTACAGACACCAATGGCGGTTGAACAGTTATTTTCGCATGTGGCGGGTGCGTTGGCACCATCCGGACTTAAGGAAAAAATTAAAGACGGCTATGTTCAACGCTGGTTTAGTTTTGAAATTGTCAGTATCGAGGGTTACATTCAATTTGTTGTTTGGACTGAATCGGTTTTTCGCGATTTGGTGGAGGCGTCAATTTATGCGCAATATCCGGATGCGGAAATTACCGAAATTGAAGATTATGTACATTTGGTTCCGGAAAAATTTCCGAATGAAACCCATGATTTATGGGTTAACGATTTTGGTTTGGCCGAGCATAGTGCGTATCCGCTTCGATCCTATCGCGAATTTGAGCATTCAATTTCCAAAGATACGGTCTTAAAAGATCCGATGGGAACTTTTTTGGAAAGTTTTACTCGTTTGGGTCCGGGCGAGCAAATGTGGTGGCAGATATTGGTTGAGCCAATCAATAATGATTGGAAAGAAGGCGCAATAAATAAAGTAAAGGAAGTACTGGGAATTGCCGAGCATGATACGATGGAAAATATCGGCGATAAATTTGTGGAATTTTTAATGAAAAGTTTGGTCTTAATTGGTGATCAAGTTTTTAATCGCGAAGCCAGTCCAAAGGAGGAAGCAGAAGATGAACATGCTGATACCGTGCGTTTAACTCCGGGAACAAATAAAATAGTTGAGCTGATGGAACAGAAAATTACCAAGTTGGCGTTTAAGGCAAAAATGCGAGCGGTATATGTGGCGCGCAAAGAATCATTTAATCCTCGGCGTGGAGCTAGTTTATTATTGGGAGCGATTAATCAATATAATATTCCCAGTGCCAATTCTATTGTCGCCGTGGAAGCACCAAAAGGCAAAAAGAAAGATAAGCCAGCAAAATTATTTGAAGCCTATCGCAAGCGTTCCATGAATACCAAAAGTCCCACTTGTATTTTGAATATTGAAGAATTGGCGACGATTTGGCATTTTCCTATGTCGCATGTTAAAACTCCGTTGGTTTCCAAAGCCGCCACCAAACAAGCGGAACCTCCGGTTGGTTTACCGGTCGAATATTTAGGTGGTCCCGATGCTGTTACCTTGTTGAATAAACCACTTAATCCGTCAGGTATCACAAAAGTTACATCAACAACAAAGAGTAAAAATTTTACGACTGATTCCGGTGAAGTGATTGAATATGATAATTGGTATGAAAATTTGTAATAAGAATATAACTGGTTACCATAACACTCGTATAGAATAAATCACTCAATAAACTATTGCGGAAAAAGGGGATGGCCATGGTGTAACTCTGCATCAGGCCGGCAAAATCGTGCGCGTACATAGTGCCAAATGCCCAGACTGCGGCATTGGTGGTGAGGTAAAATAAAATTGATCCGGCTAAAGTTGTGCCGAGAATTGCCTTAAAAGAATGTTTAATTTTGGTGCTGGCAAACGCGGTTAAGGCAAAACTTAAATACACTACCAGCATTATTGACCAGGAATAAAAGCCAATTACAATGTCACTGACAAGCATAGCTGATAAAGGAACTAATATCGCCAGTTTGCGAGGCAAAAATAATCCGCCAAAAATTGCAATAGCGCCGAGTGGCGCAAAGTTAGCTGGATGAGGAACAAGACGAGCAATTGCGCCAAAAATTACGAGTCCAATCGCAACTAATAAACTAGTTTGAGAATACGATGTGTTTTCTTTATTTATTTTGTTCATAATGCCATTCAATATTATATCAATCTACAAACGATTGAGCTAGTCCACGATATTAGATTAACGATTGGAAGAATCGCCAGGCTAAATAAGCGCCAGCGCTGCTAGCCATTGTCGCGGCTCCAGCAAATTCGCGACCAGCAATTGGTGATGTGTTTTTTAACGGGATCACAGTGGTTATGATTTCGCCGACATTATTATTTCTGTCAATAGGAGATTCTGATTCATTTAGAACCGTTAATTGGTTTTGGGCTAACTCAACAGATGGTGAATTAGAAAATTTTGATTCAATCTTGGCAATCTCTGTCATTTTTTCTATGACTACTTCTTTAACATTATTGTTTTCCGGTGATTCGTTTACTGCTGTTTCAATTGGTCTGGAGGAAAGTTTTTCTGATTCGCTATTGTTTGGAGTTGATGTTGCTTGGTTTATGATTGCCGGTGTGATTGTTGGTGTACTTGTGACTAATTCTCCGCTGCCGCCACTACCAAAACTGGTTTGATTGGTCTCAACAGTATTTTGTATGACCGGTTTAGCAAATGAAACAAGAATATCCGCCCAAACTTTATTTTGTGCCGCGGGAATAGCATAACTTGTTGCCCAGATGCGATTATCAAGCGAGCCGGATGCTGATTCAAATCCGCCATCAGTTTGCTGTTGCTTGGCCAAATACGTTAACGGATTTTCATTTGTTCCATTCCAGGAATTAATTGATTCATTAAGTGAAACAATTGCCTGAATTCCCCAGCTGGTGGAAAAAACATTATCACCAATACTGCCATTATTCTTTGTACTGGTTTTTAAATATTCTTTAGCTTTAATTAATGCGTCATTTACTCCGATTTGTGATTTGACCAAAGATAAAGCTTGGACAGCCGCGGCGGTTAAGTCCGGACTTTCCCAACCACCATTTTGATTTTGGCGCGACAAAATAAAGGCCACACTATTTTTAATTTCTGTGTCACTGATTGTATAACCGGCTTTAATCAGAGGAAAAAGCGCAAAAATATCATCATTGACCAATCCGCTGTCGCCAAATTGATTGGCTTGATATGTTTTAAGAATTTCCGCAATATAATTGGTTTTGGTTCCCGAATACGGATTGATTCCCAAAGACATTATGGCCATGGCGCGTCGCTCAAAATCGGTCGCCGCTGTACCCGGACTGGGATCGGTTTTTAAATATGTCGCCAAAAGATTTTTGGCTTCGCCCAAATTATCGTCGCTGCCAAAGGCGATTGCGGCCCAATCACTATAGAGAGTGCCTGAACCACTTGTGGTGAGTCCCTCGACTCCGTTCGGGAAACCAATCGCGCCAGTGGTTTTATTTTGTTGCGCTTTTAAGAATTCAATTGCTTTCACAACATCCATGGTCGGAATAATTTCAGCAGTAGTAGAACCTGATCCACCGGAATTATTTGAATTTATGACTTCTATTGTTGACGTCGTCGTTGTCGGAGTTGATGTTACGGTAGTTGTCGTTGTTTCATTATTTAAAATAATATCAAGAACTGTAACTGCTTGGGTCGGATAATAATAATCTTCACTAATTCCGACGTTGTATGTACCGGTCACGCTTATATAAAGATTGGCCAAACCGAATTCATTGGTGAGTGTTGAAGTAACTACAATTGGACTCCATGGATTATTAGGATCAGGTTTGGTTGCTCCCACTGTTACATTGGGTCGTGGAGTCCATTGATTATTTCGATAATCATATTTTTCAGTTGTAATAGCTAGTGGTTCTGCAGTGGTAATAGTAGATGTTGCCAAGTTAAATCGCGTTTGATTGCCAAAATACAAATAGACATCATCATTATTTTTCAATATGTAATCATCAATTCCCATGTAGGGATAGACATCATTGACCGTGTATTGCCAGTTATAGCATGACGACGTGTCCGCGACTGCAATACAATTAATTAAAAATGAATCAAACGAAGAATAATAGGCCAGATCAGTAACGGCAAACGTCGTTGTGGCTGAATCAGCATTAAATATCATTCCTAAAACAGTGTTATCCACAACATCATAGTTTTTATTTTGATTATCAGTTACTGTAGTCGTGGCAGGGCTAATCGCGATAGAATCAGAAAAAATAATCGTATTGTCAATGCGAATCGTTAATTGGGCAAAATCTAAAACAGTAACTGGGGTTGAGCTGGATATTTCTGTTATGGTCGTAGTTTCTAGTGCAGTCGGTGTTTCTGTTATCGTCGGTGTAGTAGTGGTAGTTTGTTCTGTGAGTGTTGCTGTAGTTGTCGTAGTGGTTGAATTTTCTTCTTCCGCGCGTGTTAGTACGGGAAAAAATAATACAGTTAAAACCAAAAGGGAAATTAAATATCCGAACGCGTTATTCTTGATTTTCATATTTCCAGGTTATTATGTCGTTTGATTTAAGAATGTATTGGGAAATCCCCATTTGCGCTTTGACGCCGTTAATATAATAAATCCAATATCGTCCACGTAATTTGTCACTTGTTTTACCATTGATTCCTTCTACAAAATATCCGAGTCCACTAAATTCTTTGAAATTAAAACTGGCTTGGCCGGATTTGTTCATCTGAATAAGCGCGTCATACACTGAACTTGAAGGCGTAACATTGATTAAATACTCATTTTCACCAATGATAATTTTGGCCGCGATTAGATTTTTTTCAAGAGCGTCTGCGTTTGGTTTTTGTTCTATGGTTTTTGGACTGTTGGTTTGCGTTGAAGTGTTATTTTCATTTTTATTTTCCGTGTCATAATTTTGATTTGTAGGAACAGAGATTGATTTTTCTTTTAACTTTATTTCTACACTTTGTGATTCTTGATTGAGGAGTTTATTACTATTCGATTCGATGTTTTGACTATTCCCATATATAATCATGAGAATCAAACTACCGAATAAAATAATGGTAGCTAACCAGTGACGGCGCAGGATTTTTAAACATCTCATCATAGTCTTATTTAAATAAAAAATTTCTCCGCGCAGAGAAATAAATAAGCCTAAAAAGGCATTTTCCTGCGCGGGTTACGCTCTATAATGAAGACCGGACTCTTCGACTCGCTTCGCTCGCTCAGAGCAAGCTCCATAAATCGAAATTACCGTTGCGGCACAGTGAAGGAATTCCCATTGGGTTACCTTACTTCCAGCATTATTGAGGATAAATTGTAATGAAAGTGTAAACATAAAAAAAATCCTTGTCAAATGGACTTATGCACATGGAATTATTTACATAAGTTATGCACAGTAAATATTTGCTGAAAGCAGGTGGGGGGGGGGTAAACTATAAGTGAAGAATTTGAGTTTTAGAATTTTGTATATTCTCTGTTAGATTATAATATTTTTTATAATATAGTTATGCGAGATACAGAAACACCTGAAATGGAAGTGAGGCCAACGAGTCCGGAAAATTGTTTTGCTAGTGTGCAAAAAGCGGGACGTGCCGAAGGCTTGTCTCCCGATGTGGTCGTGGTTGATACTGGCCAACCGATTATTCCACCTTTGGAAATGCGTTCTCCTCAAACTCCGGAAGAAGTTGATGAAATTTATCGCTGGACGATTCGAAATGGAATTATTGACCATCATGGTGTTGATGCGTCTGTATTAGAGATGCCAGAAGGCGGGACTCGACGTTGTGCGGCGAAAATGGTCGCGGATTTCCCGGATGAGGTTTTGGCTCTAATCCAAGAAAAAAACATAAAAGGGGTGAGCGGTCATATTGACAGTGATCTTGATTCAATCACGGCGACATATCTCACAAAAATTCTTGTGGACACACGATCCGTGAGCGGTCTTCCAAAATTTACACAAAAATTGGGAGAAATTGTGAATCTTGTGGACTATGGACGCTTTGGCGAAACGGATCCGCAACGATTTATTAAAAGTTTACCCGGCTATTTCGGAAGCCTAAAAAATGTTCTTTTTGATAAAATGCACGCAGCGATTGGCGCGATTTGGCGTTCTGCAGAAATTCCAAAAGAAGAAAAGGCAGGACGCTCGAAAGCGGTGAGCGAACAATTTCATGGCGAGCTGATCACACAAATGTTTGCGATTTTTAATGCGTGTGCAAAAGCAGAATCTGAAGGATTTCAGATTAATTTCGAAGATCTTGATACAACAAATGGGTTGACATTTTCAGATGAATTCAAAGAATTATTAAGAATTGGACGTGAAAAATCCTTGACAGATGTCGAGGCATTTAATCAAGAGTTTGAATCCGCTGAACAACGTCGTGTGACCATCAGAACAAAGGAGGGGGCAAATTTGGAAGTTACACTCCTGATTTTTGGGCAGACAAAATTAAGTCCTCTTGCGGTGACCAACATGGCTTACATGCGGATGCCACCAGAAACGATTGTGGCGGTTTATGCGGGTCAGGATCGTAAAAAAGGTGGAGATAATTATGATATCGGTATGAAGGTGGAGTCACTTGATTTGTTTGATCTCACATCCCTTGAAGCTATATTTAATGACGCTGAACGCGAAAAACGTGAGCCTATATTGCTTTCGTTGCGACAAAAGGAAAAAGAGGGCACTCTCAGTGAAGAAGAAACAAAGTTATTAAAAACATGGACGACTCTTCGGCCCGGAAAAGAATATCTCGGAATTGGAGATCCAACTGTTTGTGTAGCAGGCGGAAGTTTGATAGCAGCGTCAAAAACCTCATTGTTGAATGCAGAAGATTTTAGGCGAGTCGTAACGAATTTTTTTTCAAAATAATGTACTATCTATGCCTGAAGTCACACGACCAATTTCAGAGTCTCTAGCAATTATTAAACCAGAGCAGCCATTAACTTCTTCGGTATCGGATTTTGCACCAAAATTAGCTGAGCTCACGCGCGAGAGTTTGGCTCGCATGAAGTCCATTGAAATAACAGTTAATACGGATTTGACTCCAACACTAGAGACGATGCAAGCAAAAATGTCTCTGCCGTTTAAGTCAAGAGGCAAATTTCATGTAACGATTATTGAACAGCAAGAAAAGGGAATTTTGAGTAGGCTGACAGATGAGCAGATTGAGCAACTTAATCGCTTGTCCAGTCAGTTGCAAAGTGGTCAGTCGCCGGTAAAAGTGAATGGAGTCGGGTATATCGATGGAAGCCAGCCGGGAATGGTAAAAGCCGATAAAGACAAAAAAGTTTGTTTTGTTGCTATTGAGATTCCTGAAGCTACGGCTTTTCGCGAGTGCCTTGGTTTAGAAAGGAAGGATTTTCACATCACCCTTGGTTTTATTAATAATGACATCCATTATAAGAAGATTGGAGAGAGACCTCTACCTGATAAACCATTAAGTCCCAAAAGATTAGAGGTGAAGACGCCGATCGAAAAACAACCCGATCCATCACTCACATCTATTACTGTCCCAACGATAGAATTTGGAGGTTTCAATGAACCGGATCCGGAGGAAGAAAAACCGGCAGCTCCAAAACCACAGGAAAATAAAGACAAACGAGTCGCAGTAAGTTATAATATGGAGATTGTGGAGCAAGTATGCATTCAAAAACTCATTGACGCTCAACTTATCGTTGAGGCGGATATTCCTAATTTATTAAAAATTGTTGAGACTAATCCTAATGCTCTGGGAGGCAGGTTTGGAGCAATAACAATTGAAGTGAAGAAAATTTTGGAGGAAGCGAAAAATAGATAGTTGGTTTATTTACTTATTATATTTCATTTTATGTCTGACCGATTTAAACCATGTCCGCATGGAATGTCCAGCGTTAGTTGTACAACCTGTCATCAGGGATCCAGAATTTCTGCCGAAGAACGGAAAAATAAAAAAGAGGAACAAATCCAAACTGTTAGAACTGCAATGCTTGATCGTCTTGCAAGACAAAAAGAAGATTTGTTAGAATGGCAAAAAGGCGATGATTTTGAAGCAAACTGTTCTCATATGATTTTTCGTAAGGATTGCGAACAATGTAAACTGCAAGATAGGCAAGATCTTAGTTCGATGGACGAAACTCATCAAGAAGAATTAGATCGTTTAGACGAAAAAGTACATCGAGACGATTGGGATTTTGATGAGCCTAATTACTTTAAAGATCCTTTTACAATGTACAAAGAAGAAATGCCAAAGCTAGAGAGAAAATGGGCGAATAAAATCGCAGAAATTCACAGACGATATTTTAGTGAAGAGAAAAAATAAATTTTAATAATTAACTAAGTAAAAATTAATTTTATGCCAGAATCACTTTGTAAAGTTTGTACGACCGGACATCACATGGACGGTCAGTGTGCCGAGGCAAAAAATATCATTGAAAAAGCTGCGTCAGGTGATGTTATGTGGGCTATCCTCCAGATTGGAGGATCAATTGATTATTCAGAGAGTGAAGATGATTTATTGAGATCCAGTTCAATAGAAGATGAGCGGTATTCTTTATATTCATTGGATGATCCAACTAAACTTAGCGATAAACTGAGAAGGTTAAAAGTCAAGCTTGAAAAATCTAAATTACCTCCTCTTTCAGTAAGTGAAATTCTCTCTATAATTAAACCCGATATCTGGATTGAAATTGCTAAACAATTGAAGATGAACGAGGTTCATAAGGATTAATTTTCTTCTAATTTCTTAAGCTAAATAAATCTATAATTAACCACCGGTCGTTTCCGGTGGTTAATTATATTTATAGTTGGCTTTAATAATTTATTCTATTGGTAAAGTGTTGAGTGATGATCTCGATGTAAATCAGGTATTGGAATTAGCGGAAAAACTTCACAGTCAAGGAGCATCAATACAGGCATTACATGGCAAATTAAACCAAAGTTAGATAAATAATAAGACATTTTTTATCTGTTAAGTGGATCATTTATTTTATAATTTTTCTTTGTCTTGTCCTATTTTTTAAATACCGTTCAATCGCTTCTTTTGAAGTTAACCAATTCCTCCCTTCTTTGTATGCTTCCAGTTTTCCTTGTCTTGCTAGTAAGTTTAGATATTTGGCGGAAAACGGAGTAATTTTGGATATTTCAGTCAATGAAATAAATTTTTCCTGTTTTGTGGTTGCCGGAGTTAACGTTTTTAGATAAATATCCAGCGAACGTTCTATTGAGCGAGCAATAAATTTTAGGAGTGGTTCATATACGCCACTATCCGCTTTATCCAGCACGTCATAATATTTTTTTCGGTCGGTTTTCATAATTACCACCAACGGATATCCGGCTTGCATAAGAAATAGGTTCATGGTCAAGCGTGCAGTTCTGCCATTGCCGTCAAAAAAAGGATGAATGTGTACTAGTTTGTGGTGTAGTAAAGCAGCTAGTTCAATAATATTTATTTTATTTTTTTGTGAAATAAGCCAGCTAATTAAATCACGCATTTTTTGTGGTACTTGCAGAGCATCGGGTGGAGTATGCTTGGCTCCGCCAATAATTACATTGGCGTTTCGGTACCGACCAGCCCACTCTCTGTCAGTTTCCTGTAAAATAATTTGGTGCAAATTTTTTATGAGCATTTCAGAAACAGTGTGCTTTTTGTCTTTATCTATCAAGTCATAAAGATATTCCAGCGCGGCATGATGATCTTTCGCCTCCAAATGATCTTTTAAAGGTTTTCCTTTTACCGTAATACCCTCGTTAATAACTAAAAAAGTCTCCTTTAAAGTTAAAGAGTTGCCTTCAATCGCGTTTGAATTGTAAGTCATTTCAATCTGAAATTTTTCTCGCAGTTTTTGTACCGAAGAATTTGGTAAAGGACGAAGTTTATTCAGTTTGGCCAATTTTTCTTCCAAACGGATTTTTGTGATTGATGGTAAATAATTCATAAGAAATGCTTAACATGGTTTAGTTAATTATTGAGATTATACCATATTAAGGAATTGGATCAAATTTTGTTATTCGTGGAGTTATACACAGAAACTATTTGCCAAATGCAAGTGGGGGGTATGTATACCTCGAAAGCTCTACCCAAGTTGCGCTATTGACATAAATATCTGAATTTAGTAAAATAAGGTCATTATAATGTCTTTATTTAACTAAATTCGGTATGATAATCAATAGATTAGCCAAAAAATTGCTTGCCGACAAACTTCAGCCGGGAAAGGTTATTTTGCTGTACGGACCGCGTCGCGTGGGCAAGACAACTTTGCTTAATGAATTTATCCAGAATCACGAGGCTAGAGAGCACATTAAAATAGTCAACGGAGAAACAACCGTAGTTCAAGCCACGCTTTCAGTTCAGAATATAGAATCATTAAGGCGGTTTGTTGGTGATAGCAAAGTCATTATCATTGATGAAGCGCAGAAAATTCCCCAAATTGGGCAGAGTTTAAAAATTATTGTTGATAATTTTCCAGATGTGTCAGTTATCGCCAGCGGTTCAGCTTCATTCAGCCTGGCGCGTCAGGTCGGGGAACCATTGACCGGTCGCCAAAAAATCGTTAACTTATTCCCCATTTCGGCCGCGGAAATAATTGAAACCAAAGGTTTGGAATACTTTCAGGAATCATTGGAGGATTTATTGGTCTTTGGGTGTTATCCGGAATTATTTAGTATTAATGACCGTACGCGTCAGGAGGAATATCTGCACGAATTGGTCAATTCCTATTTATTTAAAGATATTTTAGAATTGGAAAATATTCGCAACGCCAAAAAAATACGCGACCTTCTTACATTGCTGGCCTATCAGATTGGCAAGGAGGTATCTATGTCTGAAATTGGAACCAGTTTGGGGATGAATAAACAGACTGTTGCCAAGTATCTCGATTTATTGGAGAAGGCTTTTGTTATAGTGAATGTTCGTGGTTTTAGCCGGAATTTGCGCAAAGAAGTAACCAAAATGTCGCGTTATTATTTTTATGATACGGGTGTACGAAACGCGTTGATTAATAATTTTAATCCGCTGTCTGTGCGCGATGATGTTGGTCTGCTTTGGGAAAATTATCTAGTCATGGAGAGGATAAAAAAACAATCATACTCCGGACTCTACGCCAATAATTATTTTTGGCGAACTTATGACCAAAAAGAAATTGATTGGGTGGAAGAACGAGATGGCAAATTGTTTGGCTATGAATTCAAATGGGGAAATAAATCCGGTCGTCCGCCGTCTGATTGGACAACGGCCTATCCGGGCGCGAGTTTTGAGACGATTACTCGAGGAAATATGATTGATTTTATTGTTTGATTTTTTAGACAGGTGGAATGAACTGTTTTATATATGTGGATCAACGACATCGTCCAAAAAAATAAACCCATCCTTGCACTCTCGCCCATGGCCGACATGACTGATTCGGCGTTTTGTCAAATTGTTCGCCAAATTGGCGGAGCTGATGTGGTCTTTCGCGAAATGGTTTCCAGCGAAGCCGTAGTGCGCGACAATGTCAAAACCTTGGGGATGACGGATTTTGTTGTTGGCGAACGACCGATTGTTCAGCAAATTTTTGGTTCGGATCCTCTTACAATGGCGCGCGCGGCCGCAATTATTATGGAGCATGCCAATCCCGAAGGCATTGACATCAATATGGGCTGTCCGGTGTATAAAATTACCAGTAATTTCAATGGTTGCGCCTTGATGAAAGAACCGGAACGAGCCGCGAATATAATTCGTGAGGTGAAAAACGCGATTGGAGAAACCCCACTTTCTGTCAAAATTCGTTTGGGCTGGAATGATCCTGATGATTTCAAAACTTTTATTCCGGTAATTGAAGATGCCGGAGCAAATTTAATTACCATTCACGGTCGCACGAAGGCACAGGGCTATAGTGGCGTGAGCGATTGGGCACGAATCGCCGAGGCCAAAACCATCGCGCGCGTGCCACTACTCGCAAATGGTGATATTCATGAGCCGTCACAAGTTGTGGAAGCGCTTGCCATAACCAAGGCTGATGGTGTTTTAATTGCGCGCGGCGCACTCGGCAATCCCTGGTTTTTTAATCAAATAAACAATCCTCAAATAATCAGCTTGGCAGAACGCTGTCTGGTTGTCCTTAATCACGCGCGTTTGCACATTGCCCAATATGGAGAAAGGGGATTGGTAACTTTTCGTAAACATTTGGCATGGTATTTTAAAACGAATAAAATTGGATTTGAAATTCCTGGGATAAAAGAAATTCGTGTTCAATTGGTGCGAATTAGTACGTTCTCAGAATTAGAGAATATATTAGAAAAGTTGAGTTAAATTTTGAATAAGCAAAAATATTTAGGCACCAACTGTTTGAGGCCGCTTTCAATCGGTCTTATAAATAATAATAAAATGAATATCCGCAAACTAGATTGAAAGACGGACGAGTTTTGGTGACAAATATTTTTGCTTATTCAAAATTTAAGTAAATTTTATGTATCCAAAATTTTACTTGTTACTGCTTCCTTAATCGCCACATCACCCTAAAAAATTCCAAAATATCCGCAGTGCTTAATTTTGACTGGCCGATTTTACGATCAATAAATGTTACTGGTATTTCAATAATTTTCCAGTTCATTTTTTCCGCGTGAAATAACATCTCTTCCTGAAACGCGTAACCATTGCTGGTAATACTTTGCTTTAAAATTGCTTCCAATACTGGCCGACGATACGCGCGAAAACCGGAAGTGACATCTTTTGTTTTAAGCCCAAGCATGATGCGTGCTATAGTCATGGCAATGAAACTGGTACAATGTCGTCGTATATTCCAACCAATAATTTTTCCGCCATCTACTCGCCGCGATCCAATGGCCAATTCCGCTCCCTCTAATTTAACAAGTGCGTCAATCAGTCGCGGCACATCAGCCGGATCATGCGAAAAATCCGCGTCCATTTCAAATATAATATCCGCGTTCAGAGCCAAAGCTTTTTTAAATCCAGTCAAATAGGCAGTACCCAAACCCAATTTGCGTAAGCGTTTAATAAGATGCACGGGAAATTTGTCTTGCAAAATTTCAACCTCATGAGCGGTTTCATCCGGAGAATTATCATCAACAATTATAACTTGAAGTTCGGGAATTTTTAAAGCAAACAAGGTCGGAATCAGTTTAATAATGTTTGCCCGTTCATTGTAAGTTGGTATGACAATAATCGGCTTCATACTGCCGGCAACGTAATATTGTGCAATTTGGCCGCGGCAGCTACAGTATTTGCCAAAAGTTTGGCAACCGTAATCGGTCCCACTCCACCCGGAGTCGGCGTTACATACGCATGATCCGCAATTTCTTCCACCACTGCGTCACCTGACATTACACCATTGGGAAATGACACGCCCGTATCAATCACAATCGCGCCGGATTTGACCATATTACCGCGAATAATATTTGGTTTTCCCACGCCACTGATAATAATATCAGCTGCCAAGCATTTAGCCGCAAAATCCGAGGAAATACTGTTTAGTGTGGTTACGCTGGCACGCGCGTTCATAAGCATAACTGCCAGTGGTTTGCCCACAAGAGCGCCTACGCCTACGACCACGACATTTTTTCCCAAAACACTAATGCCTTTGGCCGCCAAAATTTCCATGACTGCGGCCGGAGTTGGAGGCAACCAATCAGCCTGATTCATCATCAATTTTCCTAAATTTTCATTGGTCAAACAATCAACATCATAACAAGATTGTATCGCGTTCAAAACATCCGCCGTATAGAACGGTTGAGGCAAAGGCATTTGCACAATTAAACCGGATAAAGAATCAGTGGCCTGTATTTTTTGTACTTCAGAAATTATGTTTGACTTATCAATGCTTTCCGGCAAATGAATTAATTCAAATTCCAATCCACATTTTTTGGCAGCTTGCTCTTTGCGCCTCACATACGTTTGGCTCGGCAAATCAGCGCCAACCAAAAGAACCGCGAGTTTGACCGTCACCTTATTTTTTTTTAAATAGATAACCTGCGCCGTTACTCGCGCCAATACATCCTCCGCAATTTTTTTGCCATCTATCAAGTAGTTCATAGCCATAAGCATACCGAAAAAATCAAAAGATGACAAATAACTAGGTCCATGGTATTCTTATGTTGAAGTATTTATACTGAGTTTACTCGTAGTGAGCTTGTTTACAATGAGCTTGTCGAATTGCCGAACTATCGAAGTATGAAAAAAATAATCAAAATTATCAAAATTATCGCATTAATTTCTTTAGTTTTTAGTTTAACCATTGCCAACGTGGTTTTGGCGGCTGTGATAGCCAAACAAACCCTTGCGCCCGGGACACTTTTTAAGTTTAAAGGAGACGCGGCTGTCTATTTTGTGGCCAGCGATGCCACTGCCTATCCATTTCCTGATCAGGAAACATTTTTTAGCTGGTATCCTTCTTTTAACAAAGTAAAGGTATATGAAAAAAATACCATCGCCAATGCTACCAGTAAATTATTGGTTACCATGAAACCGGGAGCGCGCGTCATTAAATTTGGCAATGATCCCAAATTATATGCGGTTAGCCAAGGAGCAAAGTTGCGTTGGATAGTTACGGAAAAAGTTTTAACTGATTTATTTGGTTCGAGCTGGAGAAATTACTATGAACAATTACCGCCAGAGCGTCTACGGGAATATTCCATTTCCGATAAAATCACTGATGCTAAAAATTTTAATCGTGCGGCGGAGCGTACCAACGTAACTATTTCTCAAGAATTAAATCGTCGGAAAATTTTAAATAAAGAGACAATCGCGATTGATGGCTCAATAATTCCTTTGTTTAAATCATTGACCGAAGATGTTTCCGGCGCGTTTAGTCCGGCTTTTAAGCCAACGATTTTTTATTATACCTTAAAAACAAAATTTTCCGAGGATCGAATTACCTTTACTCCCGTGGTTTATGACTCATTTATGACTGTAAAAGTTAAAGATTATACGGTTGAAGCCGGAAAGAGCATTACGATTGATATTCCATCGGGCGATTCGGATATTCCTTTATATGTGTTCACTCCGGATGGGAGAGTAAATACCTATACGGTTCGTGTTTCGCGTATCGGACCGAATAATGATTATAATTTGTCTTCTCTAACGGAAAATTTAAACGATACTTTGTGGCCAACATTTAAACCAAATCTTTTTGTCTATTCAGTCCGAGCAAAAGAAACCGAAAATAAAATTACCATTAAGGCAACGCCAAAAGATCCCAAAGCCAGACTGGTCATTGATAATAAAGATTTTTCTGCATCGGCAGCAAGTAGCGGATATGAAAAAACGTTGGTAAAAGGACTTAATACCATCCAGATTCAAGTAATTGCGGAAAATGGCGCCTCAATCAAGTATACAGTTGAAATTCAGAAGCCGATTTAGTTCCGAGACAGGGATTCGAACCCCGATAGTCAGGACCAGAACCTGAAGTCCTACCGTTAGACGATCTCGGAATATGCGGAATGCTATCATTAAAATATCGATTGGTCAAGAATTAAATTTCAGAATTACATTACTTCACCACCAAATGCCGCGGCCAAATCATTGAGTGCGGCGGTTTTTTCTGTACTCGCATTTTCATTAACCTCAAATTTAAGTAAGATTTTTGTTTTTAACAGTTCACTCAACTGGTCCTCAAGTTTCTTTTTAGTAGCCAGCTCACTTAATTTATCATAATGAAAGCTATAACGAACGGAAATAATAATACTATTATTGATTATTTCTTTCACTTCCGCCATCTTTAAAAGAAACACCAATGAAGGACCGGTAGTTTCTAATTTGGCCATAAATGCTGTCCACGCATTTTCTACTGTTTTTTTATCAATTATAGTATTCGGTGTTTTTTCTGTTTTAACGGGCTCAATAATTTCCGGAATTATTTCAGGAACCATCTGAAGAAGTTTTTCTGGAATTATTTTTGGCAAATCAGGTTTTACTTTTGATTCAACGTGAGTCGAAGATTCATCTGGTTTTATTTCCGTGGCACAACATTCAATTAAAAATAATTCCACTGGCAATTCAGGAATCGTGGCATTTTTGGAATCCTGATATCGCTTAAAAGCTCGATCCAACATAAAAAGTAAACGATCGGGTGGAAGCTGGAACAAAATAGTTTTTATTTCTTCTTGAGTGGTTGCGGAAATATCCATTTCTTTTTGCGCCAATGATTCATCAAAATGAAATAAAAGTACGCCACGAGTAAATTCGATGAAATCAGTCAAAAATTGTGTGGGATGAATACCATTTTCCATCAGTGATCTGATCAATGAAAGCCCGTCTGGAACATTATTTTTGGCCAGAGCATTTAAAAATTCCAGCAGATTTTCCGTTGACGTGGCTGGTAATAGTAGTTGAACATCAGCCTCGGTGATTGAATCACCGGCAACGGCCATTATTTGGTCAAGCAAACTGACGGCATCGCGCGCCGAGCCTTCGCTTTTTTTAATGAGTCGTGCCAAAACTGCGTCGGCAATAATAATTCCTTCATCCACTGCGATTTGCTTTAAGCGCGCCGCCATTATTTCCCGCGGAATTTTTTTGAAAATATAACGCTGACAGCGAGAAACAATCGTGGCCGGTAATTTATGAAGTTCAGTCGTGGCCAAAACAAAAATCGCGTAAATTGGCGGCTCTTCCAAAGTTTTTAAGAGCGCGTTAAAAGCCGAAGTGGAAAGCATGTGCACTTCGTCAATAATAAAAATTTTATATTGAGATTTAGTCGGCTGAAATTCCGCGCTTTCAATAATTGTTTCGCGCACCATATCAACTCCGGTGTGACTGGCCGCATCAATCTCAATCACGTCAAGTGCCGCGCTTCTGGTAATATCCAAGCATGAATTGCAGCGATTACAGGGTTCAGATGTTTCAGTTTTTCGTTCAGTACAATTGAGTGCTTTGGCAATGAGTCTGGCCGTGGTGGTTTTGCCTACTCCGCGTGGCCCACTTAATAAATAGGCATGAGCCGGCTTGTTCCGTTTAATTTGATTTTGGATAGTGGTGACAATAACATCTTGTCCAATAATATCCTGCCACAGTTGCGGACGATGTTTGTGGTACAATGCCATATTTATTTTTTTAAGGATGTATTTAGCGAATCTTCCGAGTCCGTAGTATATAAAAAAATCTCTCGGTTGTCGAGAGATTTTTTGTTGAAGCAAGAACTACATTTTGGTCAAATGGGCATTTAAAAATTTACCCATTTCAAACATGATAATTTGTGATTTTCCGCCAAAAAGCGCTTTTAGTTTTTCGTCGGTATTAATCATTCGTTTATTTTTTTGATCCTGTAAGCCTTTGGCTTTAATGTATTCCCAAATTTTTTTGGTTACTTGTCCGCGAGGCAATGGACCCGGACCGGTTACGGCTGAAAGCTCGGCCGAGAGCTTGTATGGCTGCATGAGCGCTGGATTGACTTTTCGAGTTGGCATAGAGATTCCAATTAAATAAATAACTTAATAATTGATTTCAGTGTAGCACAGGCACAAAAAGCACGCAAGTCTATAATGCCCAAAGTGATTATTTGGCAATCAAATGATCAACTGCGGCCCATTCGCTCATTCCGATTTGAGGAGCTAGAATAATCACACCATCGCCGATTTTGCCTTTATAAAAACTGATTGAGGCAGTTAATACGCGATATTCCGCATTTTCCGCTTTAACCAGCCAGCGATTGTGCTCAGGATTAAAGTCGAGTGTTCCAATAATACGCTGACGTTCAATCGGGCCAATTTGCTTGTAGATAAAAGAACCGGTTGGAGTAATGGTTAATTTCATTCGGTCGCCGGTAACCAGCTTTGATTTACTGGCATAATTGGGCGGGATATGGTATTCTTGATTGTCCGTGCCAATCATTTTTTCACCATTAAATATGCCTTCCAAAGTTCGACTCATTTCTGAAAAAGATAGTTCTTCGTCATGGGCTAAAGGCAGGTAAGTTGAAGTAGGTGTTGAGATTGAAGAGTGATTTGCTTCGGAAAAAGTTTTTATCAATTCCTCAATTTCACGTTTAATTACTTGTAATCGCGCGCGAACAGTGGCTGGATCAGGATATTTTTTTGGCACTGTGTCGGAATTTTGGTTTTCCATATTTATTTTTTTAATTTTTTATAATGTTGCTTCGATCGTATCGGTTTTGGCTTTATTTTCCCCGCCGCCCAACTGTGTCCGCTCCATAATTTCCGCTTCCACGATCCGTCGATCTCGGCCATATTTGAGACGCGCCAATTGTTTAATGGCTTCTCCCAGTTGGCGATTGCCCTGAACCGGAGGATAGCCAAGCATATTAAACGGCTTCGATGCTTCGTTGTCAATTAACATTTTGGTGTAATACGAAAATGGCGGCGGATTGAGCAGATCATAAACACCAAAAATCGGTGAAAATTCTTTAACCAAAATCTCCGCGTCATCGGGTCCAATTCGACCCGTCATAATCGTGCCGGCATTACCTAATACCGCGTCGCGAATGGCGGATCGACCTTTGTCATCCACCAATTGGCCCATATATTGATGCGCAATGGTTAAATCCAAACGATATTTACGCGCTTCAGACAAAATCGTGGCAATTGAATCAGTCACAAAATTTTGAAACTCATCAATGTATAAATAAAAATCCAAACGTTCCGGTTCGGGTAAATCCGCTCGTCCCATGGCCGCCATCTGCAGTTTGGCCACAATAATCAGCCCCAATAATTTGGCGTTTACTTCACCGGTTTTACCTTTGGCCAAATTGACCAAGAGAATTTTTTGTTGATCCATAACTTCGCGAAAATCAAAGCCGGACTTTTGTTGGCCCATAATATTGCGCATCATTTCGTTTTCCACAAATCGGCCGACTTTGGAAATTAAATAGCCGAGCATTTCTGATTTATGAAAGTCACTGGTTTTGGCCATTTCTTTTTCCCAAAAAGCTCGAACCACGGGATCCTTAACTTTTTTAAGATATTTTTTAACATAGGCATCATCCGTGAACATGCGAGGAATATCAATAATCGTGCCCGTATCAGTAATATCTCCCATTAAAGTCAACATCACATTACGCATATTGTGCTCAAACATTGGACCAATCATTTCGGGCGGAAACAATTTATAGAAAATAGAAATCATTTCCTGCACGGCAAAATCTTTTTGATCTTCGGTTTTCGCTTCCAACATGTTCAGTCCCACCGGCCGCTCCGCATCAGAAGGATCAAAAATTATCACATCATCCGCGCGATTTTTGGGAATAATCGACAAAACATCCTCAATCAAATCACCATGCGGATCAACCACACAAACACCTTTGCCATTCAAAATATCCTGTCTGATTAAATTTCCCAGCAACACCGATTTTCCCGCGCCGGATTTACCAATAATATATAGATGCCGTCGACGATCAGGTTCTTTCATATAAATCGGCGTGTCACTGCCACGATACATCACATGACCCAGCAATAAACCGGTTTCCGGCAGATTACTGGGCGGCGGCGCACGTCTGCCACTCAGCCATTTGATATTTGGTGTTTCCGTGGAATGCAGTGGCAAATGCCAAAATCCGGTCATTTCTTGCGTGTTAACAATAAAGGAGCGATGTTCCAAAAATGAACGATAAATAAAATCACGAATTAATGTTGGCTGTTGACGTGGCAAAAGCGCGCTAAACTCATTGCCGTATTGGTAAAAATTATATTGACTGAACGCGTTCAAAATATTTTCCAAATTAAGCTTGGCCATTTCTTTGTCATCAGACACACTAATCACACGCAATGTCACTTCCAGTCCGCCTTTGGATAATTTTTCTTCAATTCCTTTGAGCATTTCTTGCTCCATCGCGGAAATTTGATGCTGTGTTTTTTCTGTAGCTTTTGTTCCCAAAAATTGTTCGGACAAAGTTGAAGCCACCATGGTGAAAAATTTTAAAACGTGATTTCTTTTGAGCGCGTGGTGAAATGAATCGCCTTTATTTACGGCGCGAACTACCCGAATTCCTTTTCGGCGCCAAGTTTTTTTGGCCGGCCGAATCACATATTGAATTGCCGCTGTGCTTTTGTGATCGTGAATTTTTGCTAAGATATTTAAAATCGCGGCCAAAGGATCTGAATCCATGGTTTTATACGTGCGAAACGGCAGAATATTGGATTTTTTAGCCACTAAATACGCGCCCACAATCTGACTTTTGGGCAAAAAAATATTATAATCAGGAATCTGTTCAACTTGCGCGTACGGATATTGCGCCGTAATTTGTTGTTCAATAAACGATTGATATTTTGGCGGAACAGCCAAATAAAAATAAATTAAATTATCATGTACGACCATTTCAAAAGCAAAATGATCGTTTCGTCCTTGAAACCAGGCACCAACACCACTCTCGGGTCGAAGTCCGGCCAAAGTGGCAAATAAAGTTTCCGTGATGCCGATTTCTTCTTTGATTTGCTCCAAGCGTTCATCGTTGCTTTGTCCGCTGCTATCTGATCGTTTTTCCTTGGGCACCATGATTTGCAAAATGACGCGGTCAAATGCTTTTTGCGCGCGATACATGGGACGGACAAATGAGCGAATTATAAAAAAAATAGCGGTGAAAACACCGATTCCTCCTATATAAAGCAAAATAATCAAAAATATCTGGGATGATTCCATAAGTCGGCTACAGTTTTTTATTTTGGCGCGACAACGCAATAATTTGATCGGTTTTAATTTTTGCTTCCTGTTCCAAAAAAAAGCGATCAATTCCGGGAAGAAATCTAAGCCAAGCCACTAAAAGCGCAAAAATTTTTTTTACCTTAATTTTCGTTTGCTGCAATAATTCTCGAATCAAGCTGGCAGTTTGTTCGCCCTTTAATTTGAATTCTTGCTGCTGGAGAGGAGTTAATACATTAAAAGCATCACCCAAATCCGCCTCCATTATATGTTCAATTTTTAAGGTTATATCATCGCGAACTTTGGGCATTATAACGGGTTTTTGCTTGGTGGAACGCAAAAGACCACGCATTTTGGCAATCGTATCATCCAAAAATCCCTCCTCGTGTTTTATTTTTTTTTGCAGTTCTTCGTTCGTTTCTTTTTCCACCAAAAAATCCGCGGGTTTTATTTCGTTTTCCGGCTGATGGGAATTTTGCTCTCGATTTTTATCAGGCAATCGCTGTTCTGATCCTGGGACAGGATTTGACATAGTCTTTTAGTCAGAAGAAAAAAAACAATAATCTTGGTAAAATCAGTATATCAAAAAATCAGAAGAGTAACAAAAAAAGACGGAATCTCAGCTCGCACTTATTTTTTGACCTTGATCAGTATCTTTTATCACAAAACCAAGAATGAGAATTTTGTCACGTAGTGCGTCACTTTTAGCCCAATTTTTATCTGCTCTGGCCAGAGCGCGTTCATCCAATAATTTTTGGATCTCCGGAGGAATAGTTAGGATTTTTTTTTCGGAATTATAAAGTAAATTCAAAGCCAGAATTCTGTCCCACTTGGCCACAGTTTTTTGGCTGATATTTTTTGTTTTAACTTGAGACCATAAAACCGCGAGAGCTTCCGGCACATTAAGATCATTATTAATTGCCTGCAAAAATTCTTCCTCGGTTGCGGTAGCAATGTCAGTGTCAATATCAGATGCGGTCGGTAATTTTTGAATTTCTTTTTTTAAATTATTTAATCCAGTTTGTGCCGCTTCCAGCGCTTCCCAACTAAATTGCAATTGTTTGCGATAATGGGTTTGCAATAAAAAATAACGGTAGGCGAGGGGGTTTATTCCGTGATCAATCAGTGTCTGCACTGTAATAAAATTATCACCTGATTTGGCCATTTTAACCTGAGCTTTTGCCGAATGGCTTTTGTCGTCCATTACTAAATGCTCGCCATGCAACCAATAATTAACCCAAGGTTTTTTGTTTGTAACTGCCTCGGCCTGAGCGATTTCATTGGTGTGATGAACCGGGATGTGATCAATCCCGCCACAATGAATATCAAATTGTTCTCCTAAAAATTTAATGCTCATCGCCGAACATTCGATATGCCAGCCGGGAAAACCGTTACGACCAAAAGCTGACCACTCCATCTGACGTTTTTCATTTTTTGGAGAAAATTTCCACAAAGCAAAGTCATGCGGATTCTTTTTTTCTCCCATAGCAACGCGTGCTCCAGTTTTTAATGTTTGTTTATTGAGACGTGCCAGTTTGCCGTAATCGGCAATTTTGGTCGTATCAAAATAAATTCCATCATTCGTCTCATAGGTCAGTCCTTTGTCAATTAAAATTTGTACTTGAGATATTTGTTCCGGAATATGATCAGTTGCTTTGCAAATAATGGTTGCGGGCAAAATATTTAATTTTTTCGTGTCGTTCAAAAACGCGTTCGTGTAAAACTCCGCCACTTCCCACGCGGTTTTGCCTTCACGTTTAGCGCCTTTTTCCATTTTGTCTTCGCCCTGGTCAGCGTCATCAGTCAAATGTCCGACATCAGTGATATTCATTACGTGATTAACTTTAAAATTATTATATTCCAAAACACGACGAAGAATATCCGCAAAAATATAAGTCCGCAAATTACCAATATGCGCGTAATTGTAAACCGTTGGGCCGCAGGTATATAAACCAACAATTTCACCGTGCGGTTTGAATTTTTCCAATGATTTGGTTAGAGTATTGTAAAATTTTAACATATGTCTAAATAGTACAACATTTGCTTGGATTTGAAAAGAATTGTATACTGCAATTATTAATTATAAAAGTATGCATAAAGCGACACATATACGACATCATCCTGATATTCGGTGGGTGGTTGTGGTCACGGTTATTATTACCACGGCTTTGGTTTTGGGACTTTATACAATTGGGAATCTAACTAAACCAGTTCCAGCCTTGGTGCTGCAAAATGAACAACAGCAAATATATTTACATGAACTAAGTGGTGCGGTAAAGCAATTAACTGCAATCAATCAGGCCATGCAAGAAGAAATTAAAAATCAAAACGAAAGCATTGGAGTTTTTCGCCTGGAATTGATGACCGCGAAAGAAGAACTAAGCAAGGCTCAGGAAATGGTATCATCCACCAAAGCGGAATTAAATACGCAAATGCTAAAAGCAAAAATTAAATCATAATATGCGGTTTATTGTACGTTGGATCATAAGCGCGGCAACCCTTCTCGTTATAACGCAAATTATTCCCGGAATTACAGTGGCCGGCTGGTTTGCGGCTTTTATGGCCGCACTTTTTTTAGGCTTGGCCAATGTCCTCATCCGACCAATTCTTATTCTCTTGACTTTACCCTTAAATATTGTAACATTGGGGCTGTTTACTTTTGTTATTAACGGCGCGTTATTTTGGCTGGTGGCGCGTGTGGTGGATGGTTTTGCGGTTGCGAATTTTGGCGCAGCATTTTTGGGAGCTTTGATTATGAGTATTGTTAGCATGGCAACGGTTTCATTATTGAATAAAAAATAGCTCCCCTCGACTACGCTCGGGGTAAACATTATAAATAGTATGAAAGATTATTCATCGCGCAAACATAAAGGCGTTGCGTATCGCACGCCAAGCCGTTGGGTAGCAGGGCAGCCGGAAACTAATAAGCGCAATCCGGATAACAAGACGCGAGCGCACGGCGCGCGACGGGGCAAAAATCCGCGTGGTTTTTGAAATAAATATATGAAAATTTTGTCCGTTGGCGGTTCAATTATCATTCCCCAAACCGGTTTTAATCCGGATTTTTTAAAAAAATTTAGAACGTTGATTTTAAAGCGCGTTGCCCAAGGAGAAAAATTTATTATTGTGACTGGTGGGGGATCGATTGCGCGTCAATATCAAAATGGCGCTCGTCTTTTGGGCAAGCCGACTAATAGTGATTTGGATTGGATTGGGATTCAGACTACGATTTTGAACGCGCATTTTATGCGAGTACTATTTTCCGGTTATAGCCATGATGAAATAATTCTTAATCCCCACCAAAAAATTAAAACCACAAAACCGCTTATTTTTGCGGGCGGAGAAAAACCCGGTTGTTCCACTGATTTGGACGCGGTTGATTTTGCGCATACCTACGATGCCAAGGATATTTTAAATTTATCCAATATTGACTATGTGTTTGACAAAGATCCGAATAAATTTTCCGATGCCAAACGAATTGAAGATATGAATTGGGAAACTTTTCGGCGCGATGTGGTGGGCTACACCTGGGATCCTGGCAAAAATGTGCCGTTTGATCCCACGGCCAGTACGGCCGCGGCCAAATGGAAAATGACAGTGTCAATTTTAAATGGCAATAATTTGAAAGAAGTAGCGAAGGCGATTGATGGGAAAAAATTTAAAGGGACGAGGATTCATCCGTAAATTCCACCAATGCAACACCAAAACATTCACTATACCAATAAGCAAAATGGAGACGAATATACTTTTGCTGAAAGCTGAGTATATTGACTTACTGAGAATGCATAATCCGTCAGACTATCAGTTGAACAAAAGGATATCGTCGAATTTTGCTTATGGGTTAGTAAGGTGAGGTTTGCTTAAGTCTTAGAAATTAGGCATTGTTTGAGTTTTAGACGAATTTTAGGTATTGTACGCATATCTGACGATAATTTTTCCCTGTATGTCCGACACCCAACTTATAAAAGACAAACTGGATATTGTTGATTTTATCAATGAATATGTTCCGCTCAAGCCAGCAGGAATAAACCACAAAGGATTGTGTCCGTTTCATCAGGAAAAATCACCATCGTTTATGGTTAGTCGCGAACGTCAAAATTGGCATTGTTTTGGGTGTAGTATTGGCGGTGATATATTTTCTTTTGCCCAAAAAATTGAAGGCATGGAATTTATTGACGCGCTGAAATTTTTGGCCAATCGGGCCGGTGTGGAATTAAAAGACAGCAAAATAAATCAGGCTGAATCAAGTCAAAAATCACGAATCAAAGAAATTAATGTTTTGGCCGCGCGGTTTTTTCATCATATTTTAATCAATTTGCCGGTCGCCAAACCAGCGCGGGATTATTTGGAAATGCGCGGATTAAAATCAGAAACGATTGACGCGTGGCAGATTGGTTTTATTCCTGAACAATGGGATTTATTGACTAAATATTTACTTAACAAAGGTTTTTCCATTAATGATCTTGTGGCCTCGGGCATGGTTATAAAACGCGATGATGCCAATTCCAGCACACAACGCGGATTTTATGATCGATTTCGCGGCCGCATTATGTTTCCTATTTGGGATGTACATGATAGCGTCGTTGGATTTACTGGCCGGGTTTTGGTGGAAACGGAAAATTCAGGCGGTAAATATGTGAATACTCCTCAAACAATTCTATACGATAAATCACGAGTGATTTTCGGATTGAACAGAGCAAAAAAAACTATTAAGGAAAAAAATTTGGCGGTTTTAGTGGAAGGCCAAATGGATGTGATTGCGTGTCATCAGGCCGGAATGATGAATGTCGTTGCCACGAGCGGAACGGCGCTAACTGAATGGCAAATTGAATTGTTAAAACGCTACACTAACAACATTGCGATGGCTTTTGATGCTGACCTAGCCGGACAAAATGCGGCCAAGCGCGGAATTGATTTGGCGCGTGAGGCGGGAATCTCGCTTAAAATAATCAAAATTCCTGACGGTGCGGGAAAAGATCCGGATGAATGTTTAAAAAAGAATCCGGAAATGTGGTGGCAAGCAGTTGAACAAGCGCACGATGTAATGGAATGGCTAATTGCCAAAAGTTTAGAAGGAAAAAATTTGACGAATGCGAGTGTCAAACAAATCGCAGTTAATGAAATTTTACGGGAGATTGCGCGTATTCCATTTGCCACGGAACGCGATCATTGGTTAAAAAATATGGCCGCGCGAATAGGCGAAGAAGTGGCGGTTTTGCGGGAAAATATGCAGGAAGTAAAAAATGCCAGTAAACAAAAAATTTCTTATCATTCCCAAGAAAAAGAGCAAATAATTACCATAATTAAAACAGAGCCAAAAGACAGACTTTATTTTTTATTGCAACGCCTATTTGTTTTATTGCTTAAATTTTCCAAAGCTGGACGTGGTTTACAATGGCTTGATGGTGCTCTCTCCGCAACGGTAAAATCAACGAAGTTTTCTCCTCTTTACGAATTTTTAAAAGATGTGTATACTGATGTTAATAATCCAAGTGCCGATTGGTCGCTTGATAAACTCCGTTCCGCTTGTGAAATTACTGAATCGGAGAATTTAGTCGATGTCCTTCTTCTCAAGGGAGAATTGGATTTTTTTGGTTTAACGGAAAAAGAGGCTTTTTCCGAAGCCCATGTTTTAGAGGAAGCAATAAAAACTGAATGGAAAAAGAAAAGTCTAACTGAATTAACACAAGCTATTCGCGTGGCTGAAGGTCAAAAAGATCAGCCAAAAATTGATGAATTATTAGCTGACTTTAGTCGGCTTAATTAAGACCATGGCCAAGAAAATCAGCACAATTAAAGGACGATCTGCGTCATCAGGCGCACATCACAAAAAATCCGGCAGTAAAACTGCTGTATCTAATTCTATTTCTCGTAAGGGAAAAACTAAATCAGGCGTTAAGTCAAAATCAAGCGCCTCCGCGCGTCACCGGATTACGCGACGCAGAGCAAATTCACATCGACAAGTATTCAATTCTTCCGCAAAAATAGAGTCCGAGCAACCCATTGTTGAGCCACGTGACGAAGAAATTCGGCATCTGGTCAATAAAGGCCGTAATCGCGGATTTTTAACGGAAAAAGAAGTTCTGACTATTTTTCCGCGTTTGGAGCATTATCTGGATAAGTTTGAATATTTTATCAGTTTAATGGACAAAAATAGTATTTCTTTGGTTGCGGTTCAGGACAATCTTTTGGGAATGAATACTAAAAAAGATGAAATTGTTACCGGACTTCAAGGTGAACAGCCGGATGTGGCCAAAGGTTATTTTGATTTGGCCAGTATTGCGCAAGATTCCATTCAAATGTATTTGCGGGAAATTGGTAAAGTGCCACTTTTGAATATGGAACAAGAAGTTGCTCTGGCCAAACGTAAAGAACGTGGCGATAAAGACGCGGAACGCAAAATGATTGAAGCGAATTTGCGTTTAGTTGTTTCCATTGCCAAAAAATTCGTAGGCAAAAGTTTGTCGCTTTTGGATTTGATTCAGGAAGGAAATATTGGTTTGTTTCGTGCCGTTAAAAAATTTGATTATCGCAAAGGCTATAAATTTTCCACGTATGCCACGTGGTGGATTCGTCAGGCCATTACGCGTGCACTCGCTGATCATTCCCGTACTATTCGCATTCCCGTGCACATGGTGGAAACAATTAATCGGTTACAGCAGGTTGAACGACGATTATTACAAGATTTGGGACGCGATGCCACGCCCGAAGAAATTGCCGCGGAAATGGGAGAAGAAATCAGCAAAGTTAAACATATAATTAAAATTTCTCAAGACACAGTATCGCTGGAAACGTCAGTGGGAGATGGCGATGATGACGATGATTCTTCGTTGTCGGATTTTATTGAAGATGTCAAAAATATCAGCCCAAGCGCGGCCGCGGGCGTGGAATTATTAAAAGGCTATATCCAAGATGCGATTGAAGATTTACAGCCACGCGAACGAAAAATTTTGGAAATGCGTTTTGGTTTGGTGGACGGAGTGACGCACACGTTGGAAGAAGTCGGTAAAGAATTCGGTGTGACGCGCGAACGTATTCGGCAGATTGAAGCCAAGGCACTCGACAAAATAAAAGATTTGGATGTGATTGCGAAGTTAAGGGATTATTAAAATCGTCCAGCAACAATCTTCCAATCAATCACTTTCCAAAACGCATTGACATAATCCGCGCGTTTGACGCCATAATCAAGCATATAGGCATGTTCAAACACATCCATCACGAGAATCGGTTTTGCTCCGGCCAAATGGCCGACATCGTGTTCATTGATCCAAACATTGAATAAGCGATCTCCAACTTCATCATACGCCAGGATTGCCCAACCAATTCCGCGCATAGTGGCTACAGCTTTAAAATCCTTTTCCCAATTTTCCAGTGAACTAAATTCGCTGATAATTTTTTGCGCGAGTGGAGAATTGTTATCCATTGTGCCAGGAGTGGCCGTCATATTCGCGAAATAATACTCGTGCAAACGCATACCATTGAATTCCCAGCCGAAACGGCGCGTTAATTCCGCGTATTCCGGAGTAGCTGTTTTGTCCGTTTTTAATAAATCATCCAAAATACCATTTATTTTGTTGGTATTCATCACATAGCCTTGATACAGGGTAAAGTGGTTTTTCATCAATTGATCACTAAAACCAGGCGTGCCGATAAGATGATCAAAATTTTTGGCTTCGTACATAAAAAATAAGTAAAAAATAGCTTTTGTAAATGTTCTACACAAAGCATACGCTAAACATTTGGCCACGTCAATTTTGACCAGACCAGTTTTGGACTTATCCACATTGAATCTCTTTTTTTACTGTGCTAGACTAGCTCTTACAGTATTATTTATTAATTTTACTTTTCTTATGGAAGAAATGGAGCCCAAAAAAGGTCTTTTAAGTTCAATGACACCTGGCCAGGTTTTTGCCTTAGGCCTTGGTGGTGGTGTAATGGTTCTTTGTACTATTGGTTTTTTAATTCTTTTACCAATGGTTTTAGGTGGTAGTGGTTTTAATTTTGGTAAGGGCCAATCAGCGGATTCAGTTAAAACAGTCGATGCCGCCCAAGTTAGTAATACCGGCTCCGGACCAAAAATTTCCGACATAGCCAAAGGAATTGGTTTGGATTATGATAAATTCAAGAGTTGTGTGGAATCAAAAAAATACGCGGACAAAGTGCAGGCTGATGAAGATGAAGTTCAAGCTGCGGGAGGACAAGGTACACCGTTCTTGGTTGTAATGGGACCAAAAGGTCAGACAGTTCCCATCAAAGGCGCGTATCCTGCCGAAATAATAAACGGAGTTATTCAAAAAATGCTGGGTCAAAAAGTGACTGTGGCTAATTTACCGGTTGAGGAAAAAGTTTCAGTCCGCTCTATTGATCCAAAAAAAGAGCCGATAGTAGGCAATGCCAACGCAAAAATCTCTTTAATTGAATATTCGGATTTTGAGTGTCCGTTTTGCAAACGTTTTCATGCGACTATGCAACAGGTTATGGCGGCCAATGGCGACAACGTGCGCTGGGTCTATCGTCATTTCCCACTTGATAGTTTGCATCAAAAAGCACGTACGGAAGCTCTTGCCTCTGAATGTGCCGGCGAACAAGGCAAGTTCTGGGAATTTACCAACAGTGTATTTGAAGTTACACCATCGAATGATGGAATGGATATTACGCTTTAAGTAATTTAATAAAAAAATCCCTCTTAAAATTAGAGGGATTTTTTTATTGGTGACCCGGGTGGGGATTGAACCCACGACCATTAGCTTAAAAGGCTACTGCTCTACCAACTGAGCTACCGGGTCATATTTGTGCCATTATGATATACTACTAAAAATAGGTTGTCAATAATTTCGTGCATAAATATGGATTTTTGTACTCAAAGTATAAGTGAAGTTCTAAAAGAAGTGCAGTCGTCAGAATCAGGTTTGACTATTGAAGAGGCGAAGCAAAGAATTATACACTATGGAGAAAATCGTTTGCCCGTGGATGCGCGGCTGGATTCTCAACTGTCGATTTTTTTAAATCAATGGAAAAGTTCATTGATTATTGTGCTTGTGGTGGCTGGAATAGTGAGTGCATGGTTGGCTGATGTAGTGGATGCGCTTATTATTGGGCTGACAGTGTTGGTAAATGTTACGGTGGGATTTTTTCAGGAAAGTAAGGCAAATCAGGCAGTTAAAAAATTGGCACGGATGGTGACTTTTTCCGCGCGTGTTATGCGATCGGGAAAATTAGTGGTAATACCAAGTACCGAAATAACATTGGGGGATATTATTTTTTTGGAAGCGGGGGATAATGTTCCGGCTGATGCTCGTATAATTGAAGAGTTGGAATTAGCGCTTAATGAAGCGGCTTTAACCGGAGAATCAAATTCGGTTTTGAAAAACATACGCAAATTGTCGGCCAATGCGCCTTTGGCAAACCGAAGTAATATGGTTTTTCAGGGCACTCAAGTTGTTGGTGGACGAGGTAAGGCAGTCGTGGTGGCAGTGGGAAAAAATACCGAAGTCGGACGAATTAGTGGTTTGGTTGAGCATACAGTAGAAAGCAAAACTCCACTCCAAATTGAGTTGGTGAAACTCAGTGCCTTTATTGGCCGAATTGTTTTGGTCGTTGTTCTGATTGTTTTTTTAATTGGATTTTTGCGCGGTAATTATTCTTTTTTAGTATTGTTTCAGACTGCGGTTTCTTTGGCTGTCGCCGCTATTCCGGAAGGATTGGCAATTACATTGACTATTATTTTGGCGATCGGCATGCAATTTTTGTTGCGACGACAAGCCTTGGTTAGAAAAATGGTAGCGGCGGAAACTTTGGGTTCGGTAACAGTGATTTGTACTGACAAAACCGGTACTTTGACTGAAGGAAAAATGTCCGTGTCCAAACTGGCGACTGTGGAAAAAAATTTTTTCCGCGATGATTTAAGCACATTGTCTGTGGCTAACTCGGCACATCAGACTGCACTGCTCATGCTGAAGGCCGGGGTATTATGCAATAATGTTCGTAGTCTGTCCCAGCCAATGAATGGATCTTATTATGAAGGTGATGGAACAGAAATTGCTCTCGTGGAGGCCGGAGCACTGGCCAATATAAAGAAAACAGTTTTAGACATTGCCTTACCTCGTTTGTCCGAATTACCGTTTGACAGTCGACGAAAATACATGGCTGTACTGAATCAGGGTGAAGTCGAACGGTTAGTGTATGTCAAAGGTGCTCTTGATGTTTTGCGTCCGCATATCTGTGCGGTTGAGATGAACGGATCAGTAAAAAAAATAACCAAAAAATGCCTGGATTATTTTGAAAAAGTTAATGCTGATTTTTCCCAAAATGGATTGCGAATTTTAGCGATCTGCTATCGTCCGGCCAAATCAGAAGAGCAAAAAATTTCTGCTGATGGAATTCATGATTTAGTCTTAGTGGGCTTGGTCGGAATTGTTGATCCGGTTAGAAAAACAGTAAAAGATACTATTATACGAGCTCAGGCCGCAGGCATTCGCGTTATTATGATTACGGGTGATCAAGCTGCGACCGCGCGTGCCATTGGGATTGAGTTGGGAATTGCTAAACCAGAAGACAGAGTTGTTAATGGCGAAGAATTAAATTTATTTTCTTCAGCTGAACTGGATAATATACTAAAGACTGTATCTATTTTTTCGCGTGTTAATCCCGAGGATAAAATAAAAATTGTCACAGCGCTCAAAGCGCAAGGTGAGGTTGTGGCTATGACTGGAGACGGAGTCAATGATAGTCCGGCCTTGAAAGGCGCGGATATTGGTGTGGCTATGGGAGGCGGCACTGATATTGCGCGCGAAATTGCTGATCTTGTTTTACTCGATAATCGTTTTGAAACCATCATTATGGCCGTTGAAGAAGGCCGTGCTATGTACGCCAATATCCAAAAAGTCGTTATTTTTTTGCTGGCTTTTAGTTTATGTGAAGTTTCCTTGATTCTTATCAGCATGTTGGTTGGTTTGCCATTGGCTCTTTTGCCCGCCCAAATTTTATGGTTAAATCTGGTACAGGATTCTCTTCCATCAATTGCCCTGGCTTTTGACCGACCTGATCCTCAGATTATGAATCGGCCTCCGCGCGGCCACGGATCGGCTTTAATTGGGAAAATTGAACTGCAGTTTATGATTGGTGTGATGGGAGTGACCGCCGGTTTGTTGGTGGGCTTATATTTTTTGGCTCGTGCATTAATTGCCGATGAAATGGGTGCACGCAGTCTGGTCTTTGCCGGTTTTGGTTTGGCGTTGTTGCCTGCCATTTACTCGGTTCGTCTTTTGGGAAAGCCATTTTTTTGGCGTTCACTCACGAATAATTTTTTCTTGAATTGCGCCGTGCTCTTTTCATTTGGTTTAATGCTTGCTTCCGTATATTTGCCCGGATTACAAAAAATATTGGGCACGGTGGCGCTATCCGGACTGGAATTGATGATTGTGGCCGGATTTTGCGTTATTACCTTTATTTGTATAGAATTAGTTAAAGGCTTTATTTTTAAACCGTATTATGACTTATCTTGACCAGTCTAAGATGACTAACATTAAAAATAATTTAAATGTCTATAGCGAGGATAGACGGGATGTTATCAAGTTGGCCGGTGACGCTCTGCATAGTGCCAAGCGTTGCATTTTTGCCTTACAGCGGGACAACATGGAAGAGGCTAATGAAAAATTAGCGGTTGTAGAAAAGATATTCGGAGAAATTAATTTTAAACATAAAAAAAATCCCGCGCTTTTGTCTGAAGGCGCGTATGAAGCCGCTCTTGAAGAATACGTGGAGGCCTGTTTATTTTTTTCATTTGTAACGAAACGAAAAATCATTTTTGTCAGTAAAATTAAAATGAGCGATAACTCTTTTATAGCGGGTTTATGTGATGTACCAGGTGAATTATATCGGTATGCTCTTAAAGCGGCCACAAAACGAAATTTTAAAACCGTGGCTGAATGCGCCGCGGCCGCTGAAGAAATTATCGGATCATTGATTGAATTTGATTTGACCAGTTATTTGCGAACGAAATTTGATCAGGCAAAGCAAGCCGGACAGAAGTTGGAGCAAGTTGTATATGAAGTTTCCTTGCGTCAATAAGTAGATTGGTTCATTGATTATGTTAATTAAAAAATTAATTCCAAAAAAAATTCGTAATCTGCGCCATCTTTGGTATGCTTGGTACGGAGCAATTAAATATCGCCAGCCATCTAAAAAATTGTTGGTGATTGGAGTTACAGGAACAAGTGGCAAATCCACCAGCGTGTTTTTTTTGCGTCAAATGTTGGAATTTGCCGGTTATAAAGTTGGTTCACTCTCCACGATTGATTTTTACATTAATGGTGCCAATAAATTGAACGATCAAAAAATGACGATGCTCGGGAAAATGAAAACGCAGGAATATTTGGCCGAGATGGTGGATAAGGGGTGTGAGGTGGCGATCGTGGAAACAACGTCCGAAGGTCAGTTGCAGTATCGTGACCGGTATATTGCGTATGATTTTATGATTCTCACGAATTTATATCCGGAACATATTGAGTCGCATGGCAGTTTTGCGCATTACAAACAAGCAAAACTAAATATCTTTCGACGCGCGGGAAGTAGAAAAAATAAAATTCTTAAAAATAAAGAAATAATAAAAACCGCGTTTGTTAATAGTGATATCGTTGAGACAGAAGAATTTTTAGGCGCGGGTAATTGGCCAAAGAAAGTTATTTTTGGTCAACAAAAAACCATTGTTAAATTTAACGAACAATTTATTTTAGGTCCGGTGGAAAGCAATGAATACGGGTTACATTTTAAAGTTGGTGAGCATCGCTTTGATCCGGAAATTTACGGCGCGCATAATGCCAAGAATATTTTGACTGCGATCGCGGTTGCCCGACAATTTGGAATTGAATGGCCGATAATTCAAAAAGCCGTGCTTCAATTTAAAAACGCGCCCGGACGAAATGAATTTATTCCAGAAGCGGAAAAATTTGGTTTTAAAGTGATTGTGGATTATGCGTTTGAACCAAAGGCTATGGCGGGATTGTATTCGGTGGTTGATTTGCTGAAACCAAGACGAACTATTCATGTGTTTGGCTCAACCGGTGGTGGACGTGATGTATCGCGTCGTTTTACCGTCGGGGAATTTATTGGTCAGAGAGCCGATGTATGTATAGTGACCGATGAAGATCCGTATGACGATGACCCAAGGAAAATTATGGAAGATGTAGCAAGCGCGGTTCGTCAGTTCGACAAGCTCACTGCGGGACAAGCTCACGACAAACAGGGACGAGACGGAACAAATTTATTTATTATTCCTGAGCGGCGCGAAGCCATTCGTCGCGCGTTGCACATTGCCGATGTTGGTGATTTGGTTTTGGTTACAGGGAAGGGGAGTGAACAGGCAATGTGTGTGGCCGATGGCAAAAAAATTCCGTGGGATGATCGGAAAATTGTGCGAGAAGAATTATGCAACCTTTAGTCAGTATTATTATCCCGGTTTTTAATCGTCCAGAAATTTTTGAGCGTTCTTTGGCTTCGGCTCTCAGTCAAACCTATAAAAATACCGAAATCATTGTTGTTGACGATGGTAGTAATCCGGCTATTAGTACAAATAAACCTGGGGTACAATTATTTAGGCAAGACAATAAAGGCGCGCCGAGTGCTCGCAATTTTGGTTTTTTCAAATCAAAAGGAGAGTTCGTCATTTTTTGGGATGCGGACACGATTGCTGAGTCCGATGCTCTCGAAAAAATGGTATTGACTTTGCACAATAGTCCGTCAGCCAGTTATGTGTACAGTGATTTTTATTTTGGTAATAAAAAAATGCCCGCGCGGGAGTTTGATGCGGATGCCTTGAAAAAAAATAATTTTGTTACCATTACCACACTCATTCGCCGGGCCGATTTCTCTGGATTTGATGAGTCACTCAAAAGATTTCAAGATTGGGATTTGTGGCTCACTATGCTAGAAAAAAATAAAACCGGCGTGTACGTGCCGGAGTATTTATTTAAGGTGATTGACCTAAAAGGTACCATCAGCTCGTGGTTACCGTCATTTTGTTACCAAGCGCCGTGGAAGTGGTTGCCTTTGATTCGTTCAAAAGTAAAAAAATACGAAGATTCAAAAAAGATCATAGGCAGGAAACATAATTTAGTAAAATGGTAAGAGGAGAGCGGTAGCTTATTTTTTTTCACCGCTTCTGTTTCGGTTTATCACAACTAGTAACGCCACGATATAGAGCATCCCAAAACCATGAAACAAGGCTGGCGTGGTGATATTAATCACCAACAGTGCTGTAGCACCGGCCAAAAGTCCGCGAGTTAGGACTGGATCTATATTTGTGGAGAAATAGGCAAAACGGGTAAGGTAATATAAAACGGTGAAGAAAAAACAAAAAAAGATAATTGTGCCGACAACACCCAACTCCGCCAGCATCTCAAAATATCCCCAGTCAAATTGCGTACGCGTCACTGGCTGGTGCGTGGTAGGGTCAGTATAGGTAACGGTCGCGCCGAGGCCAGAACCAAACCAAGGGCTTGTTTTTAATTGATGAAAAATATCGGGCAACATTGCCAAGCGAATCGCGCCACTTGTGTCGGTTTGCGGCGCAGTAGCGGTGCTAATTTTTAGCCCCAAAAGCTCAAAACCGAATGATTCACCGTGGCTGGCAAGGAAATGGGTGGAGGAAAAAATAATTACAACAGAAGTGAAAGTAATGGCCAAAATTGTAAGCCAATGTTTAAGAGAATGTTTAATCGCGAGAACGAGTAATCCCACCGCGAGTGCCAGCCAATAAATTCGGGAAAAATTGAGCGTGAGAATGAACAGACAACAAATAAAAAGTCCCCACAGTTTTTTATCCCGACCTGTCGGGATGGGTTGCTGAATAAGATACGCCGCGATCACCAAAATTATTGGCACGATAAAAAGATGTTCAGGAAGTACAATGCGGAAAAAATGGTTGCCTAGATCAGTAATTTTTCCGGCCGCGATGTTTCTGAACCAATGATAATACGTGTCGGGCAGATGGCCAAGGCCACTGGAATAAATAAAAAAAGTAATGGCGGAAAAAGCGGTTGAACCAATAATCCAGGCTTTTAGAGAAGGGATAAGTAGTTTTTCCGTATCACGCGCAAATTCCCAAGCCGGAAACAACAAAAAAAGAAAACAAAAAAGAATGGCGTCCTGAAGAATAGGTATGGTGGTATGTTGGGATAGAAATCCACTGATGATTGACCAACCAATAACCACCATCAATCCAATCAGACTGAAAATAATCGGGCGGGGTAATTCAATTTTAAAATCTTTTTGTCTAATTTTTGTCACGAGCCAAATCAAACCAAATGTTCCCAAAAACCATGTACGCAATAATAGATTTTGTAATTCAAAGAAATGTCCGACACCGTCAAGTACTAATTCGCTAACCAGAATGAGCCAGCCGAGTTTAGGATGTTTAAAACAAATATATACGAACACGCCCACCAAAACACCGGCGATAATTTCATTGGCCACCGGGTATGTATAAGTGGCAAAAGACAAAACACGGATGAAAGTGTACGCGAGCGTCAGAAGCCAAACCGGTCTAGACAAAGTTTTGATTGTTGGGGGCATAGCCGGCAATAAATGATTCGGCTGATTGGGCGTTTTTGCCTTCAATCTGAATTTCCAAAATTTCGAGCGATGAATGCTGGCAGCCGACCAATAATGATTTTTTATTAATTTTTAAATGGCCGGGGGAAAGATCTTCATTGCTCGGTTTAACCGACAACAGTTTTACTCGCAGATTATTCCAGGTTGTCCAAATACCGGGCCACGGATACAAACCGCGAAAGAGATTGTAAATTTCAGCCGCGCTATTGGCCCAATTAACGCGGCCCGTGTCACGATCCAGTTTTTTACAGACCGTGGCCAGTGAATCATTCTGAGCCTGTGGGTTGATCTCTCCGTCCAAATATTTCGGTATGGTTATTAACAATAAATCATTGCCAACCACTGCCATTTTTTTATCTAATGTTTCATAGGTGTCTGTCGGATCAATCGTAATTTCCTGTTGTGACAAAATTGGCCCGGTGTCCATGCCCGCGTCCACGAGCATAATCGTTATACCTGTTTCAGTATCACCGTTAATAAGCACGGATTGAATCGGAGAAGCGCCCCGATATTGAGGGAGAAGCGAAGTATGGACATTGATTGTTTTAAATTTTGGCGTGTTAATGATTGCTTCCGGAATCATTAACCCATATTGAGCCACTACATTTAAGTCAGGCACAGTGTCAATCGTTTTTTTAAAATCAAAATTCTTGAGTGACTCCGGTTGGAATACCGGGATGTTGTATTCAAGCGCCAAAATTTTGACCGGTGAGGCCGTCATTATTTGTTTGCGTCCAACCGGCCGATCCGGTTGAGTAATTACTGCTTGCACTAAAAATTTTTTATTACTCAAAAGTCCGGCCAAAATGGTTCTGGCAAATTCTTGCGTTCCAAAAAAAACAATTGAGGTGGTGGAAATACTCATGGCAATCAATTTTTTGCTTCTTTTATATTTTGCAAAACCATTTTAGGATCAAGTTTTATGGCATGCTCGTTTTGATACAAATCATAGGCGCGATCAATAAATAAACCGCCTGCCAAATGATCAATTTCATGCTGGATAACGCGCGCGAAAAAACCAGTGGCCGCGAATTCAATTGGCTCGGCTTTTTCATTCAAAGCAGTCACGTAAATTTCCTGATAACGTTTGACCGTGCCATAAAACCCGGGGACTGATAAACAACCTTCGGTATCCACGGTCATTTTTTTGCTTATTTTTTGAAAAACCGGATTTATAAGAATTAAATCTTTTTTTTGTTTTTTTTTGGTTGTCGTTTCGGATGATTTTTCCGGACGCTTTA
Source organism: Candidatus Magasanikbacteria bacterium RIFCSPHIGHO2_01_FULL_41_23 (assembly GCA_001782805.1). Lineage (GTDB taxonomy): Bacteria > Patescibacteriota > Patescibacteriia > Magasanikbacterales > UBA922 > 2-12-FULL-41-16. Next base: position 18,742 of record MFPT01000002.1, on the reverse strand, counting down.
GGCTATCAATCGCCGATTTTCCAATGATACAAGCGCGGATATTACGATTCACTTGCGGAGCGGCCAAGCCAATGCCATCATTTTGGTACATTGTCGGCACCATAGCAAACAAAAATTGCTGCATTTCAGACGCTAGGATTTCTTTTCTTATAAGCTCACGTGAAGGTTCGCGCAAAGTTTTCGCGGGCAGAATAACCAAAGAAAGTTCCGACATATTAGCGTGGATTCAAAAGTGAAATCGGATGTGGATCGATTTTAATCGTATTCGGCATAAGAGAATTTAAGGTGAGGACTGTTGAGAGTATATCTGATTCCAAAATTTTTAGCATTATAACTTCCCAATATGATCCGCGAGCGCACTGTGGTTCAGCCTGGATCTGGCCTTGGATTATAATCTTTTTTTTGGTCTTCGTCAATTGTTGTTCCAGACAAGCCAGAGTTTGTTTGGCTCGCTGTTTGGACTCATCTTCACTTTTGCCGGAAATTAAATAACGTAGCAAATAAGAAAACGGGGGATAGTCCAATAATTCACGCGCCTTAATTTCGCCGGCATACCAATCGTTAGGCTGATTCAACGAAGCAAAAATTCGATGTTCCAATTGTTTGGTTTGAATAATAAAAGGCGTCGTGGAATTTTTATGAAATAAAATATCGGCAATAGTATGCCACAACATTTCTTCGGCCGCGTATTCGGCAAACTGTAATTGGGAATCATAATCAAGAAGTATAATTATACTAACTCGTTTCCAATCCAGCATGCCGAGAATTGAATGCGTACTGACAATCAAACGTGTATCAGTGGAATTTTTTTCAGTGATTTTTTCGAGCGGTGTTTTGGCCGATACCGTTATAACATGAACGGCCGGATCGAAAATTTTTTGTTTTATTTCTCGCACTACTGCGGGAATGCCCGTATCAGGGAATATTGTGCCTTTGCAATTATAAAGAATTACCGCGTCAGTACCCGGAACCAGAGATTCCATAATACGAGCCATTGTCGACGTATATAATTTTTCCGGTTTTTTGATATTTGAGGCTTCTTGAATGATAATCGGTGAATCGAAATACCGTACGGCTGAATTGACTGACGAATAATTGCCGTTCCCAATAAAATAAAAACTGGTCACGCTCGGCGAATAACTCATTTCACTGTAAGCTACGCCAAAATTTCGGCTGAATAATTTTGCCAAATCTTTGGTGTGATAGCGCGGAGTTTGATCCCATTGCTTGTGATTTTCCGAATGTTCGTAATCCACGATAATTCGATCAAAACTCTGCTGAAGAGGAAGCCATAGCGCACTGCGAGTAGCCACGAGAGTTTGCGCCGCATGATTGCGAATTTTAAACCAAATTTCGCGCTGTTCTTTTTGACTAAGCTCACTTGACCAAATTAATGCATGCGATTGACGTTCAGAAGAAAGAACGGCCATCACTTCCGGAATGCGTCCGACTTCGGGAACAATAATTACTACTTTTTCATTCGAATATTCCGCGTATGCGGCACTGTGTTCAGCTGTCGTTTTATACCAATGATATATTGGTTTTTCCCCTGATGCAACTCTATGTTTTTCCTGCCATGGTTCAATTTCCATTTCCATTATTTTTCGTGATTGGAGCGGCGGCAAGGCCAATGTGGTGGCGACTGACAATGATACTCCATAAAAAGAGGCCAAATTTTTTAAATGCGTTAGATAGTCAGCTCCGACCAATGGTATTGAATTAATTATTGTATCCACTGATTTCAGACTGCTCTGTTCGCGAGAATTAATATTTACAACCAATCCGAAAATTTTTTGCGAGCGAAAGGGAATACTCACATATTGCCCAATTGCTATTTGGACAGCCAAATGGTTAGGGACATGATACGTAAAAAAAACCAGTTGACGCGGCAAGCGGATAAAAGGAATAATGTCCGCAATCATATTAGTGATGGAATATTCCGGTTAAATAACCCACGCCAAAAGGAGCTTCGTGAGCCAGAACCTGAAACGCACTGTCGGAATTTTTCAAAATACCCAAAAGAATCAGAATTGATCGATACCCGCATTCATCCGCGGCCAAAACCAAAGCCGGATCCATGTTCGCAATCCCAACCGTATTTTTGGCACACAGTAGTTCAATAATAGTTCGTTCAAATTCCTTGCCCCGCGGATTGAATTTCCCAGGTGATTTTGGCGTTAGCGTATGAGACAAATCACCCGAAGCAACCACGGCGCAGCGCAAAGATTCTTCCATTAGTACCTCCTTAATTAGTTCACCAAATTCAAAATGTTTTTTGGGTGGCAAATTACTAAATCCCAATGGTAAAATTTTGAGATTAGCCAAATGTTCAGTCAAAAATAGCAGAGGAATTGAAACACCATGATCCAAACGCTCTTCGCCGCTCATTTGCACGGGAATAACTTTTTGATTCGGACGATGACTGATTTTTGCAGCCATTTCCGGCGCGCCAAGCCATGTTCGTTTGGTTACCACATCACCAAATTCCGCAAAACAAGAAGTCAGTGTTGGATGACCATGAACAGTAAAGGCATTGAGGAAAGTCCCGGCATGCGGTGAAATTATAATCAGGAGATTGGGACGACTGACGTATAATTCCTGTTCCAAAATCGCCAGAGCCGCGCGAGTAGATGCCAGACGGTCGCGCGCGACTTCCGGAGCATTCGGTAACAGCACGGGCGGATGCGGCACAATCGCCGAAAAAACAATTGCCATATTAAAAATTTTTAAGAGCCCAACGCGTTAGGCGATCAGTTTCTGAATATTTTTTATTGTAATCCGGATTGCCCAGACTAATGATAGCAAATTTTTGGCTATCACCGACTCGTTCCACAATCATGGCCATATTGTATCCGGCTTCGTACAAATAACCGGTTTTGCTTGCCAATACGGTGTATGGCGCGTCTGTGCTAAAAAATAAACGATTGGTGTTAATGTCACGGTGAATTGACGCTCCGCCCGCGTTTCTTAATTCCTCGTAAGTGTATGATTTTTCTCCCAAATATGACTCGAGGATTGGATCAGTAAGCGCAGTGGTAAATATCGTTACATATTCCCGTGCCGTGCTTTGATTGCGGACATCGTATCCATGCGCATCAAAAAAATACGATTTTGTCAGTCCCCATTCTTTTATTTGATTATTCATTTCCGTCACAAATTCCGCTTGATTTTTCCCGAGTGAATCCACCAGCATCAGTGCCGGCGTGTTAAATGAAGAAATGAGTAGTGCGCTCAGGAGATCCTTATTTTTGACAGTGTCTCCGGCAGAAATTTTGTACAAATAACCGGACGGAGCACTGTGTTTTGTGGGACTATATTTGACTGATTTTTCCGTGTCAATTGAATCGCGTCCCATTTGATAGGCGGCGACTACTTTGGTTAATGATGCCAACGGTCGAGGAACATCAGCATTTTTTTCCGCAACGATTTCTGTAACTCCATTATTAATTCTTGCCACAATGTAACTGTCAATTATCGTGGTCAAATGCGGTTCGGAATTTTTGGCTGATTCAGGTCGCAGAGTGTACATCATCCCTGTTTCCACAAAACGCATTGGTTCAGTTGATGTTGGTGGCGAAAAAAAAGTCGCTGTTGGTTTTTTAACCGCGACAACAGTTTTTTTTGCCGGCACAATTACTTTTTTAGGAATAATTTTTTGCGCTACAGCTTTTTTGGCCGCAGTCAATTCAATTTTTGCGGTTGACGTTGCATTCCTATTTAATAATTCATCGGTGTATAGGGGTTCGCCATTTTGATGTTGATCCAAAGTCAAATCGTCAAGCCACATTACATTGATCCATTTATAGCCTAGATTCAAGAATATTTTTTCCGAAGGAATCAGTCGCTTTTTACCTTTTTCAATTACATAGATTCTATTGGTCAATTGGGATCCAACCAAAGTGGCGTCAGGAAATAATAATGGACCGCCCGATTCGAATTTTGCCAATTCTTCGGAAGAAATTGCCTGTGGTTTTAATCGAGGAAATCTGACTTTCAGAATTTCCAAACTCGGGAAAAAATAATAACGGTTATTTTTTAAGTAATACACTGTTTCGCCAATAGTAACCATTCTCCCAGTTGGGTATAGATCTTCCAGCGTAATTGGTTCGTCAATAGTATATCCGGCCAGATCAGCTTCACTTGCTTCAAAAACTTCATCCGGATTATAGCCAAATTGTCTAAAAATTTCCGCGCTGGCAAATGGCCGAGCAATTTCATAATCCAGCAGATAATACGTCTCATTTATTTTTAATAATGAATAGTTATTATATGTAATCATCATGCCGGTTTTGTAGCGAGTCAGTTCTTCGGCCGGCACAACAATCATCATTTGAGGATTAAAGCGTGACGACAACACACTCATATTTTTAATTGGCCGTTTTTCTCCATTTATAATCGCAAAAATTGTCGAGCTTGCTTCGCTTTTTATCAGTGTTCCATCCGGATAAACTTGACTGAACCAATTACTCCAAAGGCGCGCGAAATTTGCATTACCTTGAAGATGCGGAGTGTAGGTATACAAAAAAGCCGTAGCCTCATTGACCGGAGTTATCGGTGTGCTGTCAATCGTATAGGTTACATTGGGTTTTTTTATCCAGCCGGTAGAATTGATATTTTCATAATACCAGCGCATAATGCCCGCGGCATAATCCACTTGTTTGCCAAAACCTTTATTTTTTTCCAGAGCCGGGTCAGTTGTATCACAACTATCGCAAACGCCATAACCAGTGGCCCAATCCAATTGTCGTTGAGTTGGTTGGGAGCTGTTAATTAAGCTTTGCTCTTTTTGTAATTTTACCAACAAATATTTAGGATTAATTTGATAATTCTGTGCGGCCTGATAAATAATTTCACTCGCATAGCGATTTTTACCAGCAAAATCTTCAATAATAAGATCAGTGAGAGCACTGTTTTTATTGCGCAAAAAACTGCGAATTTCCGCGCGTCCCAATGAATCATAATCCTGAAGCTCAGCATCAGAAATTATGTTGTTGGGGTTGAATTCCGCAGTTTTGACTAAGCGCGGACTTAAAATTAGTCCGATAGCCAGTAACCAAATTAAAGGATTTTTAATATTTGACATAGGGTAACAGTATACCATAGATTTATTGAGATACAGAGCCTTGTTTTTCCTTGTCATTCCTGTTAATATCTATCTATGGAAAATGGAAAACTATACATCGTCGCTACTCCCATCGGCAATATGGAAGATATAACGTTGCGCGCGCTGGAAACACTGCGCACGGTTGATTTGATTTTATGTGAAGATACGCGCGTGACGAAAAATCTTCTGAATCATTATGCCATAAAAACGCCGACGTTAAGTTATCATGAATACAGTGATTCGGCTAAAATTAAGGAAGTTCAAGAATTATTGGCTAAGGGAAAAAATTTGGCGTTGGTAACTGACGCGGGCACTCCGGGAATTTGTGATCCGGGGAATTATTTAATTGAACAAATAACTAAAAATAATAAAGAGACTACTGTCATACCAATTCCAGGATCATCGGCCTTAATCGCGGCGTTATCCATTTCCGGATTTCCCACGGACAATTTTCTTTTTTTAGGATTTCCACCGCACAAAAAAGGCCGGCAGACATTTTTTAAAGAGCTAGCCAAAACTAAAACGACCGTGGTATTCTATGAATCAAGTCACCGCATCCAAAAATGCCTGACTGAATTGGCTGCATCATTAAATCCGGAAAGAAAAATCTGTATTTGTCGAGAATTAACGAAAAAATTTGAAACTGTGTATCGCGGAACAATGACCGAAATCATGACCATAAAAATTCCGGAAAAAGGCGAATTTGTAATTATCATTTCAAAATAGATGTGAGGCCTCGGGCAGGCCGGAAAAGGGTTTCTGGGTGTTGGATCTGCCCGAGGTTATGAGATGAGTTGCTACACTGACCCCCTTTGATCCCGGAGAACTTAATTATAAGAACCCCGGCCGAGGACGAATCCGACGGCATTATGAATCAAGTCAGATAAGACAACAAATCTTTCACTATTACCATATCACATTCGTATCAATTGTAAATATATGAAGCCAAGTTATTACATTACCACTACCTTGCCTTACGTGAACGCGGATCCACATATTGGTTTTGCTTGGGAAATTATTCAGGCCGATGTTTTGGCGCGTTATCATCGTTTATTGGGAGAAGATGTTGTTTTTAATACGGGAACTGACGAGCATGGCCTGAAAATTTATCGTAAAGCAATTGAGCAAGGAATTGATCCGCAAACATATTGCGATGAATATGCGGCGCGCTTTGGTGAGTTAAAATCCGCGTTAAATTTAAGTTATACGAATTTTATTCGTACGACAGATCCCGAGCATTGTGCCGCGGCTCAGGAATTTTGGAAATTGTGTTTGGCCAAAGGTGATATTTACAAGAAAAAATACAAAATTAAATACTGCGTGGGTTGTGAGTTGGAAAAAACCGATTCGGAATTGGTTGATGATCATTGTCCAACTCATCCCAACTTAAATCTGGAATTCATTGATGAAGAAAATTATTTTTTTCGATTTTCTCAATATCAGACGGCTTTGTTGGAATTATACGAGAACCAGCCGGATTTTGTTGTGCCGGCCAATCGTTTGCAAGAAATCAAAAAATTTGTGGAACGAGGATTGGAAGATTTCAGTATTTCACGTTTAAAAACAAAAATGCCGTGGGGAGTGCCGGTGCCAAATGATCCCGAACAAGTGTTGTATGTTTGGTTTGACGCGCTCGTCAACTATATCTCAACTTTGGGATGGCCATTGGATTATGCTCAGGGCAAGACTGAAAATAATTTTGCCAAATTTTGGCCAGGCGTACAGGTTGCGGGTAAAGATAATTTGCGTCAGCAAGCGGCCATGTGGCAAGCCATGTTATTGTCTGCTGAACTGCCGACCTCAAAACAAATTTTTATTCATGGTTTTATTACTGCAGACGGAGAGAAGATGAGTAAATCATTGGGAAATGTGATCAATCCACTTGATCTTGTTACTAAATTTAGTTCATTAGGTTCGGTGCAAATCGGCACCGATGCCTTGCGGTATTATTTGTTAGGCGCGATGCCAGCCTATGATGATGGTGATTTTTCTGAAGAGCGCTTTAAAGAATATTATACGGCGCATCTGGTCAATGGAATCGGAAACTTAACATCGCGGATTTTGACTATGATTGAAAAATATTGTGAAAATAAAATCCATGGAACCGCAGAAGATATTTTTGATGTCAAATTGTTTTGGGAGGAATATGAAAAAAATATCAGTAATTATGCGTTTGATGCTGTTGTCGCAGGTATAAATAATTTTGTGTCACGCGTTGATGCACTAATATCACAACAAAAACCATGGGAAAAAGTCAAACAAGGAGAAAATATACAAGAACTTATATATCAATTGGCTGAAGGCTTGCGCCATGTAGCAATTTCCTTGTTGCCGATTATTCCGGAAACAGGATCTAAAATTCTTACTCAATTAAACATGGCAGTGAAAGATCATTTGAATATTCAAAAAAAATGGGGTGGTTTGCCGGCTGAAATTCTAATTAAAAAAGGTGAAATTTTATTTCCGCGCCTATAAGGTATATACTACTGGTAATTAATTTTTTAGATTAGTTTATGCCTCTTTCATGGTTTGATCTCTCTCTTCTCATTATAATGGCCGGCTTTGCCCTATTTGGTTTTTGGTTTGGATTTATTCATACGGCCGGATCACTGATGGGTACATTGGCTGGAGCGTATTTGGCCAGCCGCTACTATGAACCCATGGCCATGTGGCTGACTAAAATTACTGGATGGGAAGGAAATATCGCTCGAGTGACGATGTTCATTGTAGCATTTTTTATCATCAGCCGTTTAGTTGGTTTTGCTTTTTGGATTGTTGATCGCATTTTGTCGATTATTACCCGTTTGCCTTTTATCAGTTCGTTAAACCGTTTGCTGGGAGTTGGGTTAGGTTTTATAGAAGGAGCCATGACATTGGGTTTAATTTTATTTTTTGTGGAACGGTTCCCATTGTCAGAAAAAATTATGACTATGATTGCCGAGTCAGAACTGGCGCCAAAATTTCGGTCAGTGGCCGATGTTTTTATTCCATTGTTGCCGGACGCGCTCAAACTTTTAAAGTCAACAGTTGATTACGTGCAAAATAAATTTATTTAAAATTATTCGGATAAACAAAGTTGTGTGAACCCCGCCCCCCGATTTTTCGTCGGGAGGCAGGGAACGAGAACTCCGAATCAGGGCATGGTCGTGATCGTCTCCTCCTCGACGACCGCGTGGTAGTGGATGAACTTCAGCCAGGGGATCACGAGCGTGCTCCCCTGAACCATCCACATATGATCATGACGGATCTTGCTGGGATCATCCACCACGCCGCAGTCAGACCGCGGGTGTCCGAGCTCCTCGATCCACTTGGTGTGATCCAGGAACATGGCGTTGATCAGTCGTCCGTGATGTTCGGAGTCGATCTGGGTGCGACCGATGTCCACGGTGTAGACGCCGATGTCGGCATCTCCTGACTTCTCGATGATGAACACGCGCCAGCTGATCCCTTCGGATCGGCCTTGGCGAACCAGATGTGCCACTTTCGTGACATTCATGATTGTTTTTCCCTTTCCGCCCTCGCGGAGTTTGGGAAATAATATCACATATACAAAAATAAACAAGCGTTTATGATAATTGATACTCATTGTCATCTGCAATTTAAGGGACAAGACGCGGATCGAGAAAAAATTATTGAGCGCTGTCGCGTACGTGGTATTATTTTAAATTTAGTGGGTACACAGAAAGATACGAGTAAAAAAGCGGTATTGCTGGCCAGAGAAAATTCCGATATGTATGCCAGTATTGGCACGCATCCCAATCATTTATTCCCGACTTATATTGATGAAGAAGAAAGCCAATTCATGTCGCGCGAAGAGGATTTTGATGAAGTTTATTACGAAGAAATTTATAATATTGCTCCGGAAAAAATAATTGGAATCGGTGAATGCGGTTTGGATTTATTTCATCTGCCACCTGATGTGCCGCGGGAAACAGTTTTAGATAAACAAAAAAAAGTTTTTAAAAAGCAGGTAGCGTTTGCGATTAGGCATGAAGTGCCGTTAATTATTCATGTCCGTGACGCACATGAGCACATGATTGAACTCCTAAAAACAATTGAATTACCCAAGCAGCGCGGTACGATTCATTGCTACACCGGTAATTGGCAATATGCTCAAGAATATCTAAAGTTAGGGTTTTATCTTGGTTTTACCGGCGTGATTACTTTTCCAGCCAAAAAAACCAATCCGGCACAACAAGAATCATTGTGGGAGGTGATTCGGAATATGCCAGAAAATAAAATTTTGGTAGAAACAGACGCGCCATATTTGGCGCCGCAAAAATATCGCGGTGAACGCTGTGAACCATGGATGACCGAGGAGTGTGTGGCGAAAATTGCGGAATTGCGGGACAAGGATGCAAAAGAAATGGAGGAGATCATTTTTGCCAATTCCAAACAACTGTTTCATAAAATAAAATGATATGGTTGATGCGCAAAAAAATTATTTTCGAGTTATTCCCGCAGTGTTTTTAATTTTAGTGCGTAATAACAAAATTTTATTATTGCGCCGCACGAACACTGGCCACATGGACGGGCATTACAGTATGATCGCTGGTCATCTTGAGCCAGGTGAAACACTGCGTGAAGCCATGCAACGCGAGGCAAAAGAAGAGAGCAGTGTCTCCGTGGCGCTCGATGATTTGGAATTATCAAGTATTGATCACCGCGTTGTAGATGAACGGGTTAATTATTTTTTTGTGGCACGAAAATGGGAGGGAGAACCCCAGAATCTGGAACCCAAAAAATGCGATGATCTATCGTGGTTTAATTTGGCGAATTTGCCCGAAAACACAATTTATTATATCCGTGAAGCGATTGAAAATTATAAAAAGAATAAACGGTACAGCGATTTTTCTTAAAAAATATGCAAAATTTTTCAGAAGTAAAAGAAAAAGCAGAAACTCTTTATAAAACTTTAGAGGCAGTCGATTGCCCTTATTTCAAATCCAAAGTATTTTTTAATTCAGAAGAACTCCAGCATCTTAAATTTAAAAGCCGTGCCAAAGCTCGATTGCAACATGATCAGTATATGCGTTTTAAATTGCTACATTTTGCTCCAGTGGTTTTAAAAAACAGTGGAACTTTACAAGGAAGATGTGAAGCCAAAAGCTTTGAGCGAGTGCGTGTTCACAGTAGAACTGACACGATCTTGAAAGATGTAACTTATTACGAGTTTATTGCTGTTATCGAAGATGTTCGACTTAAAATTATTGTTAAGGAAATTGAAAATGGGCAGAAGTTTTTTTGGAGTATTATTCCTCATTGGGGAATAAATAATAACCACGTACGCAAGCTCCACTACGGACACCCTGCAGAAGATTAAACAAAAAATCCCTTATTAAAGGGATGTTTTGCGGGTGTTTGGTTACAGCTTATGTAATAGCTGTGAGAGGGCGAACCCTCCAAACACCTAATAAAACAATAACATACGCCTAAAAAACGGTCAAGTGCGGAGTAAATAATTATAATAATATGACTGAAATCACAAAAAAAATAAATCGTCTCCGCGCCCAAATTGATGATTTGCGGTACCGGTATCATGTGCTCAATGATCCGGAAGTGACTGATGCCATGTATGACGGGCTCATGGCTGAATTGCGTAAAATTGAAGCTGAGCATCCGGAATTAATTACGTCCGATTCACCGACACAACGCGTCGCTGGCAAGCCTCTGGATAAATTTAATAAAATAAAACATAGTGTGCCGCAATGGTCGTTTAATGACGCGTTTAATGAAGACGATTTAAAAGATTGGGAGGAGCGTATTTTAAAAATTTTGGAGCGTGATTTGGGTGAACGGCCGGATGATATTTCTTATGTCTGCGAATTGAAGATTGATGGCTTGCACATGGTTTTGACCTATGAAAACGGCATTTTAAAAAACGCGGCTACGCGCGGCGACGGCGTGATTGGCGAGGATGTAACGCAAAATGTACGCACCATTCAAACCGTTCCATTAAAATTAACCAAACCGGTATCATTAGTGGCCGAAGGTGAAGTATGGTTGTCAGCGAAAACATTGGCAACCATAAATAAAGAGCGCGCTGGTCATAACGAACCATTGTTTGCGAATCCACGCAACGCGGCCGCGGGCACGATTCGTCAGCTTGATTCATCAATTGTCTCCAGTCGCAAATTAGCCTTGACTGCGTATGATATTTCATCAGCGGAAGAAAATATTAAAACTCAAGCCGAAGAATTAGAGGAGTTGAAAAAAATTGGTTTTAAAACTGATAATAATTGGAGAGTGGTCTATTCAATCTCTGAAATTATAAAGTTTTGGGAAGAATGGCGGGGGAAAAAAGACAGTCAAGATTTTTGGATTGATGGCGTAGTCATAAAAGTTAATCAAAAAAAATATCAAGAAATCTTGGGTTTTACGGGCAAAGCGCCGCGCTGGGCAATCGCCTTCAAATTCGCGGCCGAACAAGGCACAACCAAAATTAAAGATATTTATGTGCAAGTCGGACGAACCGGAGCCTTGACTCCGGTCGCGCTTTTGGAACCGGTATCATTAGCCGGCACAACGGTCACCCACGCGACACTACATAATTTCGCGGAAATAAAACGCTTGGACGCGCGCGTTGGCGACACTGTTGTCGTGGAAAAATCCGGTGATATTATTCCCAAAATTATTCGCGTGTTGGAAAAAATGCGTACTGGGGAGGAAAAAATATTTTGTGCGCCGCAAAAATGTCCGATCTGCGGATCAAATGTCGCACGTCAAGAAATAGCCGATAAAAAAAACCTCGACTTCCCTCGACTAAGTTTACCCCGAGTGGAGTCGAGGGGCTCGGGACAAGTTGCTCGGGGTAAACAGACTACCAGTGTGGGATTATTTTGTCTCAACAGAAAATGTTTCGCGCAGGAACGCGAACGTCTGATTCACTTTGTTTCCAAAAAGGCGTTTAACATTGACGGACTCGGTGAAAAAATCGTGGAACATCTTATGAATGAAGGTTTGGTAAAAAATCCGGCTGATTTTTTTACTTTAAGTGTCGGTGATCTGGAACCATTGGAACGATTCGCCGAAAAATCCGCGGATAATTTAGTCAGCGCGATTGCTGCTGCCAAAAAAGTTTCATTGCCGCGTTTTATTTTTGGATTGGGAATTCGGCATGTTGGAGAAGAGACTGCTATTCGCCTAGCCGAACATTTTGGCACTATTAAAAAAATTCAAGCGGCCGCATTTGAGGAATTACAATCAGTGGCTGATATTGGCCCACGCGTGGCTGAATCAATTGCGGAATGGTTTGCGGATAAAAGTAATATTAATTTGATTGACGAACTACTTGATTCTGGTGTAAAAATTGAATCCCCCAAACCAAAAGCAACCAACCTACCACTGGCCGGTAAAACTTTTGTTATCACTGGCGGCCTAGAAACCATGACGCGCGATGAGGCCAAAGCCAAAATTCGCTCTCTCGGTGGCACGATTTCCGAATCAGTCAGTAAAAAAACCGACCATGTTATAGTCGGAAGTGACCCGGGAAGTAAAGCGGATAAGGCTGAAAAACTTGGCGTTTCTATTCTTAATGAAGAAAAATTTTTAAACCTGAGGGCTTAAAAAATTAGGAGGGGAAGGAACGACCGGTTATCAACTCTTGGGGAGAGCATGATCCGGTCGTTCCTAAAGTAGGAAGCTTCTGTCTACTCGGGAGCTGTGAGGAGTGGTTAGGAAAAAGAAAAAGGTGGATGGAACCAGAGTAGAGCCGTTCAGAAGCAACTTACTGATTTCAGTATAAACTACGCAATATTATTGTCAAATTTTAGTCTTGTTATAAATGTTGGATAAAAGTCGTTTTGATCTTTTTCTGAATTTAATATAAAATTAGTTCAAAGAGGAATAAAAAATATCTATGGAAAGACGAGATTTTTTAAAGGGAGTTCTGGGTGGGACAGCTTCTTTCCTTATTGGTAGGGAAGGTTCTGCGCAAGCGAGTAAAATGGAGCAAGCCGCAGAGGTTGAATCGGAAAATGCAGATTATATTCAGGCTGTGGATATATTACGCGGTCCGGTAAAAAAAATAGATGCAAGTCGCTCAAGAGCCGAACATTTATTACTTGGTACTGATTTGCATACCATAGCGTCTAATCTAGTTTTTGGTGATCTCCCTGACATGAGTAGTGCTATAGACCTTAATAGGCAGGAGGTTGAAGAAGCGACAGAAAAAAATGATAACAGTAGATACATGGAATTAATGCATGAAAGATGTAGTTTGATTCAGAGTATACTACCATCCTTTCCGAATACCCTTGTCTATAGTGTCTATTTAGATATTAATACTGAACTTATTCCACTTTTGGATGCCGATGGAAACACAATCGGAGATAGGGAAAAACCTGTTGGTGTACTAAGATTAAGCTTAATGAATGAAAGTTTAATAAATGGTGAGGGAATAAGTATTGTAGAAGCATCATGGTATTTATGCGATGTGTATGCAATTATAGATAGTATTGGGGAGGAACGCCGGAGGGAAAAAGATGAACGCTTGATGGCAAAAGATGTGGCTGTACTTGTACGAAATAAATCTGAAGCAGATTACTATGTACTGTATGAGTATAAATTGTTAGGTGTTCCTGCTAATAAGGATGGTTTATATCGAATAAGTGAATCAGGTGAAGATTACACTTTCAGAGATGCTGATCAATATAGAAAAGTAAACATGAGAATCGAAGGAGCTCGTACTGGAAATTCTATTCGTGCCCACTATGATGAAGGAACTGCCGCATCTATGCCGGAAAATGATTTGATGAGAAGTTGGACTACACTGGAAAATCCTTTGCCTGCTTTTACCCCATCTCTAGAATACACAAATATGATTGTTCCTATAAAATGTGCAGATGACGCAGGATTTTCTATAAATGGTCGATTGGCAAGGGCAGGGCTCTAGTAAGGCTGTCAACCTAAATATTGTACAAAAAACCAATTTCCATTAAACTATAAAGGTATGGATATCACGATTGCGGATATTGAATGGGTAGGGAAACTGGCTCGTCTTACCCTAACTGAAAAAGAAAAAGAATATTATGCCGGCACATTGTCGCAGATTTTTGAATATGTTGAAATGCTCAATGAGGTTGATACTTCAATGGTTCAGGAAACATCACAAGTCACGGGCATTATGGATAGAACGCGCTCTGATGAATCCAAAATTATCAATGAACATGAACGCCAAGCATTAATTAATCAATTTACTGATTCAGAAACGAATTTTTTGAAAGTTCCCGCGGTATTTAAAAAAACATGAAGTCAGCAAATCTTAATACTCTAACAATCACTGAAGCGGCGGCTGGTTTACGCGCCAAAGAATTTTCCAGCGTGGAACTAACCCAGGCTTGTTTAGCGCGCGCCAAAGAACGCAATGCACGTTTAAATGCGTTTATTACGATTGATGAAATCAAGGCACTGGAACAGGCAAAGATCGCCGATACCTTGCTCGCGTCCGATAACTCCTTTCCACTAACCGGCATTCCTTATTCAATTAAAGATGCGATTTGCACCGCAGGAACATTATCAACCGGAGCATCAAAAATTTTGGGCGATTATATTCCAATTTATGATGCTACAGTCATAAAAAAAATCCGCGCGACTGGCGCAGTTCTCATTGGCAAAACAAATTGTGATACTTTTGGTCATGGCGCCAGTAATGAAAATTCCATGTACGGCTCGGTACGAAATCCGTATGATGAAACCAAAGTTTCTGGCGGCTCAAGCGGTGGTTCTGCCGTATCGGTCGCGGATAACCATTGTTTATTTTCCATTGGCGAAGATACGGGCGGATCAATTCGCCAACCGGCCTCATTTTGTGGAATTAATGGTTTGCGTCCAACCTATGGCCGTAATTCTCGGTATGGCATTATGGCCATGGCCAGTTCGCTGGACGTGGTTGGACCAATGACCAAAACCGTCGCTGACATGGCAATTATTATGGAAACTATGGCTGGTTATGACCCGTTGGATGCCACCACGGTTACTGAGGCTGTCCCAAATTATACCCAAGAAATTATTGGTTCAATTACCGGTTTAAAAATTGGCGTGCCCAAAGAATACTTTGAATTGGAAGGAATGGACGAGGAAACCAAAAAAATAGTTGAAGAAAAAATTAAAGAACTGGAAAAACTCGGGGCGCAATTAATTCCGGTTTCCTTACCGTATACCAAATACGCAGTTCCTACATATTATTTAATTGTACCCAGCGAGGATTCGTCAAACCTAGCTCGGCTTGATGGGTTACGTTACGGGGTACGCGTTCCGGGAGAAGATCTCTACGCCACCTATGCGAATACCCGTGCCGCTGGTTTCCCCGATGAAGTTAAGCGCCGCATTATGATTGGCACATACGCGCTTTCCGCTGGTTATTATGATGCTTATTATAAAAAAGCCCAAAAAGTCAGAACATTAATTATTCAGGATTTTCAAACTGCGTTTAGCAGATGCGACGCAATTGTTACACCGACTTCGCCATTCCCCGCGTTTGATATTGGAGCCAAAAAAGAAGATATTTTGGCCATGTACCTGGCAGATGTATTTGTCAGTCCGGCATCAGTCGCGGGTCTTCCCGCATTATCAATTCCCGCCGGAAAAACTGAAGCTGGCCTGCCTGTTGGTTTGCAAATTATTGGACCACGTTTGGCTGATGCATTAGTGATGCGAATTGGAAATCATTTGGAAAAAATTAAGTAAATTAAAATAAAAATTCACTGCAAATCTTTTTCTGAGACCCTCATAAATATCGGGCTCAAAAAAGCTTTATCCGTTCCATTTTTATTTTTATTTAAATTCTTCATATGTCAGCATATGTCAGCTAAAAATTCCGCACAGATTCATGAAAAAATACCACATCCATTTGGGTATGCTTTGCAACCAGGTGATTATCGGGAACCATGGCGTATTTTTCGCATCATGTCCGAATTTGTGGAAGGCTATGAATTTTTGTCTCAGCTTAAAAATGAAATTACTGTTTTGGGCTCAGCTCGTTTTAAGGATACATCGGAGTATTGCGTATTGGCGCGCGAACTTGGTAGTAAATTGGCGCAAAAAGGTTTCACGGTTATTACGGGCGGAGGTCCGGGAATAATGCAGGCGGCTAATCATGGGGCGTTTGAAGCCAATGGTCAATCAATCGGTCTTAATATTCAATTACCATCGGAACAAGTTTTGAATCCGTTTGTAACCAAATCAACATCATTTTTTTATTTTTTTACGCGCAAAGTAATGTTGACTTCTCCGGCCAATGCTTTTGTCTATTTTCCGGGTGGTTTTGGAACTATGGATGAATTTTTTGAAGTGGTTGACCTGATTGACTTGGGTTTTATTTTACCCACGCCCATAGTTTTGCTTGATCGTGAATTTTGGAATCCATTACTTACTTTTTTGCGGGAACATGCTGATCAAACAGATTTGGATCGTCGTTGGATCGATTCTTGGCACGTGGTGGATACGGCGGAAGAAGCCATGGAAATTTTGGGTAACGTAGTTGACCGATCCAATAATTGCGCGCTCGATCCTAATGGTTTTCATTGTGTAGGGAATATCGATTGGAAAATTTTTAGAATAATGGCGGAATTGGTGGAAGGATTTGAATTTGTGAGCAATATCAGTCAGACAATAACTATACTTGGTACCAAAGATATTCTTCCCAATAGTCATTATTATCAATCCGCACGAAAATTGGGAGGCGAACTGGCCAAAGCCGGTTATGCCATTATTACGGGTGGAAATTTGGGAGTAGCCGAAGCGGCCAATCAAGGATCGTTTGAACACGGCGGTGTGTCAATGGGAATTGCCATGCAAGTGCGTGGCCAGGCATTTCTTAATCATTATTTAACCAAATCAATTCAATTCAATTTTCCTTTTACGCGCAAACTAATATTGATGACTCCAACGAACGCATTCATATTTTATCCGGGCGGTTTTGGTACACTGCATCAATTATTTGAAGTTCTAACTTTGATTCAAACTAAAAAAATGACACGCGTTCCGGTCATACTTGTTGATCATTCATTTTGGGGGCCATTGCATAATTTTATCAAAGAAATTTTGGTTCATGATGTTGATACGATTGCCGAAGAAGACGACGAACTGTATCAAATCGTTGATAACGAACAATCAGTACTTAAAGTTTTAGCTGACACAGCTAAAACTAATGTTCGGGCAGGAGCGCCATAATATATGATACCGTGGTTCCAGTTTACGGTTGTTTATTTTGGTCCGATTCCTATTCAGGTATGGGGATTTTTTGTGGCGTTGGGAATGGGTGTGAGTTTGTGGATGATTGGTACATATACAAAAAATAATCCGAAACAAAAAAATATTTTAGATATTGCTTTTTGGACTATTATTTGGGGTTTTATTGGCGCCCGATTGGGTCATGTTTTATTGTACGAGCCACTGTTTTTTTGGCAAAATCCAATTGAGATTTTTAAAATCTGGCAGGGCGGCATGTCATCGTTCGGCAGTTTTTTGGGTGCCGGCTTGGCAGCTTGGTATTTAATTAAAAAAAATAAATTCAATCTTAAAGAATTAGGCGATCTGTTTTTAGTGGCAGCTGTGCCGGGCTGGATGATTGGCCGTGTAGGCTGTTTTATGATTCACGATCACTTAGGCGTGCATTCCAATTGTCCACTCGCGATAATGACGCCGACCGGTCCGCGCTTGGATATGGCCTGGCTGGAAATTTTGGGGATGATGCCGCTCGCTTTGGGGCTTTGGATAACGCGCCGTAAAATTCTCCAATCTGGTACCCGGGCACTCATTATTTTAGCCTATTACAGCGCTCTACGGCTTGTTTTAGACTTTTGGCGCGCCACCGACATTGCCAATGCCGACACGCGTTACTACGGGTTGACTCCGGCGCAATATTTTAGTATTGTACTGCTGGTTTTCTGTAGTTTTTGGCTCGTTAAAATTAAAAGAAAGTAATATGGAAATGAGAATATATGCTACGGCTATTGTAGAAAAGGACGGTAAAATTTTACTCGTCCAAGAAGCCAAACAAAAAAATTTTCAGAAATGGAATTATCCGGGCGGAACAATGGAAGTAACAGAAAAAGCCTGGGAAGCTGCCAAACGTGAGGTGTTTGAAGAAACCAAATTGGAGGTAGAAATTACTGCGCTCTTGGGTGTATATAATTCAATTGGAAAAAATCATTCTATTAGATTTGTGTTCGTCGCTAAGCCTATCGCTGGTACAGAAGAAGCAGGTGATAATATTTTGGCAGTGAGGTGGGCTGATCCTGCTGAATTAAAGGATTTGGATCCGGCTCATCATGTTAATCCGTTGGTTTTTGAGGCTGCTGTGGCTGACTACTTAAAAGGAATTCGTTATCCGTTGGAAATAATTCGAGAAATGGGAAAACATAACAAATAAAAAATGGAGAGTTCGCCTAGTGGTCTATGGCGCCGCCTTGGAAAGGCGGTTTACCGAAAGGTATCGAGGGTTCAAATCCCTCACTCTCCGCCAAAATTCGGAATCAGAAGAAACGGACAAAGTGGGGTCGCGCCTTCGGCGCGACCCAGTATTCGCTCCAGAAACCCATTCTGAAATTTTGCGGTGTGTATTATACAAAGTTCGAATGTATTTTGAAAGCAACCCTGATGCCGACTAATCGCACGCTCCGCGTGCGTGGTGGCTTG
>MFPT01000001.1 GCA_001782805.1 Candidatus Magasanikbacteria bacterium RIFCSPHIGHO2_01_FULL_41_23 | reverse complement strand
ATAGTCGGTGTACTTGCATAGTCCTTGGGTTTCCAAGGAGTGCAGGATGTATGTTAACTTATGCATGCGGATTATTGACAAATTATAAAAAAAGGCGCTCAATAGAGGCAATTATATGTCTCAATTGACTCATTTGTCACAACAAAAAAAAGTTTTAGAGTCGCGTTTTGCCTTGATTCGGGCAATGCGTGATTGGTTTGGCGTAGCCGGTTTTATTGAAGTGGATACACCATTACTGCTCCGATTGCCCGGACAAGAACCATATTTATCATCCATGCCAGTGAATTTTTTTAATGAACAGAATAAAGAATTTACGGGTTATTTGCATACTTCGCCGGAGTACGCCATGAAAAAATTACTGGCGATCGGATTTAAAAAAATATTTTCATTGGGCAAAGTATTCCGCGATCAGGAAAGTTTTGGTGGCACGCATAATCCGGAATTTACCATGGTGGAATGGTATCGCGCGAATGCGGATTTTTATAGTTTGATGGATGATGTTGAGAATCTATGTGATTTTTTGCAAACAAAAATTAATCAGAAACAAAAAATAAAATTTACGCGCGTTCATATGCGGGATTTGTGGCGCGAGTTTATAGGAATTAATTTTAATGATTATCTGGAACGCGAACCAATGTTGGAATTATGTCGCAAACGCGGATTTAATCCAAATGAAAACGAAAGTTATGAAGATTTATTTTATCGGATTTTTTTAAATGAAATTGAACCGAAATTAATTGATCGTGGCGGTATTATTTTACATCATTATCCACTAGCTATGGCGGCATTGTCACGTCCATCCGCGACCGATATTGGTTATGCGGAACGCGTGGAGGTATATATAAACGGTTTGGAGATTGCGAATGGATTTTCCGAATTAACTGACGCGGTGGAACAACGTCGACGGTTGACAGAAGAGCAGGAACGTCGGGTTGATTTAGGCAAAGACATTTTTGCCATTGACGAAGATTTTGTGGAAGCAGTCGGTTTAATGCCTCCATCAGCGGGAATAGCGTTGGGAGTTGATCGTTTGATTCAAGTTTTGTTAGGTTGCAAAAACATTGATGACGTGTTAGTATTACCGGCGTCAAAATTATTTTAAAAATATATGGGCAGTACGACTGATATTAAAAAAGGCGCGGTGATTCGTCACCAAAACAATTTGTACGTGGTGACTGATTGTCAATTTGTCAATCCGGGTAAAGGTTCGGCTTTTACCAAAACAAAATTAAAAGGAATTTCCAATAATAAAGGAATGGAAATTACCTATAAAAGCGGGGAAACTGTTGATACGGTGCAAGTGCAAAGACAAAATATGCAATATCTTTATAAAAATGGTGATTTTTTTTCATTCATGAATCAAAGTTCGTATGAAACCGCTGATGTGAGCGCCGGTATTTTGGATGATGACGCCAAATATCTAAAAGAAGGTTTGGAAGTGATAGCATTAACACACGAAAATAATGTCGTGGCGATTGAATTACCCAAAAAAATTCAGTATACGGTGGCGGATTCACCGGCCGCGGTCAAAGGCGATTCATCAGGCGGCAATATTACCAAGGAAGCGGTTATGGAAAATGGTTTAAAAGTAAATGTGCCGATTTTCATTAAAGAAGGTGAAGAAATTTTGGTGAATACGGAAACGGGTGATTACGGTGGACGTGTGGTGGAGAAATAAACTATAAAAATATAAAAGCCCGCATCAACTACGGGCTTTTTTAAAAATTTAAAAAGAGGAGAGACACAGCTGCTGCGACATCATGTCGTAACAGCTGTGCGTCAGGTCAGCCGCACTGCACGCCGAACCGTGGCGGCGCCCAGAAGCGTGGATCAAGTTGGATCCTCAGTTCGATCGCCAACGCTACCAGATTTTCCTTCGGGTAGTTCCCGCCCGCCTGGTGGTGGATGTAACCGCCGAGGTAGGTGTTGCAGAAATCGGTGTAGGCACGGGTGTCATCAGAGATGAAGTGATGCCACATCATGTCTACCTCTTGCGGAGGCGAACATCGCTGGTTGGAATCGCGCTCCTGGAGGATGGCCAAGAGGACGAGGAACTTCTTGAGCTCCACGAACCGAAGCATAGCCCATGGGCGTCGCGCATGACTCGGACGGAACTCGATACCATTATCGAAACGATCGAGCATCTCTGGACTCGGTTGGAACATGAGAACTTCATCGATCTTAACTTTACTCATGAGGATCTCCTTTTGTTGTCGAGGTCGCCTTGACCATATGTATACTCTACGATATATTAAATGAGTGGCACATATCACCACGTGGTGATATGTATACCCACTATTTATTTATATTATTTAGCTATGTATAGTAAAATTTTTGAGGAGTTAGGATTAACCAAAAATGAAGCAAAATTATACGAGACACTGTTATCCACAGGAGATATTTCTGTTTCTCAACTTTCCGTAAAAGCTGATATTCATCGTCGCAGTATTTACGATGCGTTAAATCGTTTAACGCAAAAAGGTTTGGTTTCCCCAATTTTTCAAAAAGGAGAGAATCGTTATCAGGCGGTGCATCCCGATAAATTGCTCGAAGTTGTTAAGGAGCGTGAAAATAAACTAAATTTGATTCTTCCGGATTTGCGCAAGAATTATAATAAAACATTGGCTGAGGAAGCAGCTTATATTTATAAAGGTCCGGAAGGATTTAAGAACTATGTCCGCGAAGTAATGCGTATTCGTGAAGATGCGTATTCATTGGGTGCCAAAGGACTTTTGTATAGTTTAAGTCCTGGATTGACAAAAGAATTATGGCAATTGGTTAAAAAATATAAAATTGATTTTTACACTCTTTATGATCCTCGAGTAAAGAAATTTTTACCCGAGGTAATTGCCAAAGAAGGTGGAAAGAAAAAAGTTTTGCCTCCCGAGTATGCCACGTCTGGGGTTCTTGATATCTTTGGAGATCGAGTGGTCACTTTCGCCAATGTGGAGGTTGGTCGAGTATTTGATGATACTACTATTTTTGTGATGGTCAATCGTCAACTCGCGGAGAGTTATAAAATTTGGTATAAATTAATTTGGGACAGTGTCAAAGATTAGATACTCTTTATGGTCGCGATAATGGCCGCGGCATTAATTTCTTCATACGCCAAAAGTTCGTTAGGTTTACCGCTCATCGGTAATTTTTTAACCGCCAATGAAATTATTTTGATTCCGGTTGTTGAAAGAGCGGCTGTCACAGCTTCGCCGATTCCGCCTTCCGGATAATGATCTTCCACAGTAATAATACATTTGGTTTCGGCCGCGGCTTTTTTTAAAGTTTCAAAATCCAAGGGTTTAATGGAGTATAAGTCAATCACGCGCGCAAAAATATTTTGTTTTTTTAATTCTTCGTAGGCTTTGAGCGCTTCATATACAGTAATGCCGGCCGCGATAATAGTGACATCATCTTTTGTTTGTGGTGAGCCTGCTTGCCCTGAGCTCGCCGAATGGGTTGAACCGGATCTGAGGGTGTGGCTGCCACCAATTTTAAATGTTTGGTTTGGTTGATAAATAGGAGCTACAGCCGCGCGCGTGGTGCGCAGATAAACCATGCCATTGTGTTCGGCCGCGCAGATACTTAATTTTTCTTCGCTGACATGATCAGCGGGATACAAAACAACACTATCCGGAATAGCACGAAAAAGCGCAATATCTTCCAATCCCATTTGTGAAGCGCCATCTTCGCCAATACTTACACCACAGTGAGAACCAATCAATTTGATATTCGCGTTACTGTGACGTGCCATGCGAATTTGGTCAGCCGCGCGGGTAAAAAAAGCGGCGAAAGTGGAAACAAACGGAATTTTGCCACGTCGGGCAAGTCCAATTGCCACACCAACCATATTTTGCTCGGCTATAAACATTTCAAAAAAATGTTTGGGGTATTGTTTTTTAAATTGTTCAGCAAATGTGGAATTACTGACCTCGGCGTCCAGTACCACCATATTGGGAAAATGCGGAAACATTTCCACCAGCGCATGACCATAAGCGGCACGAGTGGCGAGCGGTTCAGCGTACATTTGTGCACTGTCAATTTCCGCGAATGGCTTTACTTTGCCACGTTGAAGTCCAAAAGACGAAGGCAAGTTTTTTGTTTTTTTTATTTCTCCTTGTAGATTAAGATCAACTTCTCCTAAATCTTTCAAAGCTGTTTGCAACTCGGTTGCGTTAAGAGTTTTGCCATGCCAGCCTTCTTTATTTTCCATACATTTGACGCCTTTGCCTTTGGTAGTTTTGGCAATAATGGCCACGGGTTGTCCTTTAACTTTTGCGGCTTGTGCGAACGCTTTATCAATTTGTTTGGGATTATGTCCATCAATTACAATCGTTTTCCAACCGAATGCTTCAATTTTCTTTTTATAATTTTTAATATCATATCCAAACATAGTTTGACCACGTTGACCAAGACGATTGACATCAACAATTGCGATTAAATTATCCAGTTTATAATGCGCCGCGCTCATCATCGCTTCCCAATTTGAACCTTCAGCCAATTCACTGTCGCCCAGCAAAACGTAGGTTTTGTACGGCAGTTTATCCAGATATTTGGCATTGAGCGCCATGCCCACGCCAATAGACAAACCTTGACCAAGCGATCCGGTCGCCGCTTCGGTAAACGGAAATTTCATCGTGGGATGGCCTTCCAAACGCGAGCCGAATTTGCGCAATGTATTTAATTCATCAGTGGGGATCCCGCCGGCAATTGCCCATAACGCGTAAAAAAGTGGTGACGCGTGGCCTTTGGAAAAAATTAGGCGGTCATTGTTTGGATGTTCAGGATTTTTAATATCGTATTGAAAAAAACCACCAAACATCAGCGTGGTCATTAAATCTGTGGCAGATAATGATGATGAAGGATGGCCGGATCCGGCCGTAGTAGTCATGGTGAGAATGTGGTGGCGGATGAGTTTTGCCAATTGGGAAATAGTATTTTTCATATGTCTTAAATTCTAACAGGTAAATTACTTTTTAGAAAGTGGAATCAGGGAAAATATCAATTTTGTTTGACAGATACAAGTGGGGGGGGGGTACAATTCTTGGTATATAGTTTTTTTAATTTAAATTTATGTCTGATATGTCTGAAAAAGAAAATCCCAGTAGACCAAAAAGTGCCCAAGAATTAATTGCCGAAGCATTAAGAGCAAAAGGCATGGAAACAAAGGCAGTAAAAGCAAGAAGTGATGAGGAAGTGGTTGAACGCATTCTCACCACTAATGAAGAGGAAGAAGAGTTATCGGCACTCTTACAAGAAATTAATAATCTAGATAAAGATATTGATGAATTAGAAAAATTTCAAGAAGAACAACCTGATTTCTTTTTAGATGATTCCGAAATTGCCAGACAATTAGTGAACAAAAGAGAACAGGTTAGTCATTTACGACGAGTATTGGAATCCAGTGTGTCGGATCAAAATGAATTGGAAGGAGTTAATTCAGCAGTGGTGAGAGAGGTGGTCAGTTCAGAAAAAATCATTGCGCAAGAATTGGAAAAAGTAGCAAAAATAGGCGGAGATATTGATGCAATTATAAAATCTTTACGTAATTATGATGATATTAAAATTAATAACCGCGCTGATGGTGGAAGAGATGTGCAATTTAGTGTTAAAAATCAGAGATATCAAACTGAAATATTTTCATATATAGCTAGTAGTTTTTCCAAAATTCATGATGGATTATTACTCTTTGATCAGGGTACTATATTAAAACCAAAAGCGAAAGAAATACTAGCCAAAAAAATGATTGGTGAATTGGAGAAATTGGTTGAAACCAGTATTGCTGAAATCAGAAAAAATATTCCTGATTTTGATGATGTGTCTGCCGAACAACAGAAATTTGCGAATGATATAACTCAGAAGAAACAAGCGATTGGTTTTGCCAAAGAAGGTCATTCTTATGAAATTTTAAGAGGAATTAATTATTTAGATCCAAACGACGTGGAAATTCAGGATAATACTAGGGAAAATAGTTTTGAAGAGCGTCGTGAGCATGGTGCCAAATTAACTTGGGATATTAAAGCAGAGGTTAAAGATGTACGCGCTTTTGTTGAAGAATTAGAAAAAATAAAAGAAATTAAAGGAGTCATCTTTGGGGTTGGTGAGAAAGGAAAAAAGAAAGACGCCCTTAAAAAAATTAGAGGGAAATATGACCACCTTTATCGTGATATTCAAGTTAGAGTTTCGCGTGATCTTGAATCTGATGAAGAATTGCGTCAATTTTCTGATAAGTTAAAAAAAGAACAGTTGGATGAATTGCATAAATCTATGGGTTGGATTGGTGGGGAAAGTTTTAAACCCGCTTGGGATTTAGATGCTGTGGCTGATCCTGATCAATTTATTGATGATCTTATTACTGAACAAGAACAGAGAATCGCCAAAGGTGAAAAAATTATAGATTATGTTAATACTTTTTACAGAAGGATTGACAAAACACAAGGAGATTCGATAAAAAGAAAATTAGTGGCAGTTCGTTTTGCGCAGGAATTACAAAACAATCTGGATAAATTTAAAGCCGATGATTCTGAAAAAACTACTTAATCCAAACTGTCTTAATATTTACAAATTCGCGGATACCGGATTGCGTAGTATTTTTTGATATTAATTATTGCATGTTGGACTGAAATAATGGTACGATATATTTTTATTATTATACAAAAAATATGATGGCAAAACTTCCTGAGGGGGGGGGCTTTCGAGGTGATAACCGTGATACGGCAGTTGAATCAGTTGATGCGCTGACTTTGTTAAGACAATGTGTGGTTGATCGTTCACCTCAGTTTAAAGAGTTGCCTAAGTTGTTGACGTTGGATACTCCGGTTCCCATTATGCCCGAATGTGCGGGAGGTAATGATTCACTGGAACAGAGTTTTTATCAAGCCTCCAACATACTTTTTGATCTTCAAAATGCTCATCATGTTGAATTTGGTTGTGCTGTAGTGTCTAACCATGAAGACAAACTGGCGTGGGGTCCTTGTTGCCAAGGAGACGAAGACAGTGTTTCAATCGGCGCGCCTCTGAAAGAAACAGAAATCAAAGATCCTAGCGGTTTATTTGTGTGTAAATTTGATAAAATAGTCGCAACCATGCACAGCCATCCTGGGTTACATTCCTTTTCGTTGCAGGATTTTTATGCTGATTTTACGATTGGCACCAAACAATTATATGTCATTAAAGAAAATGGGGTGTTAGATATGGCTCAAATTACACATGATACGCGTCTAGTGAGCGAAGACGCTTTTCGTCGGCTTCTTTCTTTGTGGGATTCATATCTTTTGCCAAATGGAGAATTTCGTCCCGACCTTGGTTCGGAGGAATATTCGGAGTTTTTACATCGTATCTCTGATTCAGTATTAAAAATTGGTTTTTACAGTAATCATGACAGCGCCGATCCCGGTGTTTTGAAATTAATGGAATGGAAAAAATAAATTTATTTTATCCAAGTCGTTTCAATGTTCACAAATTCACGGATACCAAAAATGAGTCTATAGACTCATTTTTGTAATGGAATTATATTTTTTATTTGACACATCCAAGTGGGGGGGTACAATTCGTGATATAAAGTATTTTTTAACTTAAATTTATGTCTGTAGAAAATTCAGAACGATCAAAAGGTATGAAAGAATTATCGTCGTCTCGGCCCAGAGTAGAAGGAGTAGAAGAAGGTGGAGTGCGGGATGGTGATACAGTGAGAGCTGACGAAATTTTAGATATAAATAGAGATGAAAGTAATTTGGCTGAAACTTTAAGATCCATTTCTTATAATGAAGCACAGCTCCAAAAGGAAGAACTAAGATTAATTAAAAATCCAAACAATCAAAGTATTAAGGAAGGTATAAAGCATCTTAAGGAAGTTATTGTTTTGTATAAAGAAATATTAACATTTTTTCCAAATCATAATTTATTAGAAGGAATTAATCCTGTGGTAATTGAAAAAGTGAATCATGCAGAAAAACTTACTGCTGAAGCTGTTGCTGAAGTATCAAGAAAAGTAGCAAGAATAAATGCAATTATTTCCGCTGTTATTGATGAAAATGCCAAATTTTTTAATTATGATTTCACAAGCGATAATAAGCAAGACGACGAAAGAATAATACAATTGGTTGAAAATGAGACAGGAAGAACCGTAAGTGTTAATTTATTTTCAGAAATAAACAATTTATTTGCCGATATTGATGAAAGATTGTCGGTATTGGAGACAGAGCCAACTTTGTCAGAAGCGGCCAGAATAATTGCCGTAGAAGAGACTATTCTTGAAGTGTCACGGGGTCTTTTTGAAAGTATTAAAAAAAAGGAGATTGTTTTTATTAGTCGTCGAATTAAAGAAACAATGGTAGAAGAAAGTTTCAGTAACATATCTGACGAACAACGGAATTTTTCAGCTGAGATCACTCGTAAAAAACAAGATCTTGACCTCGATCCCAAAGGCTATTGTTTTCAAGTTTTGTCTAATTTTAATTATGTTAGACCAAATGATGTTGAAATACAGCCGGATAATACAGGAAAAGATAGTGAAGGGGCGCAAGTTCGTGAAGCTGCAAATAAATTAACCAAAGATATCACTGATAAAATACTGTTAGCAGAATCTTTTATTGAAAAATTAGAAGATGTTAAAACAATGACTAGTCTTTTTGGGAAAAAATCAACGGAACGTAAAAAAATAAATGCGCTCGTGTTAAATACTAGAGGGGATTATGAACGACTCTACGCCGATACCAAAGATACGACTGGACTCAGTGCTGATCTTGGTTCGGGCTTGTATCATTGGAATTTAGAGTCGGTTACTGACATTGATCAGTATATTGATACATTAATTGGTGAACAAAAAGCCAGAATTGATAAGGGCAAAAAAATAATAGATTATATAAGCACTTTTTCCGAACGAATTGATGAGACGCAAGATGATGAAATAAAAAGAGCTTTACTAGGTGTTCGTTTACTGAATGTTTTAGAAGAAAAAAAAGAGCAATTTATAAGAAGACTTGGTGAAGAATCTACTTAACCCAAACGGTTTTTACATTTACAAACTCTCTAATTCCAAATCCGGCCAATTCGCGACCATAGCCGGATTTTTTGGTGCCGCCAAATGGCAGGCGTGGGTCTGATTTTACTAGGCCGTTGATAAATACTGAACCGGCATTAATGTGTGAGGCTAGTTGTTTGGCTTTATCTAAATTTTTGGTCCAAATTGATGAACCCAAACCAAACGGAGTATCATTGGCCACTCGAATAGCTTCGGCTTCGTCTCGAACCGTAATCACGGCCGCAACCGGGCCAAATGTTTCTTCGTCATAGACGGGCATTCCAATTTTAACATCAGCTAAAATAGTGGGAGAGTAAAAGTAACCCCCTCGACAAGCTCGTGGTAAACTTGTTTCTTCAAATTTTTTTCCGCCGATAATTAAACGCGCGCCTTTTTTGATTGATTCTTGAACCTGGCGGTCAATTTCTTCAAGTGATTTTTGATTAACCATTGGTCCTATCTGTGTTTCCTCATTCATTGGATCGCCAATAATTAATTTTTCCGTGGCGATTTTAAATAATTCAATAAATTTTTCGGCCACATTTTCCACCACAATAAAGCGTTTGGCCGCGATGCAACTTTGGCCGCAATTTTGGAAACGAGCTGTGGCCGCGGTTTCGGCTGCCAATGCCACATCAGCATCGGTGAGCACAATAAATGGATCACTGCCACCTAATTCAAGAACAACTTTTTTAATTTCATCGCCGGCAATTTCCGCGACTTTGCGACCGGCGTATTCACTGCCGGTTAAAGTAATGGCTTTGACGCGCGGATCGCGAATTACCGTTTCCACAGCGCCGGATCCAATGGCCAAGTTTTGAAAAATACCTTGAGCAAAACCGGCCAAAATAAAAGATTCTTCAATCGCGGCCGCGCATCCCTGTACATTAGATGCATGTTTGAGGAGTCCGACATTTCCCGCCATAATTGTTGGTGCGGCAAATCGCAACACTTGCCAAAAGGGAAAATTCCAAGGCATTACTGCCAAAACCGGACCAATGGGATCAAAGCGAACAAAACTTTCACTAGCATCACTCTCGGCGATTTCAGGAGACAAAAAATTTTCTGCGTTTTCTGCGTAATACTCACAGACCCATGCGCATTTTTCCACTTCGGCGCGCGCGGCAGTGATTGGTTTTCCCATTTCACGCGTCATAATCTCGCCGTATTTTTGGGCGTTCGCGCGGAGGATTTCGGCTAGACGTTTCATTTTGGCCGCGCGTTCGGCGAAATCAGTTTCGCGCCATTTTTGGAATGTATCGTCCCCAAGCGCTAATTTAGTCTGAATTTGTTCAGACGTTAGTTCGGGAATTTCCGAAATTTTTTCACCGGTGGCGGGATTGATGGAGATGAGGGGCATAGCATAAATTATTTATGTCTTGACAGGAAATTATTTGATGGTATAATGATTATACAAATTGCCGTAAGGCACCCGAGGACTCTATCAAGAGTCCGTTTTCTTTTTCTAAGATTAAATTAATTACCTGTTTTTCAATTTCAGCAAATATTTTCTCGTTAATTCTAGCCACGCGTCGTATTAGTCTTTTTGCACTCAATAATCTTAATTGGGACAAAATAACTCGCGAAATTTTTTCTTGCGGTTTTTCGTTTTGATCAATCAAATGCAATATTATTTTGTGGTGGAATATATCATCCTTTTCTTTTGATGTTAGCGGTAGACCCCAAAACATACCTTTGCTAAATTTTCTAAAAATTAAAATAGGTCGTTCATATTTAGCATTTTTTCCGTCTTGTTCAAAACCGATGTTAGATCCCAATGAACACCACCAAATTTCGCGGTCGTGAAAAAGTTTTTCAACTTGAAAATTTTCGATTTTATGTTTTATATTATGCCATTCGGAAAAATCTTTCATATGTAAGCCTTTAATTCCACTTGTCCGATTTTTTCGGACAACTAACTCCCTTGAATTTTACCTCTGGTAATTACAAATTACAAGTCATGAAATCCTCTCTGGAAAATAAAAAAAAAGATCGTAAACGACCTATTTTATCAAAAATGAGGAATGGTGACGGCAGAAGTAGGATACTGCCGGCACCAAGAAAAGAGCGAATCACATCATGCCGAACAGTCACAGAGACCAATAGTGTGGTTTTTCCTACTTTACACCACAACGGTCTCTGGCGGCTTAGAACAGGTAGCCACAACCTTTACTTCGGAAGTTTCTTCTGGATCATTAGATCCAGTTGATGATTTCGAGCATGTGCATCATTCTACTCTTTATAAAAAAAATAAACAAGGTCTTTAGCTTGATTTATCCACAATTAATTTTTAAAATTTTAAATAAGACAGGCTTTATCCCGCAATTCATTGGTCAGCACGCGTTCATTTTCCGAATAATCAATCGGTACTTCAATAATATGCACGCCCGATTGATTAAGGCATTTTTCTAATATATTTTTTAAATCAGCAGTTTTAGTTACGCGATATCCATTCGCGCCATAGGCCTCGGCATATTTTACAAAATCAGGATTACCAAAATCCAAACCAAATTTTCCAAAACCACCAGCATCCTGTTTCCATTTAATCATGCCATAACCGCTGTCGTTCAAAATCAACACGGTCAAATTTAATTTTAAACGCAGCGCGGTTTCCAATTCTTGCGAATTCATCATAAATCCGCCGTCACCACAAATGCTGAGGATTTTTTTATTGGGAAAAATAAGCGCGGCGGCCATAGCCGAGGGCAATCCAGCTCCCATAGTCGCTAATGCGTTATCAAGCAAAATTGTATTACGTTCATGCGCGCGATAATAACGCGCAAACCACAGTTTGTACATACCATTATCCAAGGTTAAAATGCCGTCGCTGGGCATGGCCGTGCGTACTTCTTCAACAATTCGCTGGGGAATAATCGGAAAACGTTCGTCGCGGCTGTCGCGCGCCAGATGTTCGTCGATTTGGGTTTTTACTTTCAAAAAATAATCAAAATTCTGGTTCGGCTCGCCCTTTAGGGACTCGATCCCCTCGATTACATTCGGGGTAAACAGTGCAAGTCTTTCCTTTATTTGCCACAGTGCATTGCCAATGTCGCCAATTACTTCCAATTGAGGAAAATAAACTTCATCAACTTTGGCGCTCAAAAAATTAAGGTGAATTACTTTCGCGCTATCCGGTCGCATAATAAACGGCGGCTTTTCCACGACATCGTGTCCAATATTGATAATTAAATCCGCTCGATCAATGGCGCAGTGCAAAAAATCATTGACTGAAAGCGCGGCTGTTCCTAAATAAAGCGGATGTCGTTCATCAACCACGCCCTTGCCCATTTGCGTGCAAAAAAAAGGAATGCCGGTTTTATCAATAAATTCTCCAAGCATTTTGGAAACTAATTTGCGATTGGCACCTGCGCCAATTAAAATGAGTGGATGTTTGGCTGTTGTAATCATTTCCACGGCGCGGGCGATGGCTTTGTCTTCGGCCACTGGCCGGCGGGGTTTTTGTACCTGCAACAAAGTTGCATCGGTGTCTTCGGCCGCAATGTCTTCGGGCAATTCCAAATGTACCGCACCGGGCCGTTCTTCTTCGGCGATACGAAAGGCTTCGCGTACGGTGGAAGGAATGCTGTACGCACTCACGATCTGTTTGGCGAATTTGGTGAGGGGGCGCATCATACCCACGACATCCACAATTTGAAATTGGCCTTGTTTACTTTTTTTGATCGGTTTTTGGCCAGTGATCATAAGCATGGGCATGGCGCCCAGTTGCGCGTACGCGGCCGCGGTTACCAAATTGGTCGCGCCCGGACCGAGAGTGGACAAACATACACCGGTTTTGCCGGTGAGGCGGCCGTATGTCGCGGCCATAAAACCCGCAGCTTGTTCGTGGCGCGTGACAATTAATTTAATTTTTGACGTTCGCAGTGATTCAACAAAATCCAAATTTTCTTCGCCGGGCAAACCAAAAATATATTCCACGCCTTCGTTTTCTAAGGTTTTGACTAATAAATCCGAGGCTTTCATATATTTATGTGTATATTAATTCTTAACCAAACCTCATTCGTACTAACACGTAAGCAAAATTCGACGATATCCTTTTGTTCAACTGATAGTCTAACGGATTATGCATTCTCAGTAAGTCAATATACTCAGCTTTCTAAGTCTTAAGCAAACTTCGCGAGATCTTTTTCTCGACCACTCGACCGAGCTCGGGCATCGAGAAAAAGATCTCACTCCAGTTTACTTATTCAGTAGACCGAATTTTTCACATTGACATTAGTGAGGTTGGCATTCATGTCAGTCAGCGCACGTTTGAACGTGAGGCTGATGTAATACTGTAAATAATCAAAGCCGAGCGGACAATGTAGGGAGTGAGCCATTCAGTGAGTTTATCTGCGAGCGAGCGGCGATGACTGACATGATGACAACCGAGCAAGTGACACGGTTGGGATGATTGCCACCGAATAATCAGGGAAAATATATCATTGTATAAAATAAAAAACAACCAACTGTATTAGTCAACCCCATTCTGCACTCTTTCGGAAAATTAGTGTTAATAAATTGAATCGGTGTCTG